>DASZVV010000390.1:0-3927 GCA_035546955.1 Bryobacteraceae bacterium
TACCGCTTTCGTATGGACCGCGACCGCTGCTGCCGCGATCGCTGCCAGTTCCGGCGCAGGCGGCTGATCGAATAGTCCCGGCTTTTTCAGCAGGGCGTCCAGATATCCGGTGTGCAGGTTGCCTGCGCGAAACGCGGGATCTCGCAGAATCACATCGAACAGCGGGATGTTGGTACGAATTCCGGCGACCTGGTATTCACCAAGAGCGCGGCGCATTCGCTCGACAGCCTGCTCCCGCGTGCCTGCCCAGACGATGAGCTTCGCCAGCATCGGATCGTATTCGAGCGGCACGCTCCAGCCCGGATAGATGCCCGAATCGACGCGCACACCGGGACCCGAAGGCTCCGCCAGATGCGTGATCCGTCCCGGCGATGGTAGAAAATTCTGAACCGGATCTTCGGCGTAGATGCGGCACTCCACCGCCGCGCCGCGCAGATGGATTTGATCCTGCGTGAAGGGCAGCCGCGCACCTCCCGCGATCTCGAGCTGCAGACGAACCAGATCGAGGCCAGTGACCAGCTCCGTTACCGGATGCTCCACCTGCAGCCGCGTATTCATTTCGAGGAAATAGAAATTGCCATCGTTATCCGCCAGAAACTCTACCGTCCCGGCGTTGTAATAGCCGGCCGCGCGCGCGGCCAGAATGGCGGCTTCACCCATGCGCGCCCGCATTTCCGGACGGCCCGCGACAAGCGGCGAGGGTGATTCTTCAATCACCTTCTGATGCCGCCGCTGCACCGAACATTCGCGCTCGCCCAGATGCACCATGTTGCCGTGCTGATCGCCCAGAATCTGAATTTCGACATGCCGCGCGTTCTCGATGAGCTTCTCCACATACACGCGCCCATCGCCAAATGCCCGCAGCGCTTCGCTCGACGCCGCCTCGAAACTCGATTCCAGATCCTCCGCGCGGTCCACGCGCCGCATGCCTTTCCCGCCGCCGCCCGCGACTGCTTTCAGCATTACCGGGAACCCGGCGCGAGCCGCGAACCCGGCCGCTGTCGCGCTGCCCTCGGGGGATGCCGGCAACCCTTCCTCGGTACCCGGAACAACGGGTGCGCCACCTCTCTGCGCGATATGACGCGCCGAGGTCTTCGATCCCATGGCCGCAATCGCGGAGGCCGGCGGTCCGATGAACACGAACCCCGCATCCGTACATGCCTGCGCGAATTCGGCATTCTCGCTGAGAAAGCCATAGCCGGGATGAATTGCGTCCACCCCGTGGCGTCTCGCAGCCTCCAGGATTCGTTCCGTATTCAGGTAACTCTCGCGCGAGGCCGATGGCCCGATGTGGGCCGCTTCGTCCGCCTTGCGCACGTGGAGCGACGCGCGGTCCGCATCGGAATAAACCGCAACCGAACCGATACCCATCTCGCGCAATGTCCGGATAACCCGCAGCGCGATCTCGCCGCGGTTGGCGATCAATACTTTCTGGAACACGTGTAGACGATTGTAGCGGGCATCTGCGCTACAATCCGACCGTGGTCACGCGGCTCCTCCTCATGTTTCTGGCTTTCACGGCCGGATTGCAGGCCGCCGATCTGTGGACCTGGTGGGTTGATCCGTGTACGGCCGCCGCGGTTTCATCCGGGTGCAATCAGGGCGATGAGGAACTAGCCCGCTGGGCATTTGCCGGATGGCAGCGCGAATCGGGCGGTCGCATCGTATTCCGAAAGAGCGCTACCGCCCAGCATGCGCGGCTGACGGTTCATTGGGCGACGGATCCCGGCCTTTATGGCGAAACACGCTCAATAGAGGTGGACGGAAAACGTGGCGCCGAGTTGTTCATTCTCCCCGGAACGAATGCCGCGCGCCAGACCGATCCTTTACTCCGCGACACAATCGTCTTTCTGACGTTCGTGCATGAGACCGGTCATGCGCTCGGGCTGCGCCACACCTCGAACTTCGATGACATCATGTACTCGTTTCAGTATGGCGGCGATATCGATGCGTATTTTGGCCGCTATCGTAAGCTGATCGCGGCCCGGGCGGATATCGCGAAACACTCCGGGCTTTCGGCCGGCGACCGCCTCGCGCTCCAGGCAGTCTTAACCAAATAATGAGGTCTGTGCGAACTCGCCCGTTTTGGCCCTCAACATGCGATGCCGCCGATGGGGTATGACGCCACTCGTTGAAAAAAAACGTGGTAAGCGCCGGGAGCGACGCTATTGGCGTCATTTCCACGGTCACCCGCTCGCCCGGATCGGCCCCGGGCTAATCACCGGCGTCGCCGACGACGACCCGAGCGGTATTGCCACCTACTCGCAGGCCGGCGCCGGATTCGGTCTCAACATCCTCTGGACGATGCTGGTGGCCTTCCCGCTGATGTCGGCCGTCCAGTACATGTGCGGTCTGATTGGGCGCGTGACCGGAAGAGGACTGGCGGCGAATATGAAGGCGGTATTCTCGCCGGCAATCGTACGCACGGTGGTAGTCCTTCTGTTGATCGCGAACACCCTCAATATCGCGGCGGATGTGGCCGCCATGGGAGAAGTCGCGGAGTTGGTGACCGGAATCCACCGGCACATCCTCACGATCGGAGTGGTTTTCCTGACGCTGGGACTTCAGTTATTTATTCCGTATCACCGCTATGTGCGTTTTCTGAAATGGCTCACGCTTTCTTTGCTGGCCTATGCTGCGGTGCTCTTTACGGTGCACATCCCCTGGATGGAAGTTGTCCGCCGAACCGTCTGGCCTCATTTCCGGTTCGATGCGGATGGAGCATCGGTCGTGGTGGCTGTCTTTGGCACGACAATCAGCCCTTACCTCTTCTTCTGGCAGGCATCGGAAGAAGTGGAGGAGATGCAGGTGCCGCCCGTCTCCCAGCCGCTTGTCGAGAATCCGAAGCCTGCGGGCAGAGAACTGCGCCGCATTCGCTGGGATACATTGACCGGCATGTTTTTTTCCGACATTACTGCGTATTTCATCATTCTGGCCACGGCGCTGACACTCCATACATCCGGCATCAGGGACATCGACACCGCCGCGAAGGCAGCGAGCGCGCTCAAGCCGCTCGCGGGGAACTTCGCCTATCTGCTTTTCGCGTTGGGAGTGCTCGGCGTCGGCCTGATTGGAGTTCCGGTGCTGGCCGGTTCCGCCGCCTATGCGGCCGCAGAGACCATGGGTTGGCAGGAAGGTCTCGAGCGCCAGGCCCGGGAGGCGCGCGAATTTTACGGGGTGATCACCATCAGTGTGCTCGCCGCGCTCGTCCTCCAGTACTCTCCCATGAATCCGATGAAAGCGCTTTTCTGGAGCGCCGTGATTAATGGTGTGGTCGCCGTGCCGATGCTCGTAGTGCTTATTCTTCTCGTTTCGAAGAAAGAGGTAATGGGAAAATTCATTGCCAGCCGCCCGGTTCTCGCCCTCGCGTGGATCACTGTGGCAGTCATGGCTGCCGCTGCAATCCGGATGTTTTTCCCGGGCTAAGCGGGCCGCGCGGTAGCATGTGAATTGGCGTCTAACCGTTCCCCCCTGCTGCCCATTTTCCTGATCGTCCTGGTCGACATCCTGGGGATGACGATCATTCTGCCGCTGCTGCCGTTCTACGCTCTGCATTTCGGCGCTTCCGACACCGTTGTCGGTCTGCTGATTTCGACCTATGCGCTGTGCCAGCTGGTGGCGGGCCCGGTTCTCGGTAGCTGGTCCGATCGCATTGGCCGCAAGCCGCTGCTGATTCTGAGCCAGCTCGGAACTTTTATCGGTTTTCTCATTCTCGCGAACGCCTGGACGCTGTGGGTCATCTTTCTCTCGCGCGTGATCGACGGCATCACAGCCGGCAACCTTTCGCTCGCGCAGGCCTATATTGCCGACGTGACGGAGCCCCAGAATCGCGCGAAATCCTTCGGCGTGATCGGCATTGCATTCGGCATCGGTTTCCTCGTTGGTCCAGGTATCTCCGGCTTTCTGTCCCAATATGGCTACACGTAT
>DASZVV010000391.1:0-15330 GCA_035546955.1 Bryobacteraceae bacterium
CCCAGACCGGCAACACGGGCGTGGCGATGCTCGTCTTTCCCGGCGGCGGGTACCAGATTCTCGCGATCGATCTCGAAGGCACCGAAGTCTGCGACTGGCTCACGTCCCACGGCATGACCTGCATCCTGCTGAAATACCGCGTCCCGGATTCCGGCCCGCACTGGGAGGATGGCTGCAAATGCCACGTTACTCCGAAAGCGCCGCTGGCGCTCGAAGACGCGCAGAGGGCGCTCGGGCTTGTCCGCCTCCACGCCCGCGAATGGCATATCGATCCACATAAGATCGGCGTGCTGGGTTTCTCGGCCGGAGGACATCTCGTGGCTGCGATGAGCACGCATTTCGAAAAACGCGCCTATGCGCCGATCGACGCGGCCGACAGGGAGAGCTGCCGACCCGATTTCGCGGTCGCGCTCTACCCCGGCCATCTGTGGATGTCGGACGAAAAGAAGTTCGCCCTGAATCCCGATATCCACGTGACTGCGCGCACGCCGCCCACCTTCCTCCTGCAGGCCGAAAATGATTATGTGGATTACGTCAATCAGGCGCTCGTGTATTACATTGCCCTGAAAGACGCGAAGGTACCCGTCGAGATGCATCTCTACGCGGAAGGCGGCCACGCGTTCGGCCTCCGCCGCACGAAGCAGCCGATTACGCAATGGCCTGATCTGGTGGAAAAGTGGCTGGGGACGATCGGAGTCCTCGCAGTCAGGAGTCAGTAAGATGGCCGGGCTGATTGAAGTTTTCACGGAGCCAGGTACGTTATTTACCTCGCTGCCGGAGCGCCGCGCTCCCTGGGTATTGCCGATGATTGCGGATGCGCTGCTCCTGTTTGCCTCCAGCGCCGTCACCATTCACACGCTCGGCATGGAGCTGATCGTCCGGCAGCGGCTCGCGAATTCGAATATGAGCCCGGAGCAGATGCAGCAGGCGATCGAACGTGCCACTTCGCCCGCCGCCACGTGGATCAGTTACTGCGCTGTGTTGCTGGGAGCCCCGCTCTTCCTGATGGTAGCGGCGGGCGCGCTGTTCGCCTTCGGCCTGATGACGAAACGCGCACCCAAATATTCGAACATGCTGGCGATGGTCTGCCTGGCGTTCTTCCCGTACTTTCTCGTGACCGTGATCATGACGATCATCGTGGTGGTGGCGGCGCCGGATAAATCCGCGCTCGATCTTTCGAATCTGCTGGCGACCAATGTGGGGGCGTTTGTCAGCAGATCGGAAACGTCGAAAGGCATGTACGCACTGTTCTCCTCGCTCGATATCCTGAGCTTCCTCGAGATCGGATTCCTTTCGTTCGGCTTTTCGAAGCTCACGAAATCCGGCTTCTTTGGCGGACTCGGAGCGGTCGGATCACTCTGGATTCTTTACGTGCTGAGCAAGATGGCCCTCTCGTTTTTCCAGTAGCGCCAGCCTTCGCGGGCTGCGCCGGTGCGGCCATTTGACAACGGCTCATTTGGCTCCGTACACTGAAGGTTCAGGCAGACATTCATGGCGAGGCGCAATGCCCCTCTGAATTCGCCGGTTGTCAAAGGACGGTGCTTCCCGCCCAGGGTTGCCAGGCATTGTCCGCCTGATGGAGGTGCGCCTTCTCGAGTAGTCTGCTGACGAGAACGGCCGCCTTCAGTTTCCGAGCGATCCCCCACGGACTTTTTTCGCTTTTTTTCCCTGCCGAGTGCCGTATTTGTGCGGTTGCGCTCGACGGTTTCACACCCGTTCCCGTCTGCCAGGGGTGTCTGGACTCACCGGCGCCGCTCGAAGCGGAGTATTTCTGCGCCGCCTGCCATGCTCCGTTTCAAAACCGTTACCCGCTCGATGAGCACGGCGTCTGCGCACTCTGCCGCTCAGGATTGCGCGGTTTCGACCGTGCGGCAAGCTTCGGTTACTACGAAGGCACGCTGCGGAAGCTGATCCACCTGTTCAAGTACGCCGGCATGACGCCGCTCACCGTCCGGCTTTCCCGGTATCTGGAAAGCGCGCTGCCGGTGGATGTCCGCTATGACGCCGTCGTTGCGGTGCCGCTGCACTGGAAGCGCCGCTGGCGCCGCGGCTTCAACCAGGCCGAACTGCTGGCGAAGGAGATTTCGAAACGGCGCCGGATACCGCTCGTGAAAGCGCTGCGGCGCGTACGGCCCACCGCAACGCAATCCGGTCTGACCAGCGCAGCGCGCCGTCTAAACATTACGGGGGCATTTCAACCGAAGCCTGGCATGAACCTCCGCGGCCGGAGAGTTTTACTGATTGACGATGTTTTCACTACGGGAGCCACGGCCAGCGCGTGCGCCAGTGCCCTGAAGCGGGCGGGGGCGGCTTCGGTCTCCCTGCTCACGCTGGCCCGTGCGGACCGGCGCTGGAGAGATTAGCGAACAAGGAGCGAGAACCAACGGATGGAAAGAGCAGCCAAGATGAGTCTGGCAACCTCCAGACTGCAAAAGCCCGTGCTCGTACTGAACGCGAGCTATGAACCGATCAATATCTGTGCGGCCCGGCGCGCGGTCGTCCTCGTACTGAAGGGCATCGCCGCCGCCGAGGAAACCACTTCGCACGCCATCCATTCGTCACGCCGGTCCATGCGCGTGCCGAGTGTCATCCGGCTGCTCGAATACCGCCGAATCCCGCACCAGACGCGAGCCCTCTCCCGCAAGAACATCATGATGCGGGACCGCTACACGTGCCAGTACTGTGCGAAAACCATGCCTGCGTCCGAACTGACGCTGGACCACGTGATTCCCCGCTCGCGCGCCGGGGAGTCGGCGTGGGAGAATCTGGTCGCCTGCTGCCACCCCTGCAACAACCGGAAGGGCAGCCGCACCCCCGAGGAAGCCGGAATGAAGCTGGCCCGCCAGCCCCGGCCCTTCAGTCTGCATACCAGCCGTCACCTGATGCGGCTGCTCGGCAAGGGTGAGGACCAGTGGCGTAAGTACCTGTTCTTCTAGCCTTATCTGCATGCCAGCCTTGCGGAACAAACCGAGGTGGCATAACGTAAGGTTAAGTAGAACATGCCTTTCTGCACGCAATGCGGGAAAGAGGTGTCGGCGAGCGCGGCCTTTTGCGGCACCTGCGGCGCGCGCCAGGGTGCGGGAGCACCGCCTCCGCCGTTCCCGCCCGGTCCGCCTCCAGACCCGCTCGGAGGGCTGTCCCCCCGGACGGCCTCGATCCTGTGCTACATACCGACGGTCGGCTGGATCGCGGCAGTCGTGGTTCTGGCTTCCCGGAAATTCAAGAATGATCACGCCGTGCGGTTTCATGCCTTTCAGGGACTCTATCTGTTCGCCATCTGGCTGTTGCTGAAGTGGGTGAGCCCCATCATGGATGCCGGCTCAGTCACTTTTGTGCGATTCGACCATATCTTTGAAGGCATCCTGCTCGGTGTATCCATTTTCATGATCATCAAGGCCAGTCATCAGGAGACATATGTGCTTCCGATCATAGGTGAACTGGCGAAACGGTCCGCCACCGAATAAAACCTGGGTACGGAGAGCGCCAAAAAGCGTTACCATGTGGTTGTGGCTGGTCCGATGCCACTTGACTGCTTGCTTGTCCGCTCTGACTCACTTCCGGCCGAGATTAGCTCCCCTCAGTTCAACACGCCTGTTGGCGCTATTGGTGCCACAGGGCACAACCAGGATGATCGATTAACATGAAGAATATTTATGTCGGGAACCTTTCGTTCCAGACCAGTGAACAGGAACTTGAAGCGACGTTCGCCGCATACGGACAGGTGGAACGCGCCCAGTTGGTCAAAGACCGCGAGACAGGAAAATCGCGCGGCTTTGGATTTGTCGAGATGACGGACGATGCGTCCGCCGACCGTGCCATTGAGGCGTTGAACGGCTCTCAGCTCGATGGACGGAATCTTACCGTGAACGAAGCCCGCCCTCGTGAACCCCGGTCGGGTGGTGGCGGCGGTAACCGCTTTGGCGGAGAGAGCCGCCGGCGCGAACCCCGCTGGTAGCGGCTTCCGGATTCCGGAAAAGCCCTCTCGCCGCAGGCTCTCTAAAAATCTCTCCAGCGGAGGTTGACCCTTACAATGGTGGTTCACCTTCAATCCGGAGAGATCATGAGCAAGAAAAAAGTCGGCATTCTCACGGGCGGCGGCGACGTCCCCGGGCTGAATGCCGTTATCAAGACAGTTGTATACAGCGGCGGCGCAATCGGCGCTGAAGTGACCGGTCTGCGCCGCGGCTGGGAAGCCCTCACCCATCTCAATTTTGACGATCCCGCCAGCGTCTCCCGCTATATTCTTCCGCTGAACCGGCAGAACACCCGGACCATCGACCGCACCGGCGGTACCTGGCTCCACAGCTCCCGCACCAATCCCCTCAAGATGAAGAAAGTGCCCGAATTCCTCTCGGGCGAGACGTTCAAGTCCTCCGAAAGCACGAAGAAAGGCATCACGTCGACGGTCTTCGACATGACGCCGCGCGTGCTGAAGAACCTCGAAAAGCTGGAGCTGGATTATCTGGTGGCGATCGGCGGAGACGACACGCTGAGCTATGCCCAGCACCTCGATAAACAGGGCTTCAAGGTCATCTGCGTTCCGAAGACGATGGACAACGACGTCCGGAACACCGAATACTGCATCGGCTTCTCGACGGCGATCAACCGCGCACTCGACGCAATCGACCGCCAGCGGGCCACGGTGGGCTCGCACGAGCGCATCGGCATCTTCCGCATCTTCGGCCGCGACGCCGGCTACACAGCCCTCTATACGGCTTACGTCGCGTCCATCCGCTGCTGTATCCCCGAATTCAAAGTGGATCGCGACCGCCTCATCGATCTGGTGCTCGAAGACAAGCGCAACTGCTCCTCGTCGTATTCGCTGGTTCTGCTCTCGGAAGGCGCGGAGTGGGAAGGCTACCAGGTGCAGGAATACGGCCAGCCGGACGCTTTTGGCCACCGCAAGAAGGCCAATATCGCCGAAGCCCTGAATGATTACATCCAGAAGCGCGGTGAGGAAACCATCGTCAGTGATCTGACCTATGACCTGCGCAGCGGCGCGCCCGATTTCGTCGACCGGATGGTGGCGAACACGTTCGGCGGTATGGCGATCGATCTGATCTCGCAGGGCAAGCACGGCGTGATGACCGCGATCAACAACGGCAAGTATGCGGCGGTGCCGATTCCCGATCCGAAGCTCGGACCGCGCGCCGTGGATGTCGAAAAGATGTACGACAAGCAGCGCTACCGGCCCAGCTACACCGGCAAGATGGACCTCCCCATCTTCCTCACCAATGCCTGATTCGAAGCGGGGGACGCTGCGCTCCACGGCCACGCGGCTGAAGCAGTTTCTGAAACGCACGTCTCCTGCCCCACCGCTCTCGCTCGATGAGCGGCTCGTCCGGGAAATCCGCCGGAACTTCGACGCCGAGGCGGCGAATGAGTCGGACTTCCCTTCCACGATCGATCCGCGCATCCAGCACGTGGCGTTTCTGCGCCGCTGGTTCGCGCCGATCGGGAATCGGCGTCTGCTGGACGCCGGCTGCGGCAAGGGCCGCTTCGCCCGGGTGTTGCTCGAAGAGAATCCGGGGGCCCGGATCGCGGGACTCGATATTTCCGAACAGATGCTGAGCTTTGTCCCGGAAGGCGTGTCCAGGGCGGCGGGGATTCTGACCGCCCTGCCCTTCGCCGACGGCTCTTTCGATGGCGCCTATGCCACCGAATCGCTGGAACACGCGGTAGATATCCCGCTGGCCGTCAGCGAGCTATGCCGGGTGCTCCGGCCCGGCGGTAAGGTGGCGATCATCGACAAGAGCGCCGCGCAGTGGGGCCGGCTCCAGACACCCGAATGGGAGCGCTGGTTCGATCGGCGCGAGCTCGAAGGCCTGCTGGCGAGGCATTGCCGCACAGTCGGCAGCGAACCGATCTCCTACTGGGAAGATGTCGCCCCGGACGGGCTGTTCTACGTCTGGTTTGGGGAGAAGTAGCACCCCCGCCCGATATACTCTTAGATGCATATGGCAGATGGCGAGGCCGCCCTCGGCGAGCCCACGAATTTCCCCGTGGCGTTGCCCCACGAACAGCCGACCTGGCAGGTGGCTGTCAACTGGAGCTGCGCGATCCTGATCGCCATCGTCTTTCTCGTCGCCGGTCTCTGGAAAGCAACCGACCCCGCGGCGGCGGCGGTACGCCTGGCGCAGGCGAAGGTTCCTGAATCCCTGAGTGTCCCGGCGGCGGTGCTGTTCGGGATCGCCGAGACGTTCACCGGCATCCTGCTGCTGATGCCGCGGTTCCGCCGCTGGGGTTCCGTGTGCGGTTCCCTGCTGCTTGTCGCTTTCATGGTTTTTATCGGAATTCATTATCAGGAGCTGATCGGAACAGATTGCTCCTGCTTCCCGTGGATTAAGCGCGCGGTCGGGCCGCAGTTCTTTATCGGAGACGGCACGATGCTGCTGCTGGCGATCGGCGCGGGGCTCTGGTCGAGCCGTCCGCACAGCCTGCGCGGCGCAGCTCTCATACTGGCCGCCGTCGCCGTATTCGCAGGAATCTCCTACGGCTTTGACGCGACCCGCCATACGGGCATCGCCGCCCCGCCCACAGTCGCCGCCGAAAACGGCCCCCCGATTTCTCTCACCGAGGGCAAGGTCTTCGTCTTCTTCTTCGATCCCCATTGCCTGCACTGCCTCGCGGCCGGCAAGAAACTGGGAGCCTACGACTGGAACGGCGCCCGGGTGGTGGGTGTGCCCGTGGTGAGCCCGGAAGCAGCCGACGCCTTCATGACGAAGACGGGGCTGGCTGCCAAAGGTCCGGTTTCGAGCGGCGTGGACGTTCTCCGCAAAATCTTCAAATTCGATACGGCGCCGGCCGGCGTTGCGCTCGAAGACGGCCACGAAAAAGCCATGCTTCTTCAGTTTGAAGATCAGGAGCCGGGCGCTACGCTGAAGCGGCTGGGCTTTATTCGGTAGATTTCCCGATATATTACTACCTGTAACAACGAGACTCCGAACCGCACTCAGTAGTCGGAGGCGCAGGTTAGGCTGCGTTATCAAAACCGGAGCAGCTTTCGGAGGCGCCCCGGTTCACATTCGGATGCGGGGACGTCTCGGAGGCGTTCCCGCCACTGCAAAACGAAGGAGACGCTCGGAGGCTGTCTCCTCGTTTTGTTTCAGGGTTCAGTACAGCAGGCGCGTGCGGATCGTGCCAGGTACGCCATCAAGACGCTTACGTAACTGTGTCGACGAACCGCTCGCCGGATCAATATCGATCACTACGTAGCCGATCTGCGGATTGGTTTGCAGATATTCGGCCGCGATATTGATCTTCTCTTCCGAGAAAATCGCGTTAATTCCGGAAAGTACCCCGGGCTGATTGCGGTGAATATGGAGGATCCGGTGTTTACCGGAATGCGCCGGCAGTGACACTTCGGGAAAGTTCACGGCGGCCAGCGTGGAGCCATTGTTGCTGAAGCGGATCAGCTTGTCCGCCACTTCCTTCCCGATATTGCGCTGCGCTTCTTCCGTGCTGCCGCCGATGTGCGGCGTCAGCAGCACGTTTTCGAAGCTCTGCAGCGGCGATTCGAACGGCTCACCGCTCTTCGGCTCCTTCGGGAACACATCCAGCGCGGCCGCGCCCACATGGCCGGATTTCAGGGCTTCGGAAAGCGCATCAATATCCACGACCGTGCCTCGGGACGCGTTGATCAGCTTCACCCCCGGCTTCATCCGCCCGATCTGCTCCGCCCCGATCATATTGTGGGTGGCCGGCGTCTCCGGCACGTGCAGCGTCACGACGTCGGCTTGATCGAGCAGTTCTTCGAGAGACTCCGCCTGTGAAGCATTGCCCAGGGCCAGTTGTTTATCGATGTCGTGAAAGATCACGCGCAACCCCAGCGCTTCGCCCAGCAGCCCCACCTGCGTTCCAATGTGGCCGTAGCCAACAATGCCGAGCGTTTTGCCGCGTACTTCATGCGATCCGGTTGCCGTTTTCGGCCACTGCCCGCGATGGACCTGCGCGTTGCGCCAGGGAATGCCGCGCATCAGGAAAATCATCTCGGCGAGCACGAGTTCAGCGACGCTGCGGGTATTCGAAAAAGGTGCGTTGAACACCGGCACGCCCTTCTGCTGCGCTGCCGCCAGATCCACCTGGTTGGTGCCGATGCAGAAGCAGCCGAGCCCCACCAGCTTCTCGGCCGCGTTGAGCACTTCGGCGGTCATTTGCGTAGCCGAGCGAATGCCGATGAATGCAGCCTTCTTCACCGCCGCCAGCAGTTGCTTTTCCGGCAGTGATTTGGGGTGATACTCGATGTCGCTGTATCCGTCGGCGCGAAAGGCATCGACCGCGCTCTGATCCACGCCTTCCAGCAGAAGTACGTGGATTTTGTCTTTATCGAGAGAATTGGTTTTCACTGAACGAATGGGTCCCCTTAAAAGCCGATGCCGCGCCAAGCCCCGAAGATTCCGGGACTTCGCGCGGCAGTGGCTGACTGACTACAATGCGGTGCTGCCGATTACCTCGGGCAGCCGACCTTCGAGACGGCGGCGGTCGGAACCGGCGTCGCACCCGAGAGTTCGGACGGCATCTGAGCGCCGCTCGGAATGATCCAGACTTCCACGCGCCGGAACTGCGCGTTCTTGTCGGAATCCTTGATCCCCTGGCCCGACCGCTCCTTCACGTTCGTGGAGGAACCGCAGAGCGCGGGACGCGGAGTGGAGGTCTGATCCGTATCGGCATCCTTCGAGAGAATACGGGAGAGATCAAGCGAGGGGCAAATACCCTTGCCGGCGCTGAGCACAGCCGCCGCGTTGATGATGCGGGCGTTGGCCAGAGTCTTCGATCTTTCCTTCGCGTCACGGTGACCGATCAGGACAACTTTCGCGCCCGGATCGTTCCGCAGCATGGGTGTCAGCTCTTCCAGCAGCAGACGCTTGCCGCAATTGTTGACGCGGGAGCTGTTGTTCGGGAAGACAACGTCGTCGAGGCGGCGCGCTTCCGGATCGAGCGTAACCGTCACCGGAGCGGTGCGGGTCGCCGTCTGGTTGCGCGAATCCGTGGCCGTGGCCGTCAGGGTAACCGTCTTGGTCTGCGGACGCAGGCGGTTGCTCATATCGAAGCCGGTGACGCTGCCCGGATTGAACGTGTTGCCGGTGACGCCTTCACCCGAATAACGGACCGTAACGTTGCCGCTGCAGGGGTTCGGCGTGGTGCTCGCGTTGAGGGTGACCGGACCCGAGGTGTAGGGAACCGAGGACGGAGCCGTGAAGTTCAGGCCGGGGGGCGTGAGCGGGTTGATGGTGAAGTCGGCCGGGGACGAATTCACGGGCGCGTTCGCCGCGGTCACTTTGACCGCAACCGTGGCGGTGCCGGATTCCGGAAGATCGTAGGAGGAACCGGTGGCGCCGGCAACGGGCTGGCCGTTGACGATCCACTGATAGGTCGCCTGACGGCCGTCGAGATTCGGAGCCTCGGCGGTCAGATGATAAGTGTGGCCGGGCGAAGTGGTGAAGTTCTGCGAGGTGGCTTCGGACGGGCCCGGGGTCACGGCGACAGTCACATTGCGGGAACCGGAGCCGCCGCTCGTGGGAACGCTGTACGAGGAGCTGTTGCCGCCGGGGGCAGCGGAACCGCCAACGCGCCAGGCGTAGGTCGGATTCGGGAAGCCGTTCGAGTTCACGCTGAGCCGGAGATCGTCACCCGCGCAGACGTCATGCGCGCCGGAGATCGTGGGAGCCGTGGTGGGAACCGCGGGCAGATCCACGCGCAGCGCCTGCGTCACAAGCGGATTCGGCGGCGGGGGCGGCGGCACATAGCCTTCGCGCAGAATCACGCCGACGCTCGCATAGAGCGAGCTGTTGGCACCGTTCGCCGGGATAAAGATTGTGTTCGGCCCGGTTGGTCCCTGCGGCAGGCCGAAGTGGACGCGCGGATTCAGGCGGCCGCCGATATCGAACCGGATACCATAGAGGTTATTGATGTAGTGCTTGACGCCGACTCCATAAGTGATACCGGGCTCCGATTTCTTTTCGAGCGGAAACACCGGCTGCTGGAAGTTACCCGACGCTGCCGGTCCCAGAGTGCTGCCGGGGAAGAACCAGACGCCTGCGGGGCCCGCCATGACGAAGAACCGGGTCTTCGCCGTGCGCGGCTGGAAGTGATACATGAGATCGAGAGCGAACTGGAGGTTCTTCGTTGGGATCGACGCGTAGGAATTCGTCGCGCCGGCGGGACGCAGCAGAAGCCGGTTGCTACCGAGCGTCATGGAGCCTTCCACGGAGACCTTGGGGGTGAAGTCGAAATCGTAGCGTTCGCCGAACAGCCAGCCGTTCTTGAAACGCGCGTCGTAGTTCCGGGTGTTCATCCCCTGAAATGCCTGGAACCACTGCCAGCCGAAGAACGGCGTGATGTCCCATTTCGAGTACCCGTTATTATCCGCGTCAGCCGAACCCGCGGGCTTCGTGGTGGCGGCGCTTTGAGCAACAGCGCTCCCTGCAAGCCCGAGAGCTAAGGCGCCGCACAACAAAAATTGCCGGCTGCGCCGGACAAATTGCGACCTCATCGTCATGAAATTATCTCCCTCTGTCAACTTCAAACCTTCGTTCATTGTCAATTAGTTCGGGGTATAGCCGCCATGCTCATACCGGCATTGCCGCCTGATTTTTCGGCTGCGGCGGTCCACATCCCGATGCCTGTCGAATACACGCCCCGTCTCGGGAACAGCGCAAAAAGCGTGTCCGGAGCCGCGGAAAGAATCACCAACGATGCAGGTCCGGCATTCCCGGCCGCGTCATCGTCGAGCGGCTGCCAGCGCTGGCCGCCGTCGGTTGATACGAAAACTCTCCCGCCCTGCGATGCGAAGGCTTCGCGAGGCCGGGTGGGGTGAAACAAAACGAGGCTGACGGTCTGGCGCTCCAGTCCGTCATGTACGGCGGTCCAGTTCCCGCAGCCATTCGTGGAGCGGAACAAACCAGCCGGCGTGGCTGCCAAAGCCACCGATGCATTTGCGGAATTCAGTACATTTCCCGACTGCATCTCAAATGCCAAACCATACCAGGGCCCCTGCACACCGGTGCTGCCACAGGTTTTCCAGGTAATGCCGCCGTCCATACTTGCAATTGCGCCGGAATTCGTCAGCGCCGCCACTGCGTTGCCCGACCGCTGCAGTGACAACGTTCCCGGCTGCATCGATTCACCGGATACCTGCGCCCACGATGCGCCGTCCGCGCTCCGGAATAGTCCGGCAGAGGTCGCGGCGAGCAGAACACCCTTCGAGAGCGGCAGTAACGCCGACACCGCAGTCGCGCCATCCGGCATGTGGCGCGAGGTCCAGTGGAGACCGCCATCCCTCGATTCCGAAATGCCGTGGTAACCCGCGGCATAGAGCCGTTTCGGGTCATCCGGCGCAGCTGTCATTTGAACGATCTGATCGCCCGCGGGAATCGCCGCTTTGTCCCAGCGCGCGGCAAGATTTTCCGTCCGATACGCGCCGCCCGTTCCAGCCTCATAAACACTACTGGAGTAGAGAGCGAGCCCGGAGCCCGCAAGCGCCGTGAAACTGCGGTTGGTGAATCCTGTATCCGAATCGCGCAGTGTGCTGCCTTCGTCGTTTGAAACCAGCAACCCGCCGGGCACCGCTCCGGAAGTCGCGGCGAAAAACACACGGCCTTCCAGACCCGGATCGAACGCCAGCGAGTGCACGCTGTAGGGGCTGACTTTTCGCCAGGCGTGACCGCCGTTGACGGATTTCAGCAGCCCGTCTGTCGTCCCCGCAAAAACCACTCCGTCATGCCGCGGATCGATCGCCACAAAATGAGTGCGGAACGCCCCCGGCGGCGTTTCAAGATGGGACCAACGGTTGCCGCCATCCATGCTGTTGTACACTCCGCTGCACGCGCTCGCCATCACGTGCGATGGATTCTTCGCGTCCACCTGAATGCTGAAAACATCGGAATCGTCAATCATTCCGGTGTGAATCGATTGCCAGGTAGCGCCGCCATCCATCGTGCGCCAGGGAAGATGCGTTGTCCCCGCATAGAGAATTTTGCTCTCGGCCGGATGAAACGCGAGCGAAACCACGGGTCGAATTTCGGTGTCGCCATCTGTCGTGATGTGCTTCCACGTAGCGCCTGCATCGCGGCTGATAAAAACGCCGGTGGATGTTCCCGCAGCGATCACCGATGTGTCCGCTGGAAACAGCGCGAGCGACCACACGCCGATTCCAACGGTGCCCGGAAGCTGCTTCCACGTGGCGCCCCCATCCGTCGTCTTATAAACGCCGGAGACGCGTCCGATTTCGCTCTCGACGCCCGCATACCAGGTGTTCGCCGAATTCGGATCAATCTCAAGAGCGTGGAGCACGCCCGAGAACTGCGCCGGGAAAGGGAGGTTCTTCCAGGATGCCGCACCGTTGTCTGAAGTAAAAATTAAGCCGTTGTGCGTGGCCGCCACGACGCGGCCTTTGGCGTGAGTAATCGCACGAACAATATCGGCATCGCCGCCAAATGGGCCGGTAGCGAGCCAGGAGGCGGAAATCATTCCCGGGGCCGACAAAAAGGCAACTAGTGCAAATGCTGGTATTTGCGGGAAAAGCGCCCTACCGGACAAGACTCTTGCCACAGTTTTCATTCTGCCATGGAAGTCCTGATTTTTCAACGGGATTAAGGTATTTTCAATACCCGGGTCTCTGTGTAAGTTAAGTGGCGCTCACTCCATTTCTTCCCGCGCGGCCTGAAATCCGGTGTTCGCGGCGGGGATGCCGGCGTACGCGGCGGCCTGAAGCAGAACTTCTTCGAGATCGCACGGTTCGAGTTCATGCTGGAGACCTGTCCGCACGTGGAGCCGGAATTCTTCCCATCTCCCCAAAGTCGCCGTGATCGCCAGTACCAGCAGCCGTCGTGTCCGGCGGTCGAGGCCCGGACGAGCCCAGATCGTTCCCCAGGCGAAGCGAGTGATGAGGTCCTGAAAATCGCGATTGAATTCCGTCGTAGTCGCGGCGGCGCGGTCGACATGCTCGCTCCCCAGAACTTCGCGCCGTATCTTCGCGCCGTCTTCGCGCCCGGGCAGAAGGAATCCCGCGAGCGCGGCGGAAAACGAACGGGGCCGTTCGAGACACGACAGATGCGCGGCGGGCAGCACCACGTGTTTCGCTCCCGGAATCCGCCCGGCGAGCAGATCGCCATGACCTTCCCATGGCGTCGAAATATCGCGGTCGCCCCCGATGACCAGCGTGGGCACGCGAATTTTCTCCAGCAGATCGATCTGGTCGAGGTCGCGGATCGCCGCGCAGCATCCGGCGTAGCCCGCCGGATCGGTCGCGAGAAACACGCTGCGCATTGACGCCACGAAGGGAGGGTTCGCCGCCAGGGATTCCGGCAGAAAGCCGCGCTGCATAGCGGATTCAATGAATGACGCCATACCCGTCGCGAGAGCTTCTTTCCGTCGCGATTCCATAATCTCCGGCGCCGGAAATTTCGCCGATGTGTTCGCGAGCACGAGGTGCGTCAGGCGCTCCGGCTGATTCGCTCCGAGCCACTGGCCGATCATCCCGCCGAGCGAAAGTCCGCAAAGCGCGAATTTTCCGATGCCGAGAGCCGAGGCAAGCGCCGTAACATCGCGCGCCAGCATGGCGACCGAATAATCGCCGGGCGTCGATTCGGACGCGCCATGCCCGCGCACATCGCAGCGCAGCACGCGGAAGTATGGCAGCAGATCTTCCGCCTGGCGATCCCACAGGCTGTGGTCGGTACCGAGCGAATGTACCAGTGCGACTACAGGTTTATCGGTGTTTCCATCCAGACGGTAAAAGAGCCGGACTCCTCCGGCGTTCGCGAACGGCATGCTGTCTCCTGAAATTCATTAAGTTACGCTTCGAGTAAAGCGCGGCGGAACTCTTCGGCGGAGCCGAGATAGTCTTCGGGCACATCGAGAGCCGCGATCTGCTCAGCAGTGAGCAACTCGGCGATGTCCGGCATCAGGCTGATAGCGACCGCGAGTGGAATATCGCGCTCCACGGCAATCCGCGAGGCTTCCGAAAGCAGCGCATGCGCGGCGTCGCGGCCGGTGGCCCCGGCAATCTGCATCATCACGCGCTCCGAGAACACCAGGCCTCGCGTGGCCCGAATATTCGTCATCATGCGTTCCGGATGCACCACGAAATTCTCCATGCCATGCGCCATTGCGGAGAGCGCGGAGCCCGTGGTTTCCACAACACCGGCAACCGTCATCCATTCGGCGTGAAGCCCGCCGATGCCGCGCTCGTGCTCCTGCACCATTCCGGCGAGAAAATCCGCCACCAGGCCGGGCGTGCGGACCGCACAGGCCAGGGCGATCGCGAACGACGATGGATTCCGCTTGTGCGGCATGGCGGACGAACCGCCGCCCCCCGCCTCCTCCGCTTCCCCGACTTCCTGCTGGATCAGCAGCACGGCGTCCCGCGCGATTTTGCCGAGCGTACCCGTATAGATGCCGCAGTTCGCGACCACCGCGGCGAGACGATCGCGATGCGTGTGCCACGGAGCTTCGGGAACGGCGAGCTGCAGTTCCTCGCCGAGCAACCGCGCCACTTCCCCACCCTTCTCGCCGAGCGAGGCCAACGTGCCGCTGGCGCCTCCGAACTCCAGCACCGCGGCCTCTTCGAAAGCGGCATCGACCCGCGTCCAGTCGCGCCGCAGCGCGGCAAACCATCCCGCGGCTTTGAGCCCGAATGTAATGGGCGGCGCCGCCTGCATGATTGTGCGCCCCAGCATCACCGTGCGGGCGTGCGCCTCCGACATTCGCCACAGCGTTTGCAGAAGGCGTTCGTGATCGGCGGCGAGAATGGCTCGCGCGCGGCCCAGCAGCAGCACGAGCGCAGTATCGGTCACATCCTGCGTGGTGGCTCCCCAATGCACAAATCGCGCGCTGAGTGGACTGCTTTGGCGCACATTCTCCGTCAGAGCTTTAACAACAGGAATCGCCATCGCGGCTTGCCGCCGGATCTCCACCGCCAGAGCCCTGGGATCATAACGGGGCGCTTCACAGGCGGCCGCGATTGCACTCGCTGCTTCGGCTGAAATCACGTCGCAGCGCGATTCCGCGCGCGCGAGCGCCGCCTCGAAATCGAGCATCGCCTGCAGCACGGAGTCGTCGCTGAACAGCGCGGCGAGCGCGTCCGTCGTGGTCAGGCACCCGATCAAACCTCTGGGCATCACATCGATTCTGACATGCTGCGCGCCCGAAGGTGTCATTACAGGTCGAAGAAAACGGTCTCGTCCGCGCCCTGAAGGCGGACATCGTGCACCCAGAGCCCAGGCTCGGAAGCCCGCCGCGCAACTAAAGTGGACCGGCGTTCCGGCGGGACAGCGGCCAGCGCGGAATCGGACACGAGCGACGGATCGCCCTCGAAATAGATGCGGGTAA
>DASZVV010000392.1:0-11979 GCA_035546955.1 Bryobacteraceae bacterium
GGATCGCCTTCCTCTTCGCCCCGGCGTTTCACACCGCGATGAAACACGTGCAGCCGGTGCGGCTCGAGCTGAAGATGCGAACGGCGTTCAATTATCTGGGGCCGCTTTCGAATCCGGCCGATGCCGAGGTGCAGGTGACCGGCACGTGGTCGGAAGACGCGGCGGAGAAGATCGCGGGTGCGCTCGCGCGGCTCGGTCTGCAGCGGGGGTATGTCGTTCACGGCTCCGATGGTCTCGGTGAACTCACGGTCACCGGACCCGCGCGCGTGTTCCACGTCCACGCCGGCAGGGTCACACCGATGACGCTCGCCCCGGAGGATTTCGGCCTTCCGCATCACCCGTTTGATGCTCTGCTCGGCGGCGATGCCGCGCGAAACAAGGCGATCGCCGAGGCGATTTTCGCGGGAGATCCCGGCGCGCCGCGCGACATTATCCTGATGAACGCGTCGCTCGCCCTCGTCGCATCCGGCAAGGCGTCAGACTGGAAAATGGGAGTCGCGATGGCTGCGGATGCAATCGATTCCGGAGCCGCGCTCCGGAAACTGGCGGCGCTCCGAGAGGCGATGGCTTGAGAGCAGTATTCGGCTGCGTGATTCTGGCGGCCGCGCTTCTGTTGGCCGGCTGCGCAACGGATGAGGACCGCGCGCCCTCCATCGGTGACGCCTATATCGGCCCCGCTACACTGAACCTGCGCAAGGAAATCGATCCGAAATCGTCTACCGTCGCGGTGGCGCATCATGGCGATCACGTCGAAATTGTCGGCAGGCGCCGTCTCTGGTACAGAGTGCGGACCGACAAAGGCATCGAAGGCTGGACTGAGGACCGCCAGCTTCTCGATAAAGCCCAGATGCTGCGGATCAGGAAGTTTTCTCAGGAAACCGCGGGACTACCCTCGCAGGGTAAGGCGACCACCTACGATCTCCTCAATGTGCATTCCGAGCCCAGCCGCACGTCCACCAGCTTCGTTCAGGTGAAAGAGAAGGAAGTCTTTGACGTCATCGCGCATCGGGTCACGGCCCGCAACACCAAACAGCCGAAACGCGAGTTGACCCATCCCACGCCGAAAGCAACCGCGCCACCAAAAAAAGCAAAGAAAGACGCCGTGCCGCCGCCGCCCGCGCCCACTGCGCCCGCGCCGCCTGTTGATTGGATCGCGCTTTCGAAGGAGCGCGGCGTCGACGCCGATGCCGATACGCCGCCCGTCGCCCAGGACGACTGGTCGCTCATCCGCACCGCCAGCGGACAGAGCGGATGGGTGCTCACCAGCCGCGTTTACATGCTGATTCCCGATGAAGTCGCGCAGTACGCGGAAGGGCATCGGATTGTCTCCTACGCTTCGATCGGCAAGATAGACGACAACGGCGAACTGAAAGACATCTGGCTCTGGACGACCATCGAATCGCTCGGGCAGGATTACGATTTCGACAGCTATCGCGTCTTTGTCTGGAGTCTGCGGCATCACCGCTACGAGACCGCCTACATTCAGCGCCGCGAGCGCGGCTATCTGCCGGTGCTTGCGAAGGAAGGCTGGTTTTCGGTCTGCGTGGAAGACAAGAACGGCGACCGGATTCGCCGGGACTACACCATGACCGGCAACACGGTGCGTCCGGCCGGCGTTCGTGCGTGTGAAGTGAAACCGCTGAAGAGTACTGACGATCTGAACGCATTGCCGGTGGCGGCGCCCGCGCCGAAGCCACCCGCGGAGAAGAGTGTCACGGAAAAGCTGAAGGCCAAATGGCGCCAGTGGTTCAGCAAGAGCACAAAGAAGTAGAATCAACGGCAATGACCCTGTGGGGAAGGCTCGCTGTGGCGATCCTGTTTACGGCTGCGCCGGCTTTTTCGCAAGCCGCATTTGACGCGGCATCGGTTCATCCGGTCCATGACGACACGAGGACCTGGGCGGTTCGCCAGGTGAATGCGACCCACTACCGCTCGGTCTCGAACGTCATGCAGTTGATCACCTGGGCCTGGAGCGTAAAAAACTATCAGGTTGTGAACGCGCCGGGATGGATTTCCGTGGAAAGGTTTGAAATTCAGGCGGCCACCGGACATCTGTCGGCCACGGCGGAGCAGCGGCAGATGCTGCAACAGCTCCTGCAGGAGCGATTCGGGCTGAAAGTGCACCACGTAACCAGGGAGTTGCCTGTCTACGCGCTGGTTGTGGGAAAGAACGGTCTGAAGGTGGCTGTCGCGACGCAAGCTCCGGAGCCGGGGCATCGCGGCATCAATATCGAATCGGGCATGCTCATTTCACGATCCGGCACGATCGATGATTTCGCAGATGTTCTGACGACGAATCTGGACCGCCCCGTTATCAACCGGACTAAGCTCACTGGCGCTTACGATTTCACGCTGACATGGGAGCCGCCCAATGGAACGAACGGTCCATGGGCGCCGTTCGGGCCGGCTCTCCTGAGTACCGTTCGGGAACTGGGGCTTCGCCTCGATCCCACGAAAGCACCCGTCGATATGCTCGTCATTGACGCCGTCGAGCACCCGGCGGATCAATGAGCGGCTTACCGCCCGAAGATTCCGCTCGATCCGAGCTCCGTTACCATCTGATTCAACAGCCGAACCGCATCTTCCGGCAAAAGTAATCTTTCCCGCACCATCGCGTTCGCCTGCTTCACCGCCGCCGCGTAATAGGCGCCTGCGCTCGGATACCGCTCCTCGATCGACAACCGCGGATCGCCATCCGCCAGCCGTTCGGCCTTCGTACGCGCGAACGGCACATATCCCGCCGCAAGTGATTTTTCCCGCCCCGCAAGCGGCCCATCCGGAATCGGATTCCAGCCCGTGTACGTCCCCAACGGGACGCGCTGCAGTAACGAAGGCACACCGCCCATCTCATTCCCATCCGCATCCTCCTTCGGAACGAGCGTCGGAATCACATGTCTAATTACCGGCGGTACGTTGCCGATCACGCCCGATTCATCGTTATAGCGGAACCCGGGCCCGTAATCGTAGTCGAGCACCGGATTCACCACGCCATCCGGCTTCGGCGCATGCGGAATCGCCGGCCAGCCGATCGCGGCGGACGTATCCGGCACAAGCGTTCCATCGCCCACCCGCGGGTAAGCACTCGGCGGCGGCGCAATCCCCTTCACCACCCAATCCACCAGCGCAACGTAAAGGGCGCGGTCTGTCTCTTTCTCCGGATTCGGATTCGCCGCGAAAACTCTCGGATCAGTTGACGCCGTGCCCAGCGCAAACCCGCCGCGGCCGCCACCATGCGGAGTGCCCGGATGATAATAGCGGCGCACGTTCTCCGGCAGCGGCAAATCTTCTTTGCCGGTCGTTCCCGCGATCCCCACCGTGCCGCGGCTGTACCAGAATTCCGGGCCCCCGTACGTCTCGGTGATCTTCGGACATGTCTTCGTCGCCGTGCAGCGATGCAACAATCCCCACGCCGGCCGGTCCCGCACCGTATCGGTGTAGTCGCTCCACCACAGCGGACCATCCGCGCTCGGATCGTACATCTCCGCCATATCGCCCGGCTTCGCGAACCGCACGTTGAATCCGCCCATCATTCCTGCAATCCGCGCATTCAGGCCATCCCAGACGATGCGCCCGCTCTCGTCCTCGTTGAAGCCGAGATTGAGGAACGTCTTCGCAAGCCGTCCCGACTGCGAATTCCCCATCGCGATCACATGAGGCACCGCGCCGGCCAGCGGATTCGCCGTCCCCGCATCATCTTTCGCGCTGTAGCGGAAGAACGAGACCACATCGCGCATCGCCGCCATTCCCACTCCGAGCACATACGGATCTTTCGCGGTGTAAACGATCTCATACAGCAGCGCCGGATCGAAGCCGTTCTTCAGACAAATCCGCGACGGATCGGGTTTGCCGGGAAACGGCGTCGTGCGGCAATCGGCAAATGCCCAGTCGGACGAAGCAATCTCCACCACGCCCCGCTTCACGCCTTCCGGCGATTCTGAAACGGCGGAAATCAGCTTTGCCTTCGACGTATCGAGCGACGCCGGCGCGCGCCCATGGAAACCCGGCAGCGACTGCGTGTTGCCTGTCCCGCCGATGATGCGATCCCACACCGGACCGGTGACGCCCCGCGCCACCGGCACGTCGATGCCTTCATGGTCAGAGCCGTCCGTAAACAGCGGAATATCGCCCTGCCAGCCGCTCCACAGCACGGCCTCGCCGAGTTTATAAAGGAAGCCATCTCCCGGATCGCCGCCCACATGAAACTCCGCCGGGCCGCCATGATTCCCGCGGTTCACGATGTTGTAGAACAGTACGCCGGACGACTTCTTCATGTCCACTGGCTTCACCAGCGTGAAATTCGTTCGATATTCCACGAGCCCGCGCGCATTGCGCGGCACCTTGTCGATATCGGTGATGAGCGCGTTCCGCCGGTCCTTCGGATCGATCTCGCCGCTCGCGATTCCCTTGATCTTTTCGAACTGCCCCACCGCTCCGAACGACTGTCCATTGAACGCGGCCGCGCGCGAGGTGATCTCGATTCGGATGACTCGCGCGTGCGCAGTCAGACAGATCAGCGAAATCAAGCACGCCCGGCGCATCATTTTTTCGCCCACCTTGTCGAGACTTTCTGAATTCGCTCCACCGCCTCCAGCAGATTCGGCAGTGAATTCGCATAGCTGAACCGGATGTAACCATCGCCCTGCGCTCCAAATGCGCCGCCGTTCAGGCACGCCACGCCCGCTTCGCTCAGCAGATAATCCGACAGTTCCTTCGAGGCGATCCCCGTCCCCTGCACATTCACGAACGCATAAAACGCTCCGCCCGGCAGGGGACACCGGAATCCCGGAATCGTGTTCAGACCCGCGCAGAACGCATCGCGCCGTCTGCGGAACTCCGCCGCCATCTGCTCAACGCAATCCTGCGGACCTTCCAGCGCCGCAATCCCCGCGCGTTGCGTGAATGTGGCCGTGCAGGAATTCGAGTTCACCATGAGCGTATTCACGGCCTCCGCAAGCCACAGCGGCATCACGCCATAGCCAAGCCGCCATCCGGTCATCGAATACGTCTTCGAAAATCCGTCGAGGATGATCGTCTTCTCCTGCATCCCCTCGAACGTGGCAATCGAAACCGGCTCCGTATCGTAGCAAAGCCGTGTGTAGATTTCATCGCTCAGCACCATCACATCACGGTCGCGCAGCATCGACGCGATCTGCGCCATATCCTCCGGCGGAATCGTGCCGCCTGTCGGATTCTCCGGCGAATTCAGAATCACCATCCGGGTCTTGTCCGAAAGCTTGCTGCGGAAGATATCCAGATCGAAGGAGAAGCCGCGGTTTTCGACAAGCGGAATCGGCACCGGTACCGCGCCCGTGTAACGAATCATGGATTCATAAATGGGAAAGCCCGGATCCGGATAGATAACCTCATCCCCCGGCTCAATCAGCGCCAGCATGGTGAAAAACATGATCGGCTTCGCCCCCGGCACCACGCAAACGCCGTCCGGGTTCACCGTCAATCCGCGCGTGCGTGAAATATATCGGGCAATCGATTCACGAAGTTCCGGGAGGCCGGCGGTGGGGCCGTATTTCGTGTAGCCCTCATCCATTGCGCGTTTTCCGGCTTCGATGATATGCGGGGGAGTGGGAAAATCGGGCTCGCCAATCTCCAGATGAATCACGCTGCGTCCCTGTTTTTCAAGGGCTCTGGCACGTACGAGCACCTCGAACGCCGATTCCACCTGAAGCTGGCTCATGCGCGAATTGAGGCGGTGCTTTGCTGTATCTTTCGTCACTGCGCCCAGCCTATCACGTGCTTCGAAGACCGCAACCGCGGTACATGGTTCGGCGTTAGATATAACGGGAGGGTTTCGCGATGACGTTCGCAGCCCGCATGAAAACGCTTCTGGCAGTTGCAGTTTCCGCCGGTTTACTTGCCGCGCAGCAGCAGGATCAGCCGTTCACTCTGAAAGCCACCACGCGTCTCGTGCTGTTGAGCGTTGTCGCCCAGGACCATGACGGCCACCCGGACACAAGTCTCCACAAGGAAGATTTCCGCGTTCGCGTAAACGGCAAGGCGCAGCCGATCAGCGTCTTTTCGATGGAAACCGCGGGCGCGCTGGCGTCTTCCGTAAATACTGCCTCTGCGCCGTCCGCCTCCACCATCCCTGGCGCCACGCCCGCGAACACATTTTCGAATCGGTATTCGAACGGCGCGATGCCCTCCGGCGTCACCGTAATCCTCTTCGACACCCGCAACACTCGCGTGCAGGATCAGATTTACGCGAAAGCCCAGATCATCCGCTATCTCCGTACCCTGCAGCCCACCGATCACGTCGGTCTCTATACTTTTGGCGCGTCACTCAAAGTGCTGCACGATTACACATCGGATTCCGCCTCGCTGCTCCAGCGTCTCAACTCCGATAAGAACTGGAACCTGCCGGATACCTCAAAGGAAGATGCCCTCGGCGCGTTGCAGACCGAAGGCGCGGTATTTGACGATCTGAGCCGTCTCGGCGGCGGCACCAGTCCGGCGGAGCGGTCGTTCTACACAACCGACCGCATCCTCGCCACGCTGCGCACTTTCGAATTCGTCGCCGAACATCTGGCCCAGCTCCCCGGCCGTAAGAATCTTATCTGGGTCTCCGGCGGTTTCCCGCTGGAGATCGGATTCGATACGATCGCGGACTGGCATAATCCCGCCGTCGATCAGCGCATGTTCACCGATGAAGTGGATCGCACGCTGCGCGCCATGAATGACGCGAAAATCGCGGTCTACCCGGTGGATGCCCGCGGCCTCATGACCGATCCGCGCTTCTCTGCCGCCAATCGCTCCGCTCCCAAACGCCTCAGCATGGCGCCGCCGGTCGGCGTCAAAGAGCAGCAGACGATGCAGGAAGTTGCCAGCCGCACCGGAGGGCGCGCCTTCTACAATACGAATGACATCGCCCATGCGATCGATGCCGCTGCCGAAGACTCACGCGTTACCTACACAATCGGTTTTTATCCGAATGATGACCACTTCGATGGCAAATTCCACAAGATCGAGGTGGATCTCCCCAATCGCTCTGGTGTGAAGCTGCGCTATCGCAAGGGCTATTTCGATGTTCCGGAAAGGCCGGAAGACGAGAAGTCGCGCCAGGCAGAGCTGCGTGATGCCGTCTGGAGCCCGATGGATGCCACCGCTGTCGGAATGACGGCCAGCGTGAAGCCCGCGCCCGGCAACCCTTCTTCAATCGACGTCACCATGAAGGTCGATCACTCCTCCATCGGGCTTCGTCAGGATCAATCGCGCTGGCAGGGCAGGCTCGACGTTCTCTTTGTACAGCGTGACGATCAGGGCAAAGAATACGGTGGTATGGATGACACGGTTCAGCTGAATCTGACTCCGGAGACGTATCAGAAGCTGGTCGCGAACGATCTCGGGTACCACCGCGTCATCGCCCGCGCGCCCGCCGCAAAGGTGCTGCGCATCGTCGTTCGGGACGCCTCGTCAGGCGCGATGGGCTCGGTGACAGTGCCGCTGAACCGGATTCGCTGAAAAGGCTATTTGCCCCGCGCGAGACCCAGCGCGCGAATCCGCTTGTGCAGATTAGTGCGCTCCATGCCAAGCGCCCGCGCGGCGCCGGAGACGTTCCACCCCGAATCTTCGAGGGCCCGCAGCACATGATCCCGCTCTGCCGATTCCCGTGCCTGCTGTACGCTCGAACGGCTTCCGGTTTCGCGCGGCAGCTTCAGCTCCAGCGGAATCGCGGCGGTTGTCAGCGTATCTCCGGGTGAGAGAATCGCCATCCGCTCCACCGCATTGCGCAGCTCACGCGCATTGCCCGGCCACTTGTATTCCAGAAAGGCATCCCACACTTCGGAATCGAACGCCCGCCGCCGGAATCCATTGCGCGCGCAGAAATCCTCGAGAAAGTACTCCGCCATCGGCCGGATATCCTGCGGCCGCTCCCGCAACGCTGGTACCCGAATCGGTACAACGCTCACGCGATAGTAGAGATCTTCGCGAAATTTGCCCTGCGCCACCATCCCCGCCAGATCGCGATTGGTCGCCGAGAGCACGCGAACCGAAACCCGGATCGTCTGCTCGCCGCCGACACGATGAAATTCGCCCTCCTGCAGCACCCGCAGCAGCTTTGCCTGCGAATTCGAATGCAGATCGCCGATTTCATCGAGGAACAGCGTTCCCCCATCCGCCAGTTCGAATTTGCCACGCCGCATGGCAGTCGCGCCGGTGAACGAGCCTTTCTCGTGCCCGAACAATTCGCTCTCGATCAGTTCGCCCGGAATCGCGGCGCAGTTCACCTTTACGAACGGCCCCGCCGCAAATGGGCTCGTCGCGTGGATATGTGCCGCCAGTAACTCCTTGCCCGTGCCCGATTCCCCAATCAGCAGCACCCGTGCATCGGACCGCGCCGCCATCGTCGCCTGTTCCAGTGCGCGCTCGAATGCCGGGCTTTCGCCAATCATTCGGGTGCCGGGCCCGGCGGCCTCCTTCAGACGCTTATTTTCCTGTTTCAGGGTTCCCTGATCGAGTGCGTTCTTCACGGCGACCAGCACCCGGTCGCGCCCCAGCGGCTTTTCCAGAAAATCGAAAGCGCCGGCGCGCGTGGCTTCCACCGCGTCCGAAATCGTCGCGTGGCCCGAGATCATGATCACTGGCGCCGCAATCTCTGCCGCCTGCAGCTCTCGCAGCAGGTCAATGCCGCTGGCATCCGGCAGCCGCACGTCGAAAAGATAGAGATCCATCCGCGCCCGCTCGGGAAACGCACGCATCTCCGCCGCCGAACGTACGGCATTTACCTGATAGCCCTCGCGCTCCAGGATCATCCGCAGCGAGCGGCCAATGTTCTCCTCGTCGTCAACGACCAGAATTCGCCGCAATGGCATGGCCCGCCCCCGTCGGTAGAAGCACGCGGAAGCCGGCACCACCGAGCTCTCCCGCGATGAGCAGAATGTCACCGCCCGAAAGCAGCGCGCTCTTGCGTGCAATCGAGAGGCCCAGCCCCATCCCGCGCTTCTTGAATGAAATGGTTGGTTGAAACAGCGACTTGCGCGCCAGATCGCTCAGTCCCGGCCCGGAATCGTGGACTTCGATCGCGACGCGGTCGTCCATGGGAACCACCTTCGCCAGAATCTGCCCGCCTTCGCCCGCTGCTTCGGCGGCGTTTTCCAGCAGGTTCACCAGAATGCCCTTTACCAGATCCTGATCCGCAATCGCGCTCGGCGTATTCGCCGCGGCCTGCACCGCGTATCCCACTTCCGGATGCGCTGCCTTCAGGAACGCGATGCGCTCTTCTACGAGTGCCGTGAGATCCAGCGTCTCCGGGCAGACCGGCGGCTCGGACGAATATTCCGAAAAGGCCCGGATGCGCCGTTCCAGCGATTCAATTTCATCTACAACAATGGATGCCGCCTGCTCGAGAAATGCCCGCCGGCCTGCGCCCGAAGCATCGCTCTCGCGCGCCACCATTTCTTCTACGGTGAGCCGGATCGGCGTCAGCGAATTCTTCACCTCATGCGCCATCTTGCGCGCCAGCACCTGCCAGCTTGCGAGCTGCGTCAGGTGGACCAGTCGGTCGCGGCTTTGCTCCAGCTCCGTTGCCGTGCGATTGAACGCCTGCGTTGCGAGGCCGATTTCATCGGTCCGATCAGTCGGAACACGCACCCGGAAATCGCCGCCAGCGAGAGCCCGCAGCGCTTCCGTCAAATTCGCGATCGGACGGCTGAAGCGCGTGGCTACAATCCACACGAGACCCAGCGACAGAACCCACACCACTGCGATCAGCACGCGCCACACCACGAAATACCCGCGGCGAAGATCGAGCGATGCCGTCGTCAGTGCATCGCTGTATTGCCGCTGCAGGTCGTTCATGCGGATACCGAGCGGACGCTCCCAAACCTGCACGGCGTCTGGATCGTCCGCCGTTCCGCGCTTCATGTAACGCAGCGTGGATCCGCCATCGCCCGCCAGCGAGAAGAGTTCCGCCTCGTCACTGTCCCGGAAATCGCGCACCGCATCCGGAACTGCCGCGCCGGTATAAACCTTCGGCTTAGTGGTGCCCGCTTCCGCGTCCGCTTTGAGCTGATTCGAAGCCTGCTTATAATATTCGCGTCCGGTGGTTTCGAGCGCGTGTGAAACAGAGGAAAGCTGATCTGCCGGAGTCAGGCTTTGTTCGAACAGATTGGTGGTCAGCCAGATAGTGGGGCCCAGCGGCACCAGCGTAGCCGCGATGAACACCAGCGCCAGACGCGTCCGCAGGCTCACCCGCGTGCTCCCTTTGGAATATCTTCGAGACGAATCGGTCCCGCCGTCCATGTGGGATAACGATCCTGCTTATCCCGCACCGGGCGGCTGAAAATTTCTACAAGCTTCGAGAGGCTGATCCCCGAATCGCCGATCACGCCCGCCTGATCTCTTGGATCTTCCACGCGCAAATCGAGCCGCAGATAAAGCGGCCTGTCCGAGGGCAATCCCGCCCGTAGGATCGCCAGATTATCCAGGCACCAGCTCTCCGCCGCGGGCGCCAGCTGATGCGAGATCGTCCGCTTCTGCTCCGGCCGGTCCGTAATGGTCGTGACCGAAAACCGGTCTTCCCAGATGTCGTAGCTCACCGCAAAACGAGCCACCGCGCGCGCATTCGTACTCAGGTAATTCGGTGTGTCCGAAACGATCAACTGCGCCACAAAAGCGACGGAAGCGCCGTCTTTGAGCCGCTGCAGAGATTTTCCTGTCAAAAAACTGAAGTTTGCGGCCGCAACGTGAAGATAGTCGCCCTCAAGCCGCGGTAACAACCGGTATTGGTTGTATTCAATAGCGAAAGCAGACGGGAGCGCAACGGCCACAGGGGCCGCAAGCATCGCGCGAATGGCCGCCCGCCGTGAAATCAATAGTTCATACCCGCTACGAAAACTGCGGCGACGCGCCCCTCGAACAGGGGAAACGCCATCGCTACGTTAAAAATACCCTGCCGTAGCCCGACCCCCACCGAATGGCGGAGCGTTCCGAGCTTATCCCCATCGCCGATCACGCCGGCGTCGTAGAAGACCTCGGCCGTCGTCTGCTGGATTTGCCGGCCGTAGCTCAGCGAATTGTGAGCCATGCGGCTGCCGCCCAGAGGATCGATCGCATACCGGTCCCACCCGAACAATGTGGAGCTGTTCCCCAGTACGAATCGTTCGAAAAGCGGCGCATTGCCGTTGATGGTTCCCGCCATCGCTCTATCCGTCACCGTATGCTTGCCGTGTCTCCATCGATAGCGCAGCGAAACGCTTTGCCGCCGGTAGACATAATCCGATCCCAGCTCCCGAGTCGCGGCGCGGACCGCGTACTTCGCATCCCACCGCTGCTCGGTCTCGGCGCCTTCCACCGTATAGCCGAAATTTACCTCGCCCGTGGCGGCGTTGGCGCTTCTCGAATTGTCGCTTCCGGGGGTCGCCGGCGTTTCCATGTCCATGCTTTCAAAGCTCGCACCTAAAGAAACCGAAAGCTCTCTCGAAAGTGCGAACGTCAGCGCCGGGGCGATGTTCCGGCGCGAGCGGTAAAGAGCAAAGTGGTTAGACGCATCTGCCGCCGAATCGTTTATCCCGTTCTGTGCGTCAGTTCCCACATTCGCCAGGCGTGTTGATGGATTCCAGAGCTCGTGATACCCCTCGAAATCCACCGCAAACTTCAGCCGGTTCGAAAACAGACGCCCGTCCTCATAACGCGTGGAAAAGCCGGTGAAGCGCTCCACCAGATCGTCGCCATTGCTGCCGAGCCCGACGGTGATGGATTGGTCGTGTAGCCGCGCCCTTGCGTTCACTTCGGCCGTCCAGCCCTGATCGGATTCGTAGAGGAAGCGGGGAACAGAGAGATCGAATGCGGCGTCCGGGCGAACCAGCTCGAAATTCACTTTCACACGGTCGGGAGAGCTGCCGCGGGTGAGATGCTGCGTCACGTTCTGCAGATGCAGCGTGGAGCGCAGCCTGTCAGCCAGGTCGCTGATGGCGGACATGTCGCACGGTACTCCTACAAGTGCAGAAAGACGCCGGCGCAGCG
>DASZVV010000393.1:0-11441 GCA_035546955.1 Bryobacteraceae bacterium
AACCAAAAGCGCCTTTGCTTGGGGTGGCGTGCGCCTCCCGCTGGTCGGCGGTGGCGCGGGTCCGTCAACTGAGGCAAAATATCAACAACAGGGGGGCCAAATTAGAGTAGCGAAGTGGGCCATACCTGAGTAGCGAACGCATCAGGGCGAATGTCCATGCAACGTCGATTGCGACAGGATGAGCGCGACCTCATTGAGGCGATGATTGGAGGCAAGCCTTCAGGGGCGGGAGTGACTTCCAGCCTGAACGCCGATACGGTGGTGGACATGCAGGATGGCGGCATGGGCAGCATCCGTTTTTGTGATGACGCGAGGGGACAGCGTCCTCTGGTCGGGATCGCGGAGGCGGAATACATCGACGACGACGGAGTGCTTGTCATCATCGTCGTGAACGCGGATGCCAAAGGCGCGATTTACGAAGTCGATTTTTGGAAGACTGACTTTTCGCCCTTGCGCCGGTATCCGTCGCCAGCGGACCTGCGACTCAAGTAGATCCCTGCGCCTTTGCGGCGTGAAATGAGCCGGAATCGCCGCACGAGTTCCGAGCGCGAGCGCCAAGCGGGGGCCACTATCGGGTATTCGATTTGGATATTGGAGCGGGCAGCGTCGCTGGTTGGAAATCGGGAGCGAGGCAGGATTTCAGGTCACTCCAGGAGATGTGCGCCTCCGGCATCCCATCAGCGTAGGAGCCGATTACGGATTGACCGAAGGTGATGGTGAGGCTGTCGCGGGTGAGCGTCCAGGTGGCGACGTCAGAGACAGCTTCTTTGACAGTCTTTTCGATATCGTCACTGAGGTCTTTAAAGGCGGGCTGGGCACGGAGATTGCCGACGGCCAAAGCGGTGTTTGTCCTCCCAGTCGCTGTGCGGCAGGAAGACATCGGAGCTTGCCAGTTCGCGATTGCGATCGAGCCACCAGTGGAAACTCGATTTATTGGTGAGCGGATGGGCGGCGCCCCAGCCGTAGCTCATATCGATGAGACTGACATCAATGAATTTCTCGTTAGCAGCTTCGACGGTATAGAAACCGTCAATTGTGCCGGAATCTTCGACCGCTGTGTCGAACGTGGCTTTCTTTTCGTCGGGACGAACCCCGACGGCCAGTTTCGCCGCCCTATTCTTTACCGCGCTATTCCAGGCATTCCAGGCAGGATCAGGCTGGGCAAGTGGGATATCGATCTCCGGCCAACGAAGGGCGCCATAGCCAAACCCCGGGTCGTTACCCGCGAGAAGTTCTCCGTTTGAGTTCCCAGCCCTGTAAAGGAAATGAGAACGAAGGAAGAGACGCATGCCGCCGATCGTCATAGATTGCTGGAGATCCCGCTCTCGATCCGTGTATTCCTGTAACAGGCAACGATTGATATCGCTGGCGATTCCTCTGCCCTTTGCCGGGCATATGAAGTCGAGCCAGTGCAGCCATTCGCGCTGGTCGGATTGGACGAGAGCAGCCGATTCGGGTGAGAGGTGCGCGCGAAGGGACTTGTAAGCGGTGGAGACGGCGCTATCGAAGGCGGCAAGCTTTTCGTGGGAGCAGACGGCGTGTTCGCGCGGGGATTTGGCGAGGTTGCAATCGAAGCTTTGGGCGGCGGCAAACCGAGAGAAAGCGAGTGTGATCAGGAGGAGGTGTATCGAGCGCATCGATGAACCTGACCAAGAATATCAGCCGGAAGCTGTACCCAGTTGCCATGTCTCCGCTAATCACTGCGCGACTGCTTCCTGATTTCGCCGCCTGCGTGGATATTTCCGCTTATCGCGTCGCCTGGCTGAACTGCGACGGAGCGTGACCCGCGAGCGAGTTGCCGCCGGCATGGATTATGCCCGCTCGAACGGCACGAAGAGCGGAGGCACAATCGGACGCCCAGCGTCCTCCTCGCTTGTGATCAGGTCGGCCACTCCGCAGCGAAGGCAGTCCTGGCGTCAGATCGCCGCCAGACTCCACGCCAGCCCCTCCGACGTACTTCGCGCTTTCCACCGCTACGTTAAACGGCTGCTCCATCGCATGGAAAAGCGCATGCCGCTCGAAGACGCTGCGAACGGCGACACATATTCCGCAACCAAGTAGCGCTCTTTTCCGGAGATAAACCCCGGGCCGGCTGTACGCCGTAACTGTCAATTCACGCCGTTCGCCAGCATGCGGAGGGGGAGAAGAGGACCCACGGGAAGATATTCATAATCCATGAGGTCGTCCTTATGAAGAGGCATTGTCTCGATCAGAGCACGCGCTTTGTCCTCACTGTCCACGTCGAGCAGAAAGACCACGCCTTTGCCATCGCCACGCGAAAACCATTGCCGGATGTTGCCCTGCAGATACAAGTCCACGGTGGCGCGAATCTCGGCGGGCATCACGCTCATCACCTTCTGAACTGTGGTTGTCTTTTTGGCCGTGACGATCACGAGGACGGCGTTGACCTTCGGCCGCGGGGGCGTCTCCTGACCTTGTACCGTCATAGCGAGCGCCGCGAACGATATCGCGGCAATCAAAATCGAATTCATGATTGTTCTCCTTAGCGGGACTGCCTGGCGGCGGTTTCCGGCTTCGCGTGGGTCCCTGGTCCATATTTGCCCGCGGCGACGCTCCTGTGACATGTTCGCTGGTTCAAAAATTTTCACGGGGATCCTGTCACAATCGAAGCTGGCGGGGCAAAGAATCTACTGTGGGGGAAGAAGACGAGGAGCTTCGCGCCTTGATGATCGACTATCAGGGCGGATCGCTCGAAGCCTTTCAGGAGATCTATTCGCGGCTTGCCCTGGACGTTCGCCGTTACCTGGCGCAACTATCGAACGGTTCTCAGATCGCGGACGACCTGCTGCAGGAAACATTTCTTCGCGTGCATCGGGCCAGGGCCGCCTACAATCCGGCTTACGCGGTAAGGCCGTGGCTCTTTGGCATGGCGCGAAACGTGTTCCTGATGAACAGACGAGCGGCCTATCGCTTCTCCAGGGTCCACGAATCGCGCGATGACCTTCATGAATTTCCGCTGTTGCCGGAGGCGGACCGGCTGGCCTCACAGGATGAGATCAGAAAGGGTCTCGGGCGGATCTCCCCCGATCAGGCAGAAGCACTGTTGCTTCATCACAGATGGGGGTTCAGCTTCGACGAAATATCCGGAATGCTGGGCATCAGTGCGGCCGCGGCGCGTGCCCGGGCCAGCCGTGGAATGACCGACCTGCGGGCCGCACTGGCCGGCCCGCGAAAGGCTCGGGTATGACGGAACATTCCTTCAAGCCGCCGGACGCTCTGCTGCGAGCGATTGCTCAGGATCTGAAGCCAGTCAAACCGGCTCCGAGGCCGAAGCAACTGGCGATCCGGATGGCTGCGCTCGCATGCCTGATCTCGCCCCTGGCCGTTCTGGCAATTGGGGCGCGCCCTGACGCATCGCGGATGGGACCACTTTTAACGTGGGCCGCCTCGGCGGCAGAGTTCGCGCTCGCGATCACACTGGTCTGGATCGCAGCGCGAGAGAGCACGCCCGCCAAACGGCTGCCGCGGATGGTGATCCATGCCGCGTTGACGACGGCCTTGACGATCGTCGTCGTGACGACGTTCCTGACGTACCGGGTCAGCCCGGAAAACGAGGGCTTGCGTCTCTCCCGCCTGCACGCCCTCGAAACCATCCTGCCCGCCAATGTCACGCCGTGGGTGATGGCTGCAGCGTGTGCGGTTGGCAGCACAATGATGGGCGGAGTCCTCATTCTGATTTTCAGCATGGTGTTCCGAAATTCGCTGGCGAACCGACCGGCGGTGGCGGGACTGCTCTACGGGGCCGGCGCAGGTCTTGCGATCAACGCGAGTTGGCGCATCGCCTGCCCAATCTCGACGCCATTGCATGCACTTGGCGCTCATGGAGTGGCAATCGTGGCCACAGCGCTGCTCGGTGCGTGGATTGGACAGGTCCAGGAAAAGCGGTGGAGAAAAACCCAGAGCTGACACGCACGAGAGTCCGACAGACGCGCCGTCGCCGGCCAGCGGGTGGCGGCTGATTAGCCTCGCGATGGATCAAAGCGACGCGGGCAGCCCGGCGATATACTGCCTGGTTGGGTACTCCGAAGCCGCCTGCCAGGCGCCGACCCCGGCCGGGTCGAAAACCCCGGCCTTCCGTTCGCGCTGCCAATCACACGGGAGGTTCGATCGCCTTCCTCATCGCAGGACTCCTTGCTATTGCAACAGGTTTGCTCTGGTGGTTTCACTCCGTGTATTCAGTTAGTTTTCAGAGTCCGGTTGTGGTACGGCTGCAATGGCCGCTGGTCATCGCCGAGCGGATGAATTCGGATGAAGCTGTCGGCGCTCAGACAGACCAGCACGGACATCGGCTATCCGCGTGGCAGGAGTACGCCTGCCGAAAGTTTGGACCAGACTGCCGCGTCGCGCTGGCGATACAACGCGCGGAAAATCCATCCGGCAAATGCGAAATCTATCACTATAATTCGGATGGAACACTCGATTGGGGCTATTTCCAGATCAACACCGTGCACCTGAAGCGGCCGGGCCTGAACCTGCGCGATTTGCTCGACTGTAAGGCGAATATCGATTTCGCGTACCAGCTTTACATCGAACGCGGAGGTTTTACGCCATGGAGCACATATAACAGCGGCCTGTATCGGCGATTCATCTCCGAGTAATCAGCCCGCTCCGCCTATTGCAGCGACAGCACGACTCCCGCGGGAGTCCGCGCTCCGCCTGCAATCGCGGCCAGCGGGACATCCCCCGTGCCGAGACCCGCAGGGACAGTCAGGTTGATCTGGTAAAGGCCCGCGCCGGACAATCCGGCAAACGAAGGGACAACGCTGGTGTTGTTGATCAGAACGCTCACGGGGCCGGTTGCGGGCGCGACTCCAGAGAAGGCCTGACCGGCGTGTACGGCGGGAGTTGTCGGTCCCAGACCCACAGCAAAAAGCACGATCGTGTCGCCGGCCGTCGCGGCGACGGTCGGATAACCGAGTGTATTGCCGGTGGGCCCGATAATGTCATAGGTCCCGTTACCATAATGTCCCGAGCCGTTCGATCGAAGAATGATTCCGGCGACGTGTGTATTGTCCAGCAGGCTGAAGGAGGGAGCGAACCGCGACAGGTCCACAGTGGCGCCGATACTTCCCTGCTCCGTCATTACCGTAACAGACACCGAGCCCAGCGTGGAATCATCCGGCGCCTGCAGATTGATCTGCGTCGGACTCACATACCAGAGATAGGCCGGCCGTCCGTCGATCGTTACGCTGACTCCTCCGAGCGATTCGGGAAAGTCTCCGTTCCAGGTGGCTGTGGTACCGGCCAGATTCGTACCGTAAATTGATACCCACTCTCCCGGCTGAATCGTATTTGCTTTGCTGAAAACAGGAACCACTCCGCCGGGCGTGATGGAAGGAGGGCCGACTGGCGTGAGTTCCAGGTATTCGGAAAGTCCGCCCTGGAAGCTGCCTATCGCCAGTATCAGCCCGCTGTTGCTGATGCTGAGCGCGTTGGTGAATTTCCAACCAGCGGGAACGAGGCTGCTGAGGAGCTGGGTCCCGGCCGAAGCCGTCCAGATCCAGCCTCCGGCGTCACTGAATCCGACCACGGCTCCCGATGAATTCAGACAACCAGCCGAGACATAAGCGTGGGTAGCGCCTGCCGGAAGCGGGATTGCGGTGAAGCCGGATGCGGTACCGATGAGCGCTGTTTCAGGCGATCCGAAGGCGAGATAACCGGCGATTTGTCCGGCGTTGTTGATCGCCACGGGAGTGATCGATGGAATGGCCGTCATCCCGGATGTTGTCGCGATGAAAGCGTCATCCTCGCCGTTCTGGCCTTTCCCCACCACCTGGCCCGCATCATTGATCGCGGCGGCCTGGCTGCTGGTGAAACTTCCGGTGAGCGGAATCGCGGTGGTTTCGGAGGCGGTACCGATGAAGGCCTGAAAACCGTTGCCGTTGAAAGCGTCCCCCGTAATCTCGCCGAAGCCGTTAATCGCGTAGGCTTCCGCCTCGACCCAGCCTTGTGGGAACGGCACGGGGGTAATTCCCGAAATCGTACCGACGAAAGCCTGCCCGTACCGCCCGGACGGCGAGTTATTCGCGCCATAGCCTCCTATCTGTCCGGCATCGTTGATCGCGTAACCCAGCGCGGAGGTCCACCCGGTGGGCAGCGGGATGGCTGTGTATCCGGAGGTGGTGAATATGGCGGCATGCTCAGTTGTGGGGCATTCGCAGTAGCCGACAACTTGTCCGGAGCTGTTAATCGCATTCATCCAGAAACCGCCCGTCGCCGGGCCGGGAAGAACCGCTACAGAGTAAGTGGGGCCGGCAAATGCGCCGCAGGCAAGCAGGACACAATACGCGATTGAGGAGAAGAACCTGGAGCCGAGTGTCACAAAAAACACGCGAGCACGCTGCTGGCCAGCGTGACCAATTGTCCAATGGAGATTGGTCAGCTTCGAGAGGATCACGCGGCTCCGATGCTATATTGGCTGCAACCTGACGAACGACCCACAACCGCGAGACGCAGCCCACACGATACCCGCCTGGATTACGGGCATGGGCTCGCTCACATTCGGGCTGGTGGCGGGGTTCACGGTCACCGCGCTGCCGTTTCTGCTTTCGCGGGCGGGTGTGAGCGTAGACCGGATTGCAAGCATCAGCGCGGTCGCGATGTCGCCGACTTTCTGGGGATTTCTGGTGGTCCCGGTTCTCGATACCGGTTTCAGCCGCCGCACCTACGCACTCGTGATGACAGCCCTGAGCGCCGGCAGCCTGGCGCTCTCGTTATTCCTGTTTTCGCCTTCGAAGCTCGCGCTGTTTACCGCGCTCGTGCTGATCGCGGAACTCGCGGTGGTGCTGCAGACCTCCGCGGTGATGGGCTGGCTTTCGGAGTTCGTTCCCGACAGCCAGCGCGGCGCCGTGGGAGGGTGGACCAACGCGGCGAATCTGGGGGGAGGCGCATTCGGCGCGATGGGACTGATGTCGGCCGCGCGCGTGACGACCAGCGCCACGCTGGGTTTTGTGACCCTGATCGCCGTGCTGCTCTCGGCCGTTTTTCTATTCTGGTTTCCAAAGCCCGCGGCGCCGGCTTTTCATGTGCGCGAAGTATTCGGCGATGCGATCCGCAACATCGGGCGAACGTGCAGAAGGCACGAGGTGCTGATCGGCTTTCTGCTTTTTTTGACCCCGGCGGGCGCGGTTGCGGCGATCAATCTGTTCTCCGGGCTGGGGCACGATTTTCATACGACGGAAGGACGCGTGGTCTGGGTAACCGGCGCGGGCGTCGCGATTACCAGTTCGATCGGCGCGCTGCTGGGCGGATACATCGCGGATCGCGTGAATCGCGGTGTGCTGTATCTGGGGGGAGGAGTGCTGGCGGGACTCACGTCACTCACGCTCGCATTCGCGCCACACACGGAATTCACGTTCACCTGCGGCGTGCTGTTTTATAACGCCGTAGCCGGTCTGATTTATGCCGCATTCAGCGCGCTGCAACTGCAACTGACGGGCACGGATAATCCCACCGCGTCCACGCAAATGGCGTTGTTCGCCGCATCGACAAACAGGGCGATCACCTATATGACCTGGTTCGACGGTCAGGGATACCGCCTGCACGGCGTGCGCGGATTGTTTGTGGCGGACGGAGCGGCGGCCGTGATTACCGCTCTGGCACTGATGGCTTTCGTTGTGCGCGGGGGAAGGCTGCGGCACAGGTGATTTCGAACAGGAAAGCATCTGATTCTCCCTGGAAGACGGGAAACCAATGAAGTCCATCAACTTCTACCTCCTGCGCAGTTCTCTTGTGGCCTCGCTTGGCGGCCTCCTGTTTGGTTTCGACACGGCGGTAATTGCCGGAACCACCAGCGCCCTGACGGCTACCTACGGGCTCTCCCCTCTCCGCCTCGGAATCACCGTTTCCATGGCTCTATGGGGAACGGTATTGGGCTCCATTCTCTCCGCAGCGCCCGCCGACCGCTACGGCCGCAAGGCGTGCCTGCGCACGCTGGGCCTGGTCTACATCGTTTCAGCTTTGGGATGCGCCCTCGCCTGGAACTGGACCGCGCTGATGGCTTTCCGCTTCATCGGCGGCCTTGCAATTGGAGGGTCTTCGGTAATCGGGCCTATGTACATCGCGGAAATTTCGCCGGCTGCCAGCCGCGGGCGAATGGTGGGAACATTCCAACTCAACGTTGTGGGCGGTATTCTGGCGGCGTATCTTTCCAACTATCTGGTTTCGCAGGTTGTTCACGGAGACGTCGAATGGCGATGGAAGCTGGGAGTGGCGGCCGCGCCGGCGTTGCTGTTCCTCCTGGCTCTTTTTGCGATCCCGGAGAGCCCGCGCTGGCTGGCCGGCGCCGGACGCCGCGAGGAGGCGGCCTCTGTGCTGAGGCAGATTGGCGAGGGGGAACCGGACCGGGAAATTGAATATATCGATAAGAGTCTGCGGGTACAACAGGAAAGACGACACGAACGCCTGTTTCAGAAGCGATACCGAAAGCCGGTGTTGCTGGCGGTCGCGATCGGGATGTTCAATCAGCTTTCCGGAATCAATGCCATTCTTTACTACCTCAACGACATATTCGAGAAAGCGGGATTCAGCCGCGTCTCCGGCGACGTGCAGGCGGTCGCTATCGGATTCACGAATTTCCTTTTTACGCTTATCGCGATGTTCTTTATCGATCGCTTCGGCAGACGCAGGCTGCTGCTGACGGGCGCCGCCGGGACTGCCGTCTGCCTTGCCGGGGTTGCCACGATCTTTGCCGCGAACCGTGACCAGAACATGCTCGTCTGGCTGCTGGTTGGCTTTATCGCATTTTTCTCTTTCTCGCAGGGAGCGGTGATCTGGGTTTATCTGAGTGAAGTCTTTCCGACCCTGGTTCGCGCCAAGGGGCAGAGCCTCGGCAGTTTTACACACTGGATTATGAACGCGCTCATCTCGGGCATTTTCCCGGTGCTGGCCGCACGATCGGGATCGATTCCGTTTTTCTTCTTCGCGGCAATGATGGTTGTGCAATACATCGTGGTGCTGCGGTTCTTCCCGGAGACGCGGGGAGTGAAGCTGGAAGATATGGCGGAGCGTCTGGCCGAAACTGCGTGAGCCGCGGAACCGTTCCGCGCCGGACGCCGGATCCTCAGTAGAGGACCGACAGGAAGAAGTTCTTCATCGCGGCAGCATAATAGACTCCATACTTCGCGAAAGTCGCTTTCGTTCTTTCGTCCGGCTTCCAATCGAAGAAGGCGTGGTTGGCTCCGCCTACCTGAACGTACTCCGCACGCTGTCCGGCTTTGACGAGCGCGTCTGTGAATTCCTTCACCGATGCATCGCTGATCAGCCGGTCATTCGTGCCGCGCGTCAAAAATTCCGGCACGGCTCGCTCGGTTGCCTGCGGGATGTGGAGCAGGGGGGCTATGCCATTCACGTCCACTTTGTCGGCTGCCGCATCTTCTTCATAAGTGTGGAGCAGGGCCGGGCTGAAAACGCCGTAGCTCGGGGCTCCGGCTTTGATCGCCTTCATCATTTCGTCGCGGACCTGCTCGACAGTCTTGCCTTTCGGCATGTATGTCGGCATGAATTCATAGACACCCGGAGTCTTTCCGAAACCATGTGAACCGATCATGTTCGGCATCAGGGAAGCTACGGCGGAAAGATGTCCGCCCGCGCTGTCGCCGGTGACGCCGATACGGGTGGGATCGCCGCCATATTCCTTCGCGTGTTCCATGATGTGCGCGATGCCGCCGAAAACATCTTCAATCAGGTTGGCCATCGTGTTGTTTGTGGCGTCGCCGTCCGCTTTTCCGGCCCAGCGATAATCCATGCTCACGGCCACGAATTTGCCGCCTTTGGTCAGTTCACGCGCGAGACCGCGCATGACGTCCTCGTCGTTCGCGGTCCATCCGCCGCCGTGGATGATCACAATGATGGGGAGGTTGCTGGCGCCTTTGGGCGAGTAGACGTCGTACTTGAGCGTCTTCATGCCGGGTTTGGCGTAAACGACGTTGTTGGTGACCCTCAGATCTTTCACGGCCGATTCTTCGATGAAAGAGGCGCCGACCTGGGTGTTCTGCCCGATCGTGACCTTGAACTCGGGAGTCGGCGCTTCATGGGGCATCTGCCCGAACTGGCCAGGCACCGAGTACCAGGTGGAGTCGAGGGCATAGCCGGGATCGGGCGTCGCCGTTAAGGTGATGACCGATCCTGCCGGGAGCTTGCCATCGGCCGGCAGGGCCGGGGTGAGCGACACTTTGCCGTGGACAGGCTGAACCAAAGTGACGGTGAACGGTCCCGTTTGGGCAGTGAGCGATCCGGCAGCGGCCAGCGACAGGGCTGTGAAGGCGACGGTTCTGAAAAAGACCATGGGTCAGATGCTAGCACAGGTTGAGCCGGCAAATGATACTCATACGCGGGATTTTTCAAAGGAATGGACGAACGGTTCGGGGAGCGGCAGCCGGCGGGGACAGAAGATACTGTCTCCTTTGGTTAATCCACAGATTACATAAGTCTTACACAGCGGAGGCTCCATGCCTGTTAGCCTGGTAAAGGAGGGGGCGGCCTCGCCGCTCACGTGAAAGGACAAAAATTGATTCGAGCCACGGTTGCAACGGATGAGGACATTTTTGAACGAAAGGGCCTCAACTGGCCAACCGCTATCGCACTTCTGGTGTTGCATGCAGGCGCCATTGCGGCTCTGTTTCATTTCAGCTGGCGCGCCCTCATTGTGACGGTAATCCTGTACTGGATGACGATCGGGCTCGGGATCAGCCTTGGCTATCACCGCCTGCACACGCACCGGTCCTTCGCGATTCCGCTGTGGATGGAATACCTTTTCGGCCTGTTTGGCGCCATGACGCTTGAGGGCGGCCCGATGTTCTGGGTGGCGACGCACCGGATTCACCATCAAAAATCCGACCAGCAGGGCGATCCGCACTCGCCTCACGACGGGGCGTTCTGGTCGCATATCGGCTGGATTCTGTTCGGCGAAGCGAAGCATAACAATACGCGCCTGATGGGCAAGTACGCGCCGGATCTGATGCGGCACAAGTTCTATATCTGGCTGAACAACTGGCATTGGGTACCGACGGTTGTACTGGCTGTCGTTCTTTATCTGGCGGGCGGTCTGCCGATGGTCTACTGGGCGGTTTGCCTGAGGATTGTGGTGGGATTGCATGCGACCTGGCTGGTCAATTCGGCCACCCACATGTGGGGCAAACGGCGGTTCCGGACGCGCGACGATTCGCGCAATAACTGGTGGGTTGCCCTGATGACCTTTGGAGAGGGCTGGCACAACAACCACCATGCCCATCCGACTTCCGCGCGGCACGGGCTGGCCTGGTACGAGTTCGACCCTTCGTGGCTGACATTGAAGGTGCTGCGTGCGGCCGGGATCGCGAAGAATGTTCGCGTGGCGAAACTGGACAGCGCGCTCGCGGAACGCAAAGTCGCCTGAAGCCGCATTAAGCTGATGGTATGGTCGGCATTGGCCGGAAACGGTC
>DASZVV010000394.1:0-14922 GCA_035546955.1 Bryobacteraceae bacterium
GCCGAGATTTTCTTCATGGGTGCCTCGTGGCGGCCGACGAGCTTACGCGGCGCAACTGCAGTGTTCCACTCCACCGGACGGTTTCGGGCGCTCGCCTGTATTCCAGCCGGATACGATCGACACCATCGTGATCTGCGGTGAACGTGATCTGACCGGTATGCCAGGTTGCGCCCTGCAGAGAAGACGAAGAAGCCAGCGGCTCCTGCGGTTGCTGTGCGTCGGCGGCGCCCTTCAGGACAAACCATCGCAGCCCTGAATCGGCCGATGGCCCATCCAGCTCGCAATCGGTGGAAATCACGTACGTTTTGCCGGCAGTAACCGGAACCCGCTGCTCCATCAAAACCATGGATTCCGGCTGTTTTCCGTTCAGCTCCACAGTTTCGCCGCCCGCATAGCTGCGGCTGATCGCAACGCCGTCAGCGGCGCCGAATTTCCAGTCGAAGCCGCGATGGAGGTCCCCGTCGAAATCGCCGTCCGTCACGATGCTCCCCTGAGCCGGTGAAAGCGGCGAAAAGGGGACCAGACGGCGCGCACACAGTGCATTCCACACGGCAAGCGCCGACGCATCGTTCTTGCCGGTTTCAATTTCTGTATAGGCCAGCAAAAGACTCAGATCTTCGGGCTCCGCCTCGGCAGCAACGGCCGAAGCGATATCCGCCGCGTCCTCGAGCCGTTCGGTTTGCAGGAGAAATAAGAGTAACTGCGTAAGGGGCCTGTGTCCGGACGGGAGGATGGCTTTTGTCGCAGCGAGATTGTCATCAACCGCGAAACAAAGGCGGAAGATGGCGGCTCGATCCCCATAGGCCATTTCGAGGGCAGACCGGGCAGCCTTCCAGAACTCTGGAATATTCTGACGACGAAAATAGTAATTCATCAGAGCCGACCGGGGCGCGAACCCGTTATCCACCTGAATTGCGTGGCGTAAAAATCGCTCGGAATCGTCAAATTTCCGCTCGACTTCAGCCCGGAACGCTCTGCGGATCCAAAAACGCGACTCGAGCGGACTCAGCTCCGTGGCGAGCGCCAGTTCGCTATCCGGATTGAGGCCCATTTCCTCGACATACTCCGCGTGGATAGCATGATAATCGGCATTACCTGGTACTAGCAGTACCGCCGCCTTGACAGATGACGGCGTGTTTTCGTGAAAAAGGCTGTCGGCCCGCGCAAAGAGGACTAAATAATAAGCCGCGAGGCCCGCGCCGCAAAGCGTTAAAACGATCACAATTCGCTTGACGAATAACATTAAATCTGTTTCGCTGCTTGCGTTTACGCGGGAAACTCCCTTACTATAACATTTAGGTCGACCTACGGAGGTTGAGAAATCAATATATGCTGCAAAAGATAGCGGTGACCCTAACGTCAGTGGTTGCGATGAGCGCTTTTTCGATGAGCGCCGCGCCGAATGGCGTAATCGGGATGATATCGGCAGGGCCGGGCCAGTCGGGTATTTCGATCGACGGGGCACGGGTTTCCGGAAACGCGACGGTATTTGACGGTTCAGTGGTTTCGGCGACGAATTATTCGCGGATGGAATTAAATTCCGGCGCCCGCGTCGATATTGGCAACGGTTCCGAAGTTCGCGTGTTTTCCAATCACGTGGCTCTCCAGCGTGGGGTAAGTGAAGTGCAGAGCGCTTCCGCCTTCTCGATTGAGGCCCGGAACTTCCGCATCACTCCGGCGGACGCCAATTCCATCGCCCGGGTCAAGCTGGACTCGGACGAGAAAGTTCTCGTAACGGCGGTCAGCGCCCCGGTCAACGTCTGGAATCGATACGGATTGCTGGTAGCGCGGGTGACACCTGCTGCCCCGATGGCGTTTCTGCCGCAGGCGGCGACATCCACAGCATTCAACAACAGCGGATGCGTGGTGAATAAGTCGAATGCCCCCGTTCTGGTGGATCAAACCGGGAATCAAATTGTCGAGCTCCGCTCAACGACAAAGGGTGTGGACTTCCGTAAGTTTGTCGGCAAGCGTGCTTCGGTGACTGGAAATGTGATCCCCTCGGCGACGCCTGTACAGGGTGCCTCGCAGGCGATCAGCGTGAGTTCGATCAGCGCAGCGTCTGGTGGCGATTGCTCGGCAGTGGCGGCCCGCGTTGGAGCTACGATGTCGGCGGCTGGTATCGCGGCCGGCGGAGCAGCGGCTGGCGCCGCAGCCGGTGGAGCAGCAGCGGCGGGAGCGGCGGCTGGCGCAGCCGGAGCGGCAGCTGGTGCTGCGGCGGGCGTGAGCGCGGCGGCAATCGGCGGCATCGTAGGCGCCTCGGTACTCGTGGGGGCTACTATAACAACAGTGGTCACTGCGAGCGGCACCAGCAGCCCGTCGACAGGCCATTAATTCTCCGTATAAGAAGTCAATCCAAAGGCTCCGGTTCGTCCGGAGCCTTTTTTATTTTTCCTCTGCTTTATTACTTGCGCTAATAATAGCCAACAGCGCTACAATCAGAAGGTAGCGGCCATGTAAGCTGCTCCTGTTTTTTCCCCCTCGTCTCGCGGACTAACTCCCTCGTCTGGCAATTCCGATTTTCATTTCATTCTGGAAGGCTAGAGGTGACACCCAATCGTCTGGAGTCCCCGCCGCGGACAACCGAGCTATCGCTGCTCGGCAATCGTGAGATACAGATTCTCATCCGCGGCAACTTCGTTTGTTTTCCGGCACAGGCGCCCGTATTCGGAGAACGGTCGCGGCGAGACCTGCAATGGAGGCTCGCCGTTCTGTATTTCGTTCGAGGCTGGTCCACGCGCGTGATTGCGGAACGCTACGGACTGCGGCGCGAACGATGCGGCCAGATTATTTCGGACTGGCGCATTCGCGCGATCGCCCTGGGTTACATCCAGGATGTAACGCCGGAAGGGACGGATCTGATTCGGCTTGCCGAATCGTTTGTATCGGCAACTCCCGCGGCGAGGCCGGATTCTACGAAAGAGGGGCTCGAGCGCGTTCGCCCGGGTCAGGCCGCCACTGGCGTACCGGCGAACAATACGATATCGCGGACATCGTTCGCGATTTCGGCGGGCGTGAGGCAACCATCGATCCTGCGATAGCGCTGCCCGCCGCGCCGTCGATAATATTCCAGCACCGGAAGCGTTTCCGCCTCATAGGCCGCAAGGCGTTTCAGAACAACCTGCTCGTTATCGTCCGGGCGTTCCACGAGGGGACCGCCGTCCGATTCGCAACGAACCAGAGAATTCGGCGTAATGCTGTAGATCCTGGCGCACGTGGCGCATTGCCGGCGCATCGACAGACGCTGGACGAGGATCTCTTTGGGAACATCGAGATGCAGAACCAGCGGACGATCGATCCCGAGCGCTTCCAGCACCCGATCCAGCTTCTTCGCCTGACCGACGGTGCGAGGAAAGCCGTCGAGAATGAGACTGCCGGAGCCGCGTTCCATGGTCCGGATTCGGGAGATCACCGCGTCGCAGACGGTCGCATCGTCCACCAGAGCACCGGAAGCCATGATCTCGCGCAGCCGAAGACCCTGGGGAGTTGACTCGGCAGCTGTCTGCCGCAGAATGTCGCCGGTCGAAATAGCGTCGATTCCGGTCCGTTCCGCGAGCATTGAGCTCTGTGTTCCCTTGCCGCAGCCCGGCGCACCCATAAAGAGGATAATTCGACCCGCCGGTACACCGGGGTACCGCTGGGTGTGCGCGAAGGTCTGAGGCCGCAAGTCCATCCAGTTTCAGTACAGCCGAATATCGGGTGACAATTCAATCCTGCCCAGCAGAGGGGGACGACCCGTCCAATTTGGACTACGATTTGGTACTATGGAACCCACCGTGGTTTTAGGAAACTCAGGCGACCTCCTTGCAAACCTCCGGGAGGATTTGGGACAGCGGCAGATTGGCCGCGGCATGGCCCGTCTCGATGAATTATGGTCCAGGTCGGGCCATCTCGATCCGCAGGATCCGTATTCCGCGTCATTGCTTTGCTACGTCGCCCAGTGGGTGGACGCGGGATGGAGAGACGTGGATGTCGTGCAGAACGGGCTGGGTACGTTCGCGAAGGGACGCCGAGGGCTGCTGCGGCTGGCCGACTATCTCCATGTCCTGATGGCGGAGGGGATGGTTTGGGTCAACGAGGAGCGGCTCGACCGGGCGCTGGAAAATTTCACGCAGGTGCTCTCGATCCGGCATGAGATTTCCGATCCGCAGCTTGTATCGCTGGCCCATTACTGGTCAGCCCGGTGTCACCGGAAGAACGGCGAGTACGATGCGGCGCTGACCCACACATCGGACGGCTACCGACTGGCGATGGAGGCCGGGATGAAGCCGATGGCGGCGGCGATGCAGGTGGCGGAGAGCTGGCTGGTTTTCCAGAAGGGGCGGACACGGGATGCACTGAAGCTGCTTTCCGAAGCGGACGCAGTGCTCTCGACAACCGACGACTACATCACTCGCGGGAATATTCAATCGAGCTTCGGCCGCATGTACCGGCGCGAGGGGCGTTATGACCTGGGGCTGCGGCATTTTGCGGTGGCGATCGAGGAATACACCAAGCGGGATCCGGAGCATCGCAATCTGGCGCGGGCGCTGGCCAATATGGGCTATGTGGAACGGCTGATGGCCCTGCAGCATCGCAAGCGCATCGATGCCGACGCCGCGCAAAGGCGCCGCAGCGAGCCGGATCTGCGGCGCGATTACGAGATGTTCCGGGGGCGCGCTCTGGCACATCTGGATCGGGCAGCGGAGATCTACCGGATTCATTCGAATCATCGCGGCGCCGGGACGGTGTGCGTGAATCGAGGACATCTGCATCTCGATAATGGCGATCTGGCGCGCGCGGACGATGAGGCGCGCGAAGGGTACAAATTGGGTGAGGAAAAGAAGGACTACATCCTGATGGCGCGGGCGCGGCTGCTCGAGTGCATGGTGGAGAATACCAAGCTCGAGGAAGAGATTGAGGATCCGGCGTGGGTAGCCCATCTGGCCCTGAATGCGGCCACGGAAGCTGTCGATCTTTCGCTTCACACCGAGAACCGGCGGCTCCAGGCGAGGGCGCTGATCTGGCAGGGACTTACGCTTTGCAACACGTCGGGCGCGAGTTCCGGGAACGCGGTGGGATTCCTGGACGCGGCGCGGGATTTGTGCGATCGGGCAGCGGCGCTGCTGAAGAATGAAGTACAGGATCATATCTGGGAAGATCTGCAGTTACTCAAGAACCGCGTGGTGAGCGGGGGAAATCCGGATGCGCGCCTGCAGGCGTGGTCGCAGGGCGTGGTGGGGGACCGCAGTTTCCAGCAGCTCACGGAAGATTTCGCGGATCTCGTGATTCCGAAAGTCTGGGAGCACGAAGGTCGTAAGGTCGCACGTGTGGCGCGCCGGCTGGCGATCTCTCCAAAGAAGGTGCGGCGGGTTCTTGCGCGGCTTGGGCTGCACGGCGGACAGTAGCGTCGCATTCGCTATAGTTGAACTTCAACATGTCCAGTGGCAAACAGATGATCGCGCTGGCGATTATTGGTGGGGTGTTTATCGCTCTGCTGGTAGCGGGAATTGCCGGCAATGTGGTGCGTGGAAACTATCTGGCTTTTCCGATTGCGCTTCTGGTGCTGGCGTTCGCGGTCAGCGTGATCTGGGTGAGCATCTGGTTCAATCAGCGCCGCGTTCAGAATATGTTCCAGCAGGCGACACCGGACAGGCTCATCGAGCATTATCATTCTTCTCTGCTGCGGGCGCAGGCGCGCAGGATTCCGAATGCCGATGCGGCCACCGCGGACCTTGCGGCTCTGGCGGCAACGGTTTACGGGCAGTATGACCGGGCGCGCGAGGAACTGGCCAAGGCTAACTGGGACGCGGCCGCTCCGATGTATCGTGCCCGCCGACTGGATGTGCTGGCTTTAATGGCGCTGCTGGAGGATCGGGATGGCGCTGCGGCGGTCGGGCTCGCGTCAGAGGCTCGTGCGCTGGAGGCGGCTCCCACTCCGCTGCGCGATGCTGTGCTGATTGCGGCTGGAGAGGGCGACGCGGAGTCTTTGAAGAGGGCGCAGAAGGTCGCGGGACGGGTGGGGGCGCTCGCGGCTGTCAGTGCCTGGGCTTTGTCGCTTTATAGTGCGCGGAACGGACAGTCGGAGGGCGCGGAGCGTTATCAGAAGCTTGCAAACCGCGCCGCACCCCATTTTTCGGCCGCGAAGGCCTGAAAATCTGAGGTCCCCCGCCGTGACCTGGCCCGCGAAGTGCCGTCTAAGATAAGCATATGGACAAGAGATTATTGTTCCCGGCGCTCGCGATGACCGCGGTAGCGCAGACGACATCGCCTGCAAATGCGAAGGCGGAGAAGGCCTTGAGAGCGCGGGCGGAAGAGTTCTACAAGCTGGAGCTGAATAAGCAGTTCCGGCAGGCTGAGGCGATGGTTGCCGAGGAGTCAAAGGACTACTTCTATAACTCCGGCAAACCCAATTTTAGGGATGTGAAGGTTGGGAACATCGAGTTCACCGATAACGGGAAGAAGGCGATTGTGCATATTACGGCAAGCGTCGAGTTGCTCGCTCCGGGTGTGGGTGCGCAGGTGTTTACGGCGCCAGCGACGGCAAATTGGAAATTGGAGAAAGGCCAGTGGTTCTGGTACTTCGATAAGGACACGGCGCTGATGACACCGTTCGGCAAGATGACGTTCGCCGACCCCAAGCCGGGTGGCGGCAGCATGATGGACATCATGGGCAAAGGATCGGTCGCCTCCCTGGAGGCGCTTGTTACGATGGATCACCCATCGGTAACTCTGACGGCGGACCATCCTGAAGATTCCGTTGCGCTGACGAATAAGTTGCCGGGGAAGATAACGGTGTCGTTGACCGAAAACTCAATCGACGGTATTCACGCCGAGTTGGACAAGACGACGGTGGGACCGGGGGAAAAAGCTGTCCTTCATATCAGCAGAACGGGCAAGGCCAAATCGGGGAAGCTGGTGATGAACGTCGCGCCATTAAATCTGGATTTCGAAGTTCAGGTGATATCGGAGTAGCTTACTCGCGAAACGCAAGCAAACTAAATGCAAAGGGGGAGGCGCTAAAGCGCCCCCCCTTTTGCATTATTTCTAAGGAGCAGTTTACTGTTCCGGCGTGGTGCTGGAGACCGAGGAAGTACCGATCGTCCCAGCGACCGTACCGGTGCCACCATTGATGTTACCGGTCACAGTACCGCTGGCCGAGAGCGACTTGCGGTCAGCCGTGATCACGTCCGCAAGGTAACCCATCGCCGCGCCGTTGTTCTGCGTCAGGTTGTAAACAACATACGCGAAGCCGTGGCCGTACAGGAAGTTGCAGCTCGCGATCATGTAGCCCTGGAAGCCCGGAGCGACAGTGGAGGCCGCCGCAGCGTACGTCGAACCCGAGTTGATCGTGGCCGTTGTTACAGCCGCCGGAGCCGTGTTGCCGAAGAAGTTCAGCGTGCAGGTTCCGGACTGAGCAGCGGCCGCACTCTTCGTCCCGCCCGAAGCGAGAAGATCGCTGGAGGTGTTCGAGATCGCGAGGCCAGTGTCGAAGCCAAGCTGGTTGGTCACGAAGGGGAACATCAGCGTGGTGCTGCAAGCGATGAAGTTGCTGCCGTTCACAGTCGTCGTGCTTGAGCCGCTCACGAAGTTCGGAACGTTGGACGAAGCGCCGATCGGAGCAAAGCTAACGGTGGCGGTGATCGCACCTGACGGAGCGGCAACGGCACCAGCGGACGCCTGCAGAGCGACAGGAACCGAGTACTTCTCGATATTGGCCGAGTCGTTCACGGTGTATTAATACACTGCGGTGCCCGTACCGTTCGAGATGGAAACCTGCCCATTCTGTCCGGGAGGCGGGTTGTTGCCTGAGGTGGCTGCCGCAGTCGCAAGAACCTGAGCGCCCGTCGCCGAAGTCACCAACTTCATGGTGCCCGTGCCACCGACAGAATCAGTGAGGGTCAGAGGCACATACACATTGACATTGGACGGCACGTTGGCAAACGTAATCGCAATACGCGTTCCGGAAGTTGCCTGGTTGGAAGCAGGAGCCGTAACTGCGTAGCCAGTTTCACTGTTATTCGTAAACCAGGAGCCCAGCGTCGTATTGGCATTCGTTGATCCCTGGATCTTGAATGCATTTGCGAAGTTTTCCGCAAATGCGACCGTGAAGTTCATGTTCGCGCCAGTGATCTGGTTGCAGATCGCATTATTGGATACTGCGTTGTTAGGACCGCTTGCTTTGACACCGGTCAAGCCATTGGTGACGAACGCAACGTTATTGGCGGTCAGAACGTTCGAATTCACGTTGGTGCCGCTCACGAAGATCTGCTCATTCACGGCGGTATAGGTACCCGACGCGCCAGCGATGGACGACGCCTGGATCTTGATGTTGGTGATCGTAAGGGTGGTGGTTTGGTTTGCCAGAAGAGCACCCACCGCAATATTGCTAAACGTTACCGTATTGCCGGAGACTGAGCCATTCACTGCAGTGGCAAAGTTGGCCGTCGGACCGGCCAACGTTTCGCTTTTCGCGGCATTGCCGCTACCGAGCGTGGCGCTCGTGATCGTCACGCCGGGGACCATGGTCACCTGAAGGGCAACTGTTGCCGCCGCCGAGCCAGCAGCGCCGCCGGTGCAACTCACCGTTACATCGCCAACCTGATCGTCGTTGCTTTCAGCGCGGATGAGACCGGACGTGTTCGCGGTCGCAGCGGTGCACGAAAGCGGCTGTGCCTGCGCCATGCCAGCAGCCAGCGCCGCAGCGCCCGCAAGCATTACAAGCTTCATTCTAAAATCTGCCATTTCTTTCTCCTTGGGAATTCTAAAACCTGAAAATTGAATCGATCGAAGTTCCGTCCACCTGAGCCTCAACTGCAACGAATATCTCTTGCAAACTTATTGGGAACTTCTCCGTGTCGGGCGGAGGTGAAGCTCGCCGGCTTTCCTGAAGCGGTCAGCCAAGGGCGGTACAACTCGATGGGCGCGGGGGTTATTGTTTTTTGACTGCTCTTACCGCTACCCAAAAAAGTAGAACTGCAGAGAATGATTAAAAGCCTTTTTTACCACACTTATGCTGGCGCGTCAACGCCAGATCGAGATTACTCGGAATCTTTGTCAACCAGACTACCTAACGACTATAGAAGGTTCAGCACCACCTTTGCAAGTGAGATACGAGGATATGAAAAAAAATTCATCAGGATCGCAACACCCAAATATTGCAGAGGCTTGAGTCTTGCTCCTGGTGCAATTACTGCACATAGAAATCCACCGAATTCGAGCAAATTGGAGCAACTCCGGGCAGCGCCGCGATGCAGACGGAGAGCGGCACATCGCCGGTAGGAACCAGGGAAGCCGGAACCACCACGTTGACCTGGTTAAGAGCGGGAAGCACCGTCGAATATGTCTGTCCGGGAAGCGGAATTATACCCGCCTGCCCCCCCATCGTTACGCTTAGAGTGCCCACAAGGGGGATCGTCATACCCGTCAGGTATACCTGAACGAAAGATCCTTTAACTGCGGGGTGCGCCGAACCGTTCACCGAATTATCGGAATTCAGGATCCCGGGAGTGAAAATCCCCGGAGCGTTCGTCACGACAGTCTGAGAGAATGTGTTGCTGGTCTTCCCATCGATATTCGCCACCACGGACACACCCGATTGCGGCGTCAGCGCCGCCGGGACGATCAGATTGATCTGCGTTTGATTGTAAGGCGCCGGGACCGGAATCACTGTCGCGGCCGTCCCGCTGAAGGTCACCTGGACGCTGGCTCCAGCAAGATCGCTGCCGTACAAGGCAACATAGGAGCCGGGCGTGATCCCGTTTTGATAGGAGGCGGCGTTCACAATGGCGCGAATTACAGGACCCGACGGTCCGACTGTAAACGTAACAGGGATCGCCGCTTTGCCGGCTTCGCCCGCATCGATATTAACTGTTGCCGTATAGGTACCGGCCTGCAGCGAACTGGGATCGGCGGCAATCGAAATATTACGACCCGCAGGCACATTCGCGGCGTTGGGCGTGACAGAGAGCCAACCGGATCCAGACTGATACGTAATGGAGGTACTGTAGCTCAGGACAGAGCCGCCGTTATTGAGCAACGCTATCGTTGTACTCTCGGAAAGTCCCTGCGAGGCCCCGGTAAAACTAATTGGAGTCGTGTCGATCGAAAGAACAGGAAAATACGCCTGATTGCAGTCGCCGGCCTGCTGGCAATCGGATCCGAGGACGGAAGAAATATAGCGAGGAACCGGTGCAGTTGGGCTGGCAACCGCAACAGTTGAAACGGGCGCGGCCATTACGGTCAAAGTCGCATCTGCGATGCCGGAGCAGGAGGATGACGCCGGCAATATGAACACCGGCACCTGAAAGGATTCCGCCACGTAAGGACTATCATCGAGGACTTCATATACCGCATACGCCGATCCATTGGCGACAGAGAGTTCGGTCAGGCCTTCAAAGGAGGTACCACCTCCGGGCAGTGCAAATGCAAGGGTCCCGCCAGCCCCATTCGCGTCAGCGCCCGTCACGAGCGACAGCAATAATTGGTTCGCGTTTGGCGTATAGGTACCACCCGCTATCGATGTAGCGAATTGACCGGCGGAAGTTGGACCGGAGCCACTATTACCCACGATCGCGTTAGGAATCCACAGCCTGGTCCCGGCACCAAATCCATTCAACTGGACGATGACGCGAAAACCATTTGTCGCGCCCCCGGCCTGCGGAGAAAAAGCGGCCGCGACATTCTCGGTCACCCGCACAGCAGATGAAGGAATTCCGCCCGCGATAAAGCTGTCAAAGTCGATTGTATCGGGAAGTTTTGGAGAGGAGCACGGCAGTCCACTATTCTGGACAGACGCCGAGATCAGGTTATTGCCGATAGCCACAGGAAAGGTGGGACCGGAAACAGCAGCCCCAATCCCAACAAGCGTACCGTTCACAATCGTTCCGGCCTGACCGCCCTGCACCATTGCGACATTTGCACGGATGCCGCCGATCGTGATGATGACCGGAGTCAAATTCGATGGCGGAACGGTGTATTGCAGGTTCGTGATCTGGAGCGAACTGGAAGAAGCGAGCGCCGGCGGGTCGAACGAAATGGGAGCCCCGGTTGAAGTCACAGTGACGTTCTCCGGGAAACCGTTTGAGTCAAGTGTGTTCGTGATATTCGTATTCAGCGTCAGGCTGAAAATTGCGTTCACGACGCTACCGGAGTTCCCGCCCGTACAGGTGATGACGATATTGCCAACAGGCTCCGCCAAACCAGTAGAAGCAACGAGGGAGGCCGCAGTGCTGAAGGCGTTACAGCTAGATGTCGTCTGCGCGGACACCAGCCCGCACGACAACACCGTGAAACCCGCCGCCAAAAACACGCGACCCAAGCCCCTGGAAGACATGAAACGATTCATACGTCGCACGAAGAGCATACGTTACCCCTCATACTAACCGAATCGCGACGTTACCAGGGGAAAATGTTCGGAGTTGTGACCCTAAATACAGCGCAATTGCGCCCTACCAGTCGGAATATGGGGTCCCTTCCTGACTGGTCTTCGAAGATTCGCTGCGCACATCGAACAGTCCAGGCTGGCTCGCGTCGACGCTGTCGGTCGCATCCTCCTGGATCTCGCGCCACTCGTTGTTGCCGGTGATCGGATCCTTTGGAATTTCGCGGAGATAGCCGTCCGTCACCAGATCCTGGAGGGTCTGCGGGGCCTTCTGTTTGTCGTAGGAATACTCGTCAATCGCGCTGCGGATCGCCGCGAGATTGCTGTGCAGCACCGTCTCTTTCGCACGCACAATCGATTTCTGATAGTACGGGATCGCGACTGAGATTAAAATCACAATCACGGCCATAACGATCATCAACTCGACGAGCGTGAAGCCCGCACGGCGGCTACCACTGTGAATATGGAGTTCCATCGGCAGCCTTATCGAGACTTTTCGTATACACGTTGAACACGTTCTGCCCGCCCCAGCCAGTACTGTCCGGGTCGTCCTGCATACTGTGCACGCCCCAGTCATAGGAATTCGTCATGGGATCGAGCGGGATGCGGCGCAGAAATTTCACTTTCACATCCGCCGTCGCACCCGCACCCTTCACACCGTCTACCAGCGATTGCAGGGTCTTCGGGTAGTTGAACGTATCCACGCCATCCGCCGGACCAAGCTTGTTGGCGTCCGCCATGTCCTTGTACTTATCGATCGCATGGCGCATTTCCTCCAGCGCGATACGCAGATTGCGCTCCTTTTCACGCCTGACGCGTGAGCGCGCGAGCGGCACTGCCATGGACGTGAGCGTCAGCAGAATCGTGAAGGCCACGATCAGTTCAATCAGCGTCATGCCGCGCCGCGAGCCCCGCCGGATACTGAAGCGATTGCCCATCTTCACCTGCCGGGCACCGCCTGCTGTCCGAATGGAGGGGCTGTGGCCGGGGGCGCGGTCGCGGGTGGTGCAGTCGCAGGCGGCGCAGTTGCTGGCGGCGCAGTCGCCGGGGGGGCCGTCGCGGGCGGAACGGCGGCGGGCGTTGCCGCGGGCACATTCGAATTCACCGCGGCGCCCGGAGTTGCAGGGGCGGTGGCGGGCGAACGCGGCGCCGCGGGAGTGCCGCCGGGCAGATTGCCGAGCTCCTGATTCAGCTTCGTATCGTCATAGCTGACGCGAATCTGACCTGCCGTGCCGGACGCCACACCCTTCAGGTTCGACGCGTTGATTTCCGGTCCGCGCACGATATGCGGAATGAGCGCGATCACCAATTCCGTCTTGTGCTTTTCCGTGTCCTCACCGCTGAAGAGCCGCCCAAAGAGCGGGATATGCGCCAGCCCGGGAATACCGGTAATGCTCTTCTGGTTCGAATCCTGAATGATGCCGCCGATCAGGCTGACTTCGCCTTCGCGCAGGCGGATATTTGCGGTCACCTTGTTATCGGCGATTTCCGGCTGCGACACGCCGCCAACATCGATACGATCGAGCACCTGAGAGACATCCAGATCGAGTGTGAGCGAGACTTCGCTGTTGTCATGCACTTCGGGCGTGATTTCCATCGTCACGCCGACATCCTGGAACGAGAACTGCGTGTTCGCCGCGGGCAGCGAGCCGACGGCGCCGACGGCCGACTGGAACGATCCGGTCGCAATCGGAATTTTTTCGCCGATCTTGATCGAGGATTTCGCATTGTGGGTAGCGCGAATCTGCGGCGCCTGGAGCACACGCGTGGTGGAATCGCTGAGCATCGCCTCAAACGTCGCACCGGGAAGGTTGGTGATCGAATAGTCCGAAGTCGAAAGGTGACCCAACTGCGAAAGCGGAATTGGCGAGGTGGTTGTAGTGTTACTGCCGGTTGTGCCTGTAGTGCCGGTGATGCCGGTGTCGGTCGTCGAAACGCCCGTGGTCGTCGTGGTCGAAGTAGTCGCGGTCGAATTCGTCGACGGCGGCGTTGTAATGCTCGCGCGCGGCGCGAAATAGGCATTCGTATTGATGCCGTTCAAACCCATGCCGAACTGCCGGCTGTAGGTACTGCTGACCTGCATCACCATCACGTCGACCAGCACTTCACTCCGCGGTTTATCGAGGTCGGCGATTTCTTTTTCGACGAGCGCCATGGTATCGGCATCGCACCGCACCACGAGGGCATTCTGCGCCGTGTAGTTAAAGACCTTTTGAATATCGAAAACCGTTCGCAGCACGGTCAACATTTCCTGAATTTCCTGGGCCGTGGTGGGATTCTTGAGATAAAACACCTTCACGACCTGCTCGGTGTAGGCCTGGCGATTGTTGCGATTATCCACGCTGACAAAGATCGTGTTCTGATCGCGCGCCTGCCAGAACGACTTGGTCACCAGGCAGAGCTGATCGAGAGCGGATTCGACGGTTGTATGGACCAGATCAATCGAGACCGGCTGTGTAATGGTCTGCTGGGTGTTGTAGTCGGGATCGAACAAAACGTTGATCCCCGCCAGCTTTCCGAGTGTATCGAAGAGCGTCCGCGGACGGTTCGTCATCTTCAGATCGATCGGCTCAGGATTCATTGGCTTGAGAAAGGGCACCGACTTCAGGGCGTCGGTGCGCGCTTCCTGTTCTTTGCGCTCGAGCTCGACCGGCGTCAGCGTGTTCAGATTGGGAGTCGTGCTGGCTTTGCCGCCGTTCGCGCGGTCGATCATTTCCTGCGTGCGGCGGATTTCCTGGGCCGCGACGTCGGACGACGGATCCACATCATAAGCCTTCTGGAATTCGATCAGGGACTCAGCCAGCTTCCCGGCATCGCGGAGTTTGCGCCCGGCGGTGAGGTGCTGGATTCCAAGCTCAAATTTGATCCGGTTAAGCTGCAGGAGGTAGGCGGGATCGGCAGGGTCAGTATCGACCGCCTGAGATGTGAGATCGAGCGCTTTCTGCAGATTGCCCTTGGTCTCTTCGACGCGGGCCTGGTTCCGGAGCTTATCTCCCTTGCGGGTTCCCGCCCGTAGCGCCGCAGGCGGAAGAATCATGAATGCGGCCAGCACCACAGCCGCCAACTGCTTGAAAAAATTCATCTTATCGACGTAGATCTCCGTTTTCGCTCGCGCGTCCCCGTTTGATGGCGATATCATTGAAGAAGTTCCGTTTCATGCTCCGGAAGCCTTTCCGGTCCATGGGCTAACGAAAAGTTTGACGCGTGACCGCCCGCTGGCGTTGAGAAGAAAGATTGGCAACCAAATTCGACCCCTCCAGGAACCTCAGCGATAACCGTCAGGCGGGGCACAATTTCTTCCTGCTGGACCGCTACGAGGCGGGCCTTGCTCTGACCGGTACGGAAGTGAAGGCCGCGAAGGCAGGCAAAGTGCAGCTTCGCGATGCGTATGCGTCGGTGGAAAAAGGCGAGGCGTGGCTGCTGAATGCCCACATCAGCGAATACAGCCACGGAAACCGGTTCAATCATGCGCCGAACCGCCCGCGCAAACTACTGCTGCACCGGCGGGAAATCGACAAGCTGGCGTCGGAGACGCGCGAAAAGGGCCTTTCCGTGGTGCC
>DASZVV010000395.1:0-16174 GCA_035546955.1 Bryobacteraceae bacterium
GGCGATGCCCGCGAGCAGATCGTGCTCCAGCTGCCGCAGCCGGATTCGAAGGCGCGTGAACAGCAGGCGGCCGATCGACCACGAAGCAGCCGCCGTGAACGCAGCCCCGAAGACGATCGAGAGCAGGTGTCTCACAGGCTGCGCGACGCGCGCCGAATGCTGCGCCGGATACTCTCGCTCAGATCGAGCTCGTCCCATTGCCCCGGTGCGATCCACGCGGCCTGCGGAGCTTCGGCCGTGAGTTCGAACCGGTCAGACGACGCGCGAAAACACCAGATCAGATCGTGATGCAGATGGTAAGGCGTTTGCGCTTTGGGCGGGATGCCATGCACGTCGATCCCGGCCAGAAACGGCGCAAACGTCTGATCGATTTCGACGCGCGTCTCTTCCTCCGCCTCACGCGCCGCTGCCGCATCGAGCGAAGGATCATCTTCCTCCACATGCCCGCCCGGCAGCAGCCACCGGTGCAGCCTGTGATGGTAAATGGCAAGCGTGCGTGCGTCGTCCGGATGAAAAACGAGCGCCGTGCAGGTGATGTGCCCCGGCCAGTATTGGCGCGGCGAAAACGGAATCGTGCCGTGCTCCAGCAGGCAAAGCACCAGGTCTTTGCTTTTGGCTGCAAGACCGTCGTCCCCCGGTTCGAAACCGGAAACAAGCCGAATCACCTCTTCATTTGAAAACAGCACGATACATCCCGCGTCCGCTAAATTCCTGCCGTTTCGTACTGCTCGAAGCGCGCGATTGCGTTCGCCCACTCATCTGTATCGAGCGGCTCGTATACGTCCACGGGGAACGAACGCTCCACGATCGACCGCATTTCCTCGAGTGAACCGGCTGCGCCCGTGGCCAGCATCTGGACGCCGATATTGCCGAGCACCGCCGCTTCCGTGGGTCCGGCGAGAACGCGGCGGCCCGTTGCATCCGCCGTGAACTGGTTCAGCAGCCGGCTCTTCGATCCGCCGCCAATCACGCGAATCTGTTCGATCGGATTGCCGGTGACCGTTGCCATATTGTTCAGGATCACGCGATATTTCAGGGCCAGGCTTTCAAGGATCGCGCGCGTGTACGCGCCGGGCGAATCCGGCGAGGGCTGATCTGTTTTCCGGCAGAACTCATCGATTGCCTTCGTCATATCCGGGGGACTCAGGAAAAGACTGCTGTCCGGCGTCACGATGCTGCGGAACGGTTCGGCTTTCGATGCCTCTTCCGTCAGCTGCGCGTAATCGTATTCTTTGCCCGCGGCGAGCCAGCAGCGGCGGCAGCATTGCAGCATCCAGAGCCCCATCACGTTTTTCAGCAGCCGCGTGGTGCCGCAGACGCCGCCCTCGTTCGTGAAGTTGAATTTCATCGCGGCGTCGCTCAGTACCGGAGCCGTGAGCTCGGTTCCGATCAAGCTCCACGTTCCAGAACTGATGAAAGCCGCATTTCCGCGCGCGGTGATCGCGGCAACCGCCGATGCCGTATCGTGCGATCCCGGCGCAATCACCGGTGTTCCCTTCAGTGCCTGATTGCGGGCGATATTGGGCAGCAGATGGCCCACCACACTCCCGGCTTCCACTATTTCCGCCGGAAGACGCGAGGGCAGGCCGAGCTGATCGAGCAGATCGACCGCCCATTTCCGCGTCACCGGATTCATGAACTGCGTCGTGCTGGCATCGGTGTATTCGCAGACAGCATTGCCGGTCATCCAGTAGTGGAAAAGGTCCGGCATCATGATCAGCTTTTCGGCCGCCGCCAAAATCGTGGGCGTGTCGCGTTGCGCCGCATAGAGCTGATACAGCGTGTTGATCGCCATGAGCTGAATGCCGGTGGCGCGATAGATATCGGCCCGCGAAATCTTCTTCAGCACCTCTTCGTGAGCCGAAAGGCTGCGCGGATCGCGATAGTGATACGGATTCTGGAGCAGCTCACCCTTCTGGCCGAGCAGCGCGTAATCCACGCCCCACGCATCCACGCCAATGCCGGCCAGTTTCGGCACGCCGGGGCCGGAGAGCGCCTTTCGCATCTCGTGCCAGATGCGCGGCGCGTCCCAGTGCATTGACCCGCCGTACTCCACCGGCTCGTTCGGGAAACGGTGAATCTCCTCGATCGCGAGGTTGCCGTTTTGAAGCGAGCCGAGAAACGCGCGGCCGCTTTCGGCGCCAAGGTCGAACGCGAGATAGTTCGCGGTGCTGTTCTTTGCGGACATGGGTCTACGTGATGAAAACTCAGTGTATTACAGGGTGCCGCGAGGCCGTTGACATTTCACGTCGCGTCTCGTTGCGTATGATAGAAACCGATGTTGCGGCTTTCCCGTTACTCTTTCGGCGTGGGCGACCGGTTCGCGCACCAGGCTCGCGCGCAGCTTCGCGCATTCGTTCTCGCATCGGAGCACAATCTCGATTTAGTTCCGGTCTGGAACAAATCCAATCGCGAACACACATTTATAGGCACGGAGCCTTCGAGCGTGCGTGATGCCGCGGTTGCGGCGGTCGAGTCGCTCAGCTGGAAGAAGCCCTGGCATGTCGATGCCGATCACATTAATCTCGACACTGTGGAGCGTTTTCTCGCTCCCAGCGATTTCTTCACGATCGACGTGGCGCATTTCATCGGCCAGCCGCCCGCGCAGGCGGATGTGGATGCATTCGTCTCGCGCCACGCGGAACTGGGCACGGCGGAATCGGTTCGGAAATCCGCTGGGAAGTATCTTGCCGCGGTGAAAGCGGCCGGCGAAATCTATCGCCACATCGCATCGCGCAAGGGCGAAGGCAACTTCATCACGGAAGTTTCCATGGATGAAACCGACGCTCCGCAGACGCCGGACGAACTTCTGGTGATCCTCGCCGCAATCGCCGATGAGAAGATTCCGATCCAGACCATTGCGCCGAAGTTCACCGGCCGCTTCAACAAGGGCGTGGATTACGTCGGCGATATCGCGCAGTTCTTCAAAGAATTCGAGGATGATCTCGCGGCGATCGCCCACGCGATTCGCGAATACGGACTGCCGGATAATCTCAAGCTCAGTGTTCATTCGGGCAGCGATAAGTTTTCCATCTACAGGCCGATCCGCGATGCGCTCGAAAAGACGGGCGCAGGTATTCATCTGAAGACCGCGGGCACCACCTGGCTCGAAGAATTGATCGGACTGGCGGAGGCCGGCGGTCCCGGGCTGGAACTGGCGAAGGAGATTTACCGCGAAGCCTACGGACACGCGGAAGAATTATGCGTGCCCTACGCATCCGTCATCGATATCGATTACGCAAAACTGCCGAAGCCGGAAACCGTGGCGAAGTGGACGAGCGAGCAGTTCACCGGCGCAATGCGCCACGATCAGTCGAATCCGCTTTATGACAAAGGGGTGCGCCAGTTATTGCACGTGGGCTTCAAGATCGCGGCGAAGATGGGCCGCCGCTATCTCGATATGCTCGATAGATGCGAGGAATCCATCTCGCGCAATGTGACGTTCAATATCTACGAACGGCACATCAAGCCGCTCCTGATCGGTTAACAGCGCCGGAGAGGCGCGCATAAGACTCAGGCTGTCTGCTCGATCTTCGGCACGATCAGCTGAATGATCCCCAGCGCGATCAGATACATCGAACCCGCCACCACAAACAGCGGTCCATATGATTTGTGCGAATAATCCAGCCAGTATCCGATCGCCGGCGCCACCAGCGCGCCCGAAAGAGCGCCGAACATCCCGCCCAGGCCCACCACTGATCCCACGGCATTTTTCGGCAGCATATCCGACGGAAGCGTAAACAGATTGGCGGACCACCCCTGGTGCGCCGCCGCCGCAATGCTGATCAGCGTAATCGCAACCCAGAGATTCGCCGCCTCGCTGACGAATATCGCGGATGTCACCGCCAGCGCGCAAGTCAGCATCGCCGTCTTGCGCGACCGATTCACGGTGTATCCTCGCCGAATCATTGTGGAAGACAGCCAGCCGCCGAAGACGGATCCTACCGTGGTAGCGGAGTACACCACAATCATCGGCAGCCCGAGATGCGCGAGATCGAGCTTGTAGGTGCTGGCCAGAAACCCTGGCAGCCAGAAGAGGTAAAACCACCAGATGGGATCGGTGAAGAACTTGCCGACGATGAACGCCCAGGCGACGCGGCTTCCGAGCACCTGAGAGTAGGGCACGCTCGCAACGTTCGGTTCATGATCGGAGCGAATCAGTTCCCGTTCGGCGGGAGAGAGAAGCTTGTGCCGTTCGGGCTCGTTGAAAAAGAGCACCCACAGAATGATCCAGAGAAATCCCAGCGATCCGGTGACAATGAACGCCGAACGCCATCCCCAGCGCGTCGCGAGTACGGGCACCATCCAGGCCGCCACCAGAGCGCCTATGTTGGTTCCGCTGTTGAAAATGCCGGTCGCGAGCGCCCGCTCTCTCTTCGGGAACCAATGAGCAACCGCTTTGATCGCGGCGGGAAAATTGGCGGATTCGCCGATCCCCAGCGAAAACCGCGCCGCGCTGAATTGAAATGCATTGCCCGCCAGGGCGTGACCCACCGCGGCAACGCTCCACACAATCACGGCCAGCGTGTATCCAAGTTTCACACCCAGCTTGTCGATCACGCGCCCCGCAATCGGCATCATCAGCCCGTATGCAACCTGGAATGCGGAAACGATCCAACCGTAATCAGCCTCATTCCATCCCAGATCTCTTTCGATGACTGGCTTCAGGAGCCCCAACACCTGCCGGTCGATGTAATTAATCGTGCTGGCGAAGAACAGGAGACCGCAGATAAACCAGCGCATCTGCGGCAGATACTTTTTGTCCGCCATCGCTTCCGCGTCGGCCCGCACGGGTTTGGCTTGCATCACCGCTTCACGTTATCAGACTTCATCCCGCCGCGGAGTTCGGGTCGCCGAGCGCCGCCTTCAGGAAATCGGCTACTCTCGCGGTCAGCGCGCGGGGGTATTCGGTTTTTGCCATCGCGAGCGCCTGCTGGCGGACTAATCGCCGCCCCGGCACCCGCAGTTTCTGGAAACGATGTCCCCGGCCGCTCAGCGCATACTGCGGCAGGATCGAGTATCCGAAGCCCGATTCGACCAGCCGCTTGATCACTTCGGTATCGTCGGCTTCCATGATCACTCGTGGAGTGATCCCGAGGTCGTGGAAGTATCGCTCGATGATTGCCCGCATGTTACTTCCATGCGGATAAAGGAGAAACGGCGCGCTCGCCATTTCGCGCGTCTGGATGGCGGAAACGGATGCGTCGGATGTGACCGCCGCCGTGGGGCGGATCACGAGAAGCTCTTCCTGATAGAGCGGCAGGATGGTCAGGTCAGGTTGATTGAAGGGCAGCGAGATCAGTCCCAAATCGAATTTGCGGTCGATCAGCCCATCCACAATTCGCTCCGTCGGGCTCACCGTAACGTGAAGATCCGCATGCGGGAAGCGCCGTCGCAGCGTGCGCAGCGGCGGACCCAGCCGGTAAATGAGCGTGGTTGCGCCACTCGCGAAATGGAATGGACGGGAGTCTTCCGAAGGAGCATCAGCAAAATCGCGGTGAATTTCCGCCATGCGCCGCATGACTTCGCGCGCATGTTCCGCGAACCGGAATGCGTGCGGCGTGGGCAGAATTCGCTTGCCCGAACGCACAAACAACGGCGTCCGTAGTTCCTGCCGGAGCGCCTTGAGCTGGAGGCTCACGGCGCCCGGAGAGACTCGTAACACCTCGGCCGTGCGGGTTACGGTCGTATGTTCCATAACTGCAAGAAAAACTTCCAGTTGCCGCAGGTCCATGACACGGGATTGTATCAGAAAATCGTGACATCGTTTAGCCGGACTAAACGATGAATTTTATTCTTTGAGATATCTTCCGGAAACGCGCTTCGATATACTTCTCTGCGATTCACGCTTTACCAAGCTTCGCTCAGGAGTCAAAAACGATGAACGTGATCCACCGCCGAGCCGCGGTCCGGGAGTATCTTTCCGGCCCGATGCGCTCAGGTTATGCGGCCGTGAATGTGGGGAATTCCGCGCCGCCCTCCCTCTGTAACGGAAAAATAACGCTGCGATTTCTGCGGATGGCTGCCGGATTGATGGCCGCCATGCTGCTCGTTTCCACAGGCCTCTACGGCCAGGCTGTTGCGGTTTCGGAAGTTTCCGGAGCGGTTACCGATCCTTCGGGCAAACTGATTCCCGGCGCCAATGTGACGATGACGGAAGATACAACCAAGACTCCGCACGCCACCCAAACCGATTCTGACGGCCACTATGTGATTTCCAATCTTCCGCCGGGCCCATACACACTCGATGTGAAATCGCCTGGCTTCAAGGACTATAAGCAGGCCGGTATCGTGCTCGAAGTCGCGCACAATATCGGGATCAATGTCGCGATGAGCGTCGGTTCAGTGAACGAAACCATCGAAGTGACCGCTAATGCGGACATGGTGGAAACCAAGGACTCCGCGATCGCGCAGGTAATGGATCCGGTCAAGATCACCGAACTCCCGCTGAATGGCCGCAATCTGACGCAGCTTCTCACGCTCACCGGCGGGGGCAGCTCGGCGCCGGGCGGCGATCTCACCGGCAGCAAAAACATCCAGGGCTCGAATGGCTCGGGCACGTTCTCGGTCGCGGGCGGCCAGGCGAACGGCGTGAATTATCTGCTGGACGGCGGCGATAACAACGACTCCTTCAGCAACGTGAATCTGCCGATTCCATTTCCCGATGCAGTGCAGGAGTTCAGCGTGCAGACTAATGCTCTGCAGGCGCAGTTCGGTCTGCATCCGGGCGGCGCGGTCAACGTAGTCACGAAATCCGGCAGCAACGCTTTTCACGGCGATCTGTTCGAGTTCCTTCGCAATTACGAATTGAATGCCCGTCCCAAGGGTCTGACCACGGTTGCCGGCTCGATCTCGCAGTCGGCCCGCGATTCGCTCAAACGCAGCCAGTTCGGCGGCACGGGCGGCGGCCGCATCGTGAAGGACAAGCTGTTCTTCTTCGGCGGCTACCAGCAGACCGTGCAGCGCAGCAATCCGGGACAGACGACGGCCCACGTGCCTACAGCGCTGACGGAGTCGGGAGACTTTTCGGTGGAAGATGCCGCAACGAGCGCGGGCGGATGCCAGACGAAGGCCATCACGCTCAAGGATCCGCTGGATCCGACCGGCAAGACTGTCTTCGCCAATAACGTGATTCCGCAATCGCGTTTTGATCCGGCGGCCGTGAAACTGCTCAGCTACATCCCGGTTTCAACCGATCATTGCGGGCTGGATCTATACGGCCAGCCGGCCAATAATCCGGATTGGCAGATCATCGGCCGCATTGATTACGTGAAGAGCGCGCGCCATCAGATCTACGGCCGCTATTACATCTACAACTTCACGGCGCAGGCCTTCTTCGACGGCAAGAACGCGCTCACCACCGGTCCGAATCCAGGCAATCTTGACGAAACCAACTCGGTCACGCTCGGTGACACCTTCACCCTCAGCCCGACCAAAGTCAATTCGTTCCATGCCACGTTCAACCGCCGTGCCGACAACCGCGGATCCGCGTCAAACCTTTTCGGTCCGAAAACTCTGGGCATGAACCTCAATGAAAACATGCCGGATAATTACATCCAGGTCACCGTGGGCAACTACTTCAATATTGCCTGCGGCACCTGCGCGCCGGGATATTTCAACGTCAACAACTATCAGATTTCGGACGATTACCAGATGACGAAGGGCAAGCACCAGCTCGCCTTTGGCTTCGACGGACGGAAGGAGCAATTCAACTCCCTCAACAATCAACAGTCAAATGGGCAGTTCACGTTCAGCGGCGGCAGCACCACCGGTTACTCCGGTGACAACCTCGCCGATCTGCTGCTCGGGCACATGTCGACATGGAATCAGGGTAACGCCCTTTCCGATTACATGCGTATGACTGTGCTCGCGGCGTACGCCCAGGATACCTGGCGCGCCGCACCAGGTCTGACGATTAACCTCGGCGCGCGATGGGAACCTTACCAGCCGGCGGACGACAAGCAGTGCCGCGGCAACCAGTTCAACCTGGCGGACTTCATCGCCGGCGTCCACAGCAAGGTGTACCCGAATGCTCCCGCCGGATTATTGTTCGGCGCGGATCAGTCGCACGGGTGCCGGTTCACCGCATCGGACTGGCTGGCAACCTCGCCGCGCGTCGGTCTCGTTTGGGATCCGACCGGAAAGGGCAAGCAGACTCTGCGCGCCGCGTTCGGTCTGATGCATGACTCGCTCGAGCTGTTCTATCCCGAACGGTGGACGACCAATCCTCCGTATGCATCCGCGATCACCTTCACCAATCCGTCGATCACCGCGCCATTCTCCAATCCGTGGAATGGCTACGTGTCACCGACCGGTATTTCGGGCGATCCGTTTCCCGGGGCGGCGATCTTCCCCACGAACGGTACTTACGTCAGCATTCCGCCGAACGTGCACGCAATGTATACGATGCAGTGGAATTTCAGCTACTCGCGGCAGATCGGCGCAAACTGGCTGGCCACTCTGACGTACATCGGCAATCGCACGGTTCACATCCCCGGTGCGAATGAACAGAACATGCCGACGCCAAGCCCGACGGCCACGACCGCGAACGAAACGGCGCGCCGCCCGCTCAACCTCATCAACCCCCAGCAGGGCGCTTACTATACTTCGATCGTCCAGACTGACGACGGCAACTGGTCGTCTTACCACGGTCTCCTGCTGAAGGCGGAGCATCGTCTCGCCAGCCACTACACCTGGCTGACGAACTACACATGGTCGCATTGCATCAGCACTTACGATTTCGGCGGCGAGTTGGCGGGTAACAACTATGAGGATCCTCTCAATCGCAATGCCGAAAAGGGTGACTGCAATTACGACCGTCGCCACATCTTCAATACGTCTCTCGTGATCGCCAGCCCCGGTGTGGGGAACGGCTTCGCCAAAAAATTCACGAAAGACTGGCAGGTGGCGCCCATCATCAGTCTGGATAGCGGTCAGCCGCTCACCATCACCACCGGATCTGACGTCTCGCTGACTGGCGTCGGCGCTGACAGGCCGAACGTGAACCCGACGATACAGACCATGACCGGCACGCTGAACCAGTACTTCAATCCAGCGGCGTTTGTCGGTGGCTGTACTACAACCGCGTATATCGGTAATCCGTATTGCGTTCCGCTGGGAACGTTCGGCGATGCGGGTCGCGATATCATCCATGGCCCGGGTTCGATTCAGTTCGACATGTCGGCAACCCGCCGGTTTGCGTTCAAGGAGCGTTACAGTTTTGAACTGCGCGGCGATTTTTTCAACATCATGAATCACGCCAATTGGGGGAACCCTGCAACTGGTCTAACCAGCTCAACGTTCGGTCAGATTACGAGCTTCGGATCACCCCGTTTGATTCAGGTGAGCGCGAAGTTCTTCTACTGATCACTTCGCCACAGCGGCAAAGAAAAAGCCCCGGAGCGCGAACGCGCTGCCGGGGCCTTTCTCTTGAATGTGCTGGCGACTGAACCTACGCCGTGAAATTTCCCAACTGAAACCCGAAGTAATCCCGCGCATTGCGGAACGAAACATCCGCGACCAGCTTGCCAAGAAGTTCATGATCGTCCGGCAGCAGCCCGCGCCGCACGTCTTCGCCGAGCATCCGGCAAACCAGCCGCCGGAAGTAATCATGCCGGGGATAAGAAAGGAAGCTCCGTGAATCCGTGACCATTCCGACGAACCGCGCGAGCAGTCCCATATTCGAAAGCATGCGCATCTGCGCTTCCATGCCATCGAGCTGATCGAGGAACCACCACGCCGAGCCCCACTGCATTTTGCCGGGAACGCTGCCGTCCTGATAATTCCCTACCATCGTCGCGAACACCGGATTATCGGATGGGTTCACGTTATAAATGATCGTCTTCGCCAGTTGATCGGTGTTATCGAGCCGGTCGAGGAACTGCGCGAGCGACTCCGCCTGTTCGAAATCCCCGATCGAATCGAATCCCGTATCGGGACCGAGCACCCGCCGCATGCGCGTGTTGGTTCCGCGCAGCGCACCCAGATGGAACTGCTGCGCCCAGCCACGCGCGTGATCGAGCAGCGCCATCTTGTAAAGAAGCGCTGAACGGAAGATCGCGGCTTCGTCCGCGCTCACTGTCTTGCCCGCGCGCAGCTTGTCGAACACAGCCGACGCTTCTGCCTCTGTGAACGGCGCCGCGTCCATGCTGTTCAGGCCATGGTCCGAAGCCCGGCATCCCAGCTCATGAAACGCGGTATGCCGCGCTTCGAGCGCCGAAAGCAAATTCACCCAGGAAGAAATCGAAGCACCCGCGGCCTTCTCCAGCCGCCCGATCCACTGATTCCATGCCGCCGGATCGGCAACCGCCAGCGCCTTATCCGGGCGCCAGGTGGGATACACCCGGGTATCCGGATTCGAGCGCTGGGCCAGTTTCTGATGCGCATCGAGCGAATCGGCGGGATCGTCCGTGGTGCAAGCAACCGTCACATGGAAATACCGCAGAATCGACTGCGTCGTGAGATCGCCGGTCTGCAGTTGCCGGTTGGCTTCCCCGAAGATCTCTTTGGCGGTCGAGCCGTTCAGCGGTTTCGTGATACCGAAGGGCCGCTTCAGCTCCATCGCGTTCCAGTGGTAAAGCGGATTGCAGAGAGTCTCGGGCACGGTGCGCGCCCAAGCCTCAAATTTTTCCCAGTCGGAAGCATCGCCGGTGATGTAGCGCTCGTTGACACCGTTGGCCCGCATCGCCCGCCACTTGTAATGGTCGCCTTCCAGCCAGATTTCGGTGATGGAGCGGAACCGGTGATTGTCCGCGATCAGCTCCGGCGCAAGATGGCAGTGGTAATCGATGATCGGCAGATCTTTCGCCACCTCATGATAGAGCCGGCGCGCAGTCTGGGTCTCAAGCAGAAAATCTTCTGACGGGAATATGGACATTATTTGTTTGCCTACTGGTTGACGCCGCTTGCGAGGAAGCCGCCATCCACCACGAGAATCTCTCCGTTAATAAAACTGGCCGCTTCCGATGAAAGAAGCACCGCTGCTCCCACGAGTTCGTCCACGTTACCGAAGCGCTTGAGCGGCGTGCGCATTTTCAACTCGCGGCCGCGTTCGGTGCCGTCGAGCAGTTGCTGATTGAGCGGCGTGCGGAAAACGCCGGGCGCGATGGCGTTCACATTCACGCCGCGCGATCCCCATTCGATCGCGAGCGATTTCGTCAGCCCCGCCACCCCCGCTTTGCTCGCCGCATACGCCGCCACTTCAAACAGAGCCACGAATGAATTCAGCGACGCGATATTCACGATGCGTCCCCACCCCTGCGCGAGCATAGGCGGTGCGAACACCTGGCAGGCGCGCAGCGTGCCGGTCAGGTTCGTGTCGATGATTCCCGACCATTCTTCTTCCGGCAGATCGAGCACCGGCGTTCGTTTGATGCGTCCGGCGCAATTAATGAGGATGTCGACACGGCCGAGTTTCGCCAGAATTTCATCGCGTGCGGCCACGAGCGACTGCCGGTCCGCCACATCCGCCGCAAGCCGCAGCGAGCGCCGCCCGAGCTTCTCAATTTCGGCTGCCACCGGGTCCGCGGCTTCCATCCGGCGGGAGCAGGGAACGACGTCCGCGCCCGCTTCCGCCAGCCCGACGGACATAGTTTTTCCAATGCCGGAGGTGCCGCCGATCACAACGGCTACCCTGCCGCTAAGGTCAAGTGATTTCAACATGTTGGAGCGTTCTTAGAGTCCTTGAAAATGGATACCTCTATTATCCACCCAAACAGGGTTCCGCGTTATCAAAAACACATCAAAAGTGTGACGGTTCCGACGCCTTACTGCACTTTAGGTGTGAGCAACTTCCCACGTTGAGTCGCGCTACAATCGTCTCTTATGTTTCAGGGCATCGAACACGTGGCGATCTCTTCGCCGAATCCCGAAAAGCTCGCGCAATGGTACGTCGATCACCTCGACTTCCATATCAATTACAGTTACGCCGGCAACTATTTTGTGAAGGCGAAGAACGGCGCCATGCTGGAAATCATTCCCGCATCGAATACGCTGGCCGCCCCGCAGGTGCTCGCGAATAACAAGGATGCGGGCTTCCGCCATCTCGCCATCATGATCGACGATTTCGATGCCGGCGTCGCCAATCTGCGCGCGAAGGGCGTTACGATGGTCGGCGAGCCGTACGAAACGCAGGGCAACCGTCTCGCTTTCTTCAACGACGCCGATGGCAATCTGGTTCATCTGATCAAGCGCGAAAAGCCCCTGCCGTAGACACGCCGCAACAACGGATTCCATCGTGCTGCGACGCGTCTTCAAGGCTTTTCAGTACCGCGATTTCCGCATCCTCTGGATTGGCGCCTGCACGTCCACTATCGGCACGTGGATGCAGGAAGTCGCGCAAAACTGGCTCGTTCTGCAGTTGACGAACTCGCCATTTCTGCTCGGCCTCGACGCGTTTCTTGGCGATATCCCGATCTTCCTTTTCTCTCTGTTCGGCGGAGTACTCGCGGATCGCATTGACCGGCGCTTCATCCTGATCGGCTCGCAACTCGTCCAGATGTTCTCGGCGGCCACGCTGGCGCTCCTGATTGCGACCGATCACATCAACAAGAGCAACATCTGGATCATCCTGCTTTCCTCATTCGTCGTCGGAACCGCGCAATCGTTCGGCGGACCAGCCTATTCGGCGCTGGTTCCGAGTCTCGTCGAAAAAGAAGACGTTCCGAACGCCATCGCGCTCAATTCCATCCAGTTCAATCTGGCGCGCGTGATCGGGCCGGTCGTCGGCGGTATTGCCATGAAATACGCTGGCGCCGCCTGGTGTTTCGGCCTCAATGCTCTCTCATTTCTCGCCGTCATCGTCTCCCTGCTGCGCCTGCACATCAACTTCAAGCCGGCACGCACCGGCCACTCGATCATGACGAGCATGAAACAGGGCTTCACTTTCATCCGCGATCAGGGCGCGATGGCTACCCTCATCATCATTGCGTTCCTGATGACGCTTCTCGCAATTCCAATCGTCACCTTCCTCCCGGTTTTCGCGAAAATCGTGTTCGCTCGCGATGAAATGACCTATACGATCTTCCTCGCCGCCAGCGGGCTGGGGTCGATTACCGGTGCATTGACAGTCGCCTGGCTGGGAGACGTACAGAATAAGGGCCGAATCGCCCTCGCTTCGCTTGTCGCCATGGGCTTTGGCATGATCGGTTTCGCGCAGTCGAAATCGATCGCTCTCAGCTGTCTGATGCTGTACTTTACCGGCATCATGCTGATGTGCGCTTTCACAATGATTGCGTCGCTCGTTCAGCTCATCACGCCGAACGATATGCGCGGCCGCGTGATGAGCGTGTATAACGTCGCATTCCGCGGCGGTATGCCCTTCGGCAGCGTGCTGACCGGATGGCTGGTTCCCATGTTGACCGCTCCCACCGTTCTCTCGCTGAATGGCCTCGTGCTGCTTTCGCTCGGTCTTTATTTCCTCGTGATCCATCGCCGCGTCGCCGCGCTGTAAGTTCCTGAACCCCAATTCCCCTTGCAAGCATCGTAAGATTCAGACAGGAACGCGATATCAATGCGATTGCTTTCGGCCTTCATTCTGCTTCCTCTGCTATGCTCCGCTGCTGACGATCTGATCGTTCTCCGGGACCATCAGGACCGCAAGGCTCTCGATGCCAAAGCCGCCGCGCTCGACGCCGCGGCACAGAAGAAGCCGCATGATGCGCAGGCCTGGTATCAGGGCGCGGTTGCTTATTCCTACGCCGCCGAAGTCGCCATGGAACAGGGCGACAAAAACGGATCGAAGCGCGCCGCCGAGGCTGGCGCCGCCATGGCAGACAAGGCCATCGAGCTGAATGACCGCGATGCCGAGTATTACCGGGTTCTCGGAACACTCTGCGGCCAAATCATCCCGGCGAATCCCATGGCCGGCATCCTCATCTACGGCAAGAAGGCGAAAGACGCCCTTGATAAAGCCGTGGCCATGGATCCGAAGTCCTCCCGCGCATTTCTCGCACACGGCGTTGGCTACTACTACCTGCCGCCGAACTTCGGGGGCGGGCCCGCCAAAGCCATCGAGGATTTCCAGCGTGCCATCGCGCTCGATCCCAAATCCGCGGAAGCATATCTATGGATGGGGATCGCACTGCGAAAGGAAAATCAGAACGCGAAGGCTCACGAAGCCCTTGCCAAATCGCTCGCGCTCGATCCGGAACGCGCGTGGACGAAGCAGCAGCTCGCCAAAACTCCAGCGAAGTGAAGGCTTTCCGCAGCTCTGCGGGTGCTCAGCCTTCACCGGATTGCAACCGATTCGTCACAATTCGGTTGTAAACTGAATCAAACCCGTCCGCGTGTTTACCTCACTCCGGCTGCGCCTGTACCTGACGTGTTTCCTGCTCATCGCATGCATGATGGCGATTGTGGATCTGGCGCGGGCTATTCCTATCGTTGTTCTGATCCTGATTGAGGCGATTCTTTGCGCTGCCGCTGCCGCGGTCATGACCTCCATTTTTTCGGGTGCGATTGCCTGGCGGATTGAGCGGCTCCGGTCCTTTACGGACAATCTCCTCGAAGCGTCGGAGCCGGGCTTACTCCTTCCGGAAGAAGACGATACATCCAGAGCCCTCAACCAATCCCTGAGGCGGATGGCGGCACGCATCTTCGAGCTCGTCGAGCGCCTCAGCCAGGAATCCCACCGGTTGGACGCCATCCTCAAGAGCATGGGCGAAGGCGTGCTCGCTGTTGACCGGCAGATGCACGTGCAGTTCGCCAATCTCGCGCTCGAACGGGCCATGGGACTCACCTCGCCGGTAGCCCGCGATACTCCGGTGGTTGACGTCGTCCGCGAGCCCGCTTTCCTCAGCCTGATTTCGGACGTGATTTCGACCGGCGTTCCCGCCACCCGCCGCCTGCAGTTCTCCGGGCGCGGCGCGATTTTCCAGGCGCATGCTTCCCCCTACGCCGTCGCACCGCACGGCGGCGCTCTCGTCATCCTGCATGACATCACCGATATCGAACGCCTGGAGCGCATCCGCCGCGATTTCGTCGCCAACGTTTCTCACGAGCTCAAAACGCCGCTCGCCGCCATCCGCGGCTATGCCGAAACTCTCCTCGGCGGCGCGCTGGACGATGCCACCCACAACCGGCGCTTCGTCGAAATCATCCAGGCGCAGGCCATCCGCCTCAACAACATCGCCACCGACCTCCTGACGCTCTCCGACCTCGAATCCGGTAAGCCCGATGCCGAGCCCGGCGCGGTTTCTGTGGAGGACGCCGTCGATACCGCGCTTGCCACCGTGGAGACGGAGGCGCGTGTGCGCGGCGTCAAACTCATTCGCGGCGCAGTATGCGACGCGCTCGTCACCGGACATGCCATTCGCCTCGAACAGGCTCTCGTCAACCTTCTCGATAACGCGGTCAAATTCAATAAACCGGATGGCGAGGTACGCATCGAGGCCGGCCCGAAGGATGGCCGCGTCGTCATTTCAATCGCGGACACCGGCGCCGGCATCCCGTCCTCTGACGTGTCGCGAATTTTCGAGCGTTTCTATCGCGTCGATCGCGCCCGTTCGCGTGAAGTGGGCGGCACCGGGCTGGGCCTCTCCATCGTGAAGCATGTTGTGGAGCGCATGGACGGCACAATCGCCGTCGAAAGCCGTCTGGGAGAGGGTTCCACATTCACCATCTCCCTCCCGGCGCGGCCCGGCACGGGGGAGACGGAGTCGCGAGCCGCATGAGGCAGGAGAAAACGGAGATGAGTTCGGTGGGATCACGGCGTCGAGCAGGAGCAAATCCGAAACAGGGCGCCGGCGAAGCCAGAGTCGTCGAAATGCCCGCTGCCCAGGAAACCGGCGAGCGGCCGCTCGACGATCCCTCCCTTTACATCAATCGAGAGCTCAGCCTGCTCGAATTCCAGGGCCGCGTTCTCGAAGAAGCCGAGGACGAGCGTAACCACCTGCTCGAGCGCGTCAAGTTTCTTTCCATCGTCTGCTCCAATCTCGATGAGTTTTTCATGGTGCGAATCGCCGCGCTCAAACAAAAGCTGAGCGCCGGCATCCAGGACCTCAGTATCGATGGCCGCACCGTCACCCAGCAGTTAATCGCTGTGCGCGCCCGCATCGGCCAGCTCACCAAAGAGATTTACGATTGCTTCCAGAAGGAACTGCTGCCCGAACTGACGCGCGCCGGAATCCGCATCGCGACCTGGGATTCCCTCGATTCGCGCGAGCGCGAAGCTCTG
>DASZVV010000396.1:0-6275 GCA_035546955.1 Bryobacteraceae bacterium
CGTCCTCGTTTTCGATATTCATGCCGCCGGTATAGCCCGCGTCGGCCAGGGCGGTGAAGAAGCCCTTCCAGTCGATCACGCCCGAGCCGGGCAGGCGGAAGCGCCACCACTTGGCCTTATCGACCGGCTGAATTCCGCCGCGGTGAACCACTGGCCAGAGGATTTCGGTGTCCTTGAGATGCACATTGAAAATGTATTGCGCGAATTCGCGCGTCGCCGCAACGGGATCGATCATCTGCCAGGCGAGATGCGACGGATCCATCTGGAGTCCCACATACGGCGAGCCGTTGAACGCGCGCAGCAGCGCCGCGAACGCCACAGGCGTGACCGCGATATTCGCCGGATTGACGTAAGGTTCCCAGAGAATTCTGACTTTGTACTTCTCGCACGCGGCAAAATACTGCGTCTCGTAAGCCTTCACGATCGCCTGCACTTGTTCGTCGAGCGGACGCCCGGGGATCGCGCCCGAAGATCCGCCGATATACGGAACGCCCAGCCGTCCGGCGAGTTCGATCACCTTCGGAAAGCGCTGCTGTACCGCGGGATCGAGATGGTTCCCGCCCGCGTTCAGCGCCGCGATCGTCAGCCCATTGGCCGCCAGGGTGCGCTTTACTTCCGCGATCTGTTCGTCAGTCGACTCCGGCGAAATCGGCGCACCGGTGCTGAGTTGCACGCAGGTGAAGCCTTCCTGCCCGGCGAAGGCCATGTTGGCCGTCGAATAGCGGCAAAAGATCCCGAGTTTGGGATTCCAGCGAGTTGTGGCGGCACGAGCCGCGGCAACCGCGGCCGCCGACTGAAAAATCGCGCGCCGCGTCATGTGAGTCCGGGCAATTGATTTCACGAAGTCTCCGATTCAACCGGCTGCTGCATCATACCAAAACGCCGTGTGCTGGTGGCCCATAATCAAACACATGAAGCTCTTCGCCGTCGCCCTTCTTGCCTCCACCCTCGCCGCACAAAGCGAAATCCCCGCCACATTCCAGCCCTCCCCCTACGGCTTCGACTACACCAAACGCGACGAAATGATCCCCATGCGCGACGGGGTGAAACTCCATACCATCATCCTCATCCCGAAAAATGCCAGGCACGCCCCGATCCTCTTCACGCGAACGCCGTACAACGCCAAAACCCTCACCACCCACAGCGAAAGCTCGCACCTCGGCCCCATGCTGGAGGGCTACGACAACGCCACCGACGTCATCGTCGGCGGCGGCTACATCCGCGTCGTCCAGGACATCCGAGGCAAATACGGCTCCGAGGGCGATTACGTCATGAACCGTCCGCTCAGCGGCCCCCTCAACTCCACACCCGTCGACGAATCCACCGACACGTACGACACCATCGACTGGCTCGTCAAAAATATCCCCGAATCCAATGGCAAAGTCGGCATCCTCGGCATCTCCTACGATGGATTTCTTCCCCTGATGGCGCTCGTCAATCCGCACCCCGCGCTCAAGGTCTCCGTCCCCATGAACCCCATGGTCGATGGCTGGATGGGCGACGACTGGTTCCACAACGGAGCCTTCCGCCAACAGAATCTCCCCTACATCTACGAGCAGGAAGCCACCCGCGCCAACGACGAAAAATGGTGGAGCAGCTTCCACGACGATTACTCCTTCTATATGGACGCCGTCTCCGCCGGTGAAATGGCCGATCGCCACGGTATGGAGCAGATCGGTTTCTGGCGCAGGATCCTGGCCCATCCCACTTACGATTCCTTCTGGCGCGATCAGGCAATGGATCGTGTCCTCGCCGCCCAGCCCCTCAAAGTTCCTGTCATGCTTGTCCACAGCCTCTGGGACCAGGAAGACATCTATGGCGCCCCCGCGGTCTACAAAGCCGTCAAGCCGAAGGACACCGCGAATGACAAAGTGTTTCTGGTCCTCGGACCGTGGCATCACGGACAGGAAATCGGCGATGGCCGTTCACTCGGCGCCCTCCAGTTCCCCACCGACACCGCGCTCTATTTTCGCCAGCAGATTCTCCGTCCCTTTCTCGATCATTTCCTCAAAGACGACGCTCCGCCCATGGATATCGCCCCGGTGAATGCCTACGAGACCGGAACCGATCAGTGGCAGCGCCTCCAGTCATGGCCACCGCCGGGCACTACAGAACGGCAGATCTACCTCACAGCGGGAGGCAAAGCCGGGTTCACCGCTCCGAAGTCAGGCGATGCCCCGTACGACGAATACGTTTCCGATCCCGCGAAACCAGTCCCGTTCCGCGCACGCCCCAGCCAGCCGATCGGCTACGAACTTCCGCTCACCTGGCCGGACTGGCTGGTTGACGACCAGCGCGAAGCCTCGGGCCGCCCCGACGTGGCCGTCTTCACGTCCGATGTCCTGACCGAGCCTCTGAAGATCGCCGGGCAGCCGAGGGTGAATCTGATCGCTTCCACCAGTGGAACGGATTCCGATTGGGTAGTGAAGCTGATCGACGTTTATCCCGACCAGGTGGCGGAAGAGCCGAACATGGGCGGTTACGAACTCATGATCGCCGCCGACATTTTCCGCGGGCGCTACCGTGAAAGCTTCGAAACGCCGAAAGCAATCGAGGCCGGCAAGCCCCTGCCCTATCGCTTCGCGCTCCCGAACGCGAATCACGTCTTCCTGCCGGGCCACCGGATCATGGTGCAGATCCAGTCAAGCTGGTTCCCTCTCTACGACCGCAACCCGCAGACCTTCGTCCCCGATATCTTCCGGGCCAGACCCGGCGACTACCAGAAAGCGACTGAGCGTATTTACCACGCGCCAGGCCAGGCGAGTTCAATCGAGTTGCCCGTACCCGCCCATTGAGGAATCCTGCCAGCGAATGCACCGAAAACTCACCGAAGACGAATTTCGCGCGGAACATACGGCCCGTCCCGGCCTCATTCCTGTCGACCTCGATGCTGTTCAACGGATCGCCGCCTGGGTGGATCTGCAAAACTACCACTTCTTCGAGGGTTCTTTCCGCCGTTCTCTCGCGACGTATACCGCGCTGCTGGCCGGCGCTCCGCAGCCCGCGGAGCCATGGCAATGTATTTCGTCTCTCGATTTCCTGCAATCCGCCCCACCCCCAACAGACTCCCTGAACCCTTCCGGTTTCATCCTGCACGCCGGGCGATGCGGCTCTACTCTCCTTGCGAAAGTCCTGGCGCGGTCGCCCGAACACCTGGTATTCGGCGAAGGTGGGCCGCACAATCACATCTGGCCCGTCATCAACGCCAGTCCCCACCCAGCCCCCGAACTTTTGCGCAATCTGATCCTGCATACCGGAAGACCGCGCCTTCGCTCTTACAAGGCTCACCTCGTGAAGTTCACATCATTCAATGTCATGCGTCTGGAAACGATTCAGGCGGCATTTCCGGAAGTTCCCGTCCTGTTTCTCTTTCGGCACCCGGCGGAAATGCTCGCCTCCTGGCGCCGCGGAAAACCCGGCTGGATGGGAGTGGATACCGGCATTGGAACGGTCTGGCATTCTCCGGAAAGCGCGATTTCCGATTTCTTCGAGCATGCCCTCCGTGCCGGAGATCGCCTCCGGTTGCTGGACTACAGCGATCTCTCACCGCGAATGCTGCCTGGCATTCTCGACGCTTTCCATCTCGATCCCCCCGCAGCGGACCGGGAACTCATGCGCGCCGAGTTCGCGTGGGACGCAAAGTCAAACCGCACATGGACGCCGCATCCCGCAACCGGCCTCACAGTGCCGCCCGGCCTCCTGGAACTCTATCGCGAACTGACCCTGAGGAAAATCAGATACTAACGATTCGCAGGAAACCCGATTTCACCAGTTCCCGAATGAGCGTGATTTTGCCGTTAGACGTAATCAGGCCCTCGATCTCGCCGACCGCGAACTTCTGATCCCCCAGAATTCGCGGGAGCTGTTCCCGCATGAAAACCGGTATCGTCACTCTGCGGTCTCCAAACACCACATGCAGGAACTTTCCGTCGTCCGCGACTTCGGCCGGCACTTCGGAGCGCCTGCACACAACCGTATCGGGGGTCATCAGCGTGAGAAGACGAAGATCTTCGAACCGTCCGGACCACGCTGCGGCTTCACGTGCGGCATAATCCCGGGTCCGGAAACCGGCGAGCTTATCGAAATCCGCTTCCGCGGCCAACGTCCGAAGCCCCGCTAGAAATTCCGCCTGAAATGACTGAACAGCGTCAGCGCCGGCAAACCTGGGTGGCATCGGTTTCTGAAATTTTTCCCGCTCCGCCGCCAGCGTCGCAAGATCCTGGATCAATTCGAAAGCGTATACAGGCCTTAGCCCGAGCGTGATGTGGATGGAGTCATCTTCGCATGACCGCGCATCGTGATACATCCCGCGCGGGATATAGAGAAGATCGCCGGAGTGCAATTCGATTTCGACCGGATCCGGCACGTAGACCCGCCACGTTTTCCTTCCAGCGATCTGCAGGATCAGAACGTCGTGATCGTCCGAATGTTTGCTGAAGCCTGTTGAATTGCGCGGCGTGATGTAGACGTTGGTCTGTGCAGGGAAACCCAACTCGCGCGTCAGTTTTCTGCACGTCTCCGTGAGAGAGGGTACCAGCGCGTCGGCCTGGCTGAGGATCAGGGTCGCGCCGTTGCCGTAGAACTGCAGAAGACTTTCCGAAAGTGCGATCTGATGTATCCCGCGCGCGGACTCGACAAAACGCGACCACTCTTCAATGGGATATCGTCGGCCGTCCTTCACGACATTCACGAAACCGACGGGCAATTGCCGCGATTGCAGGATCCTGTCCAGATCGGCAAGGCTGAGCAGATCGGCGTAATACCCGGGAGAAGACCTGCCGACATGAAAATGCTGTCTCGCCTCGTAGTGCTGGAGAAACGCTTCGACGGTCAGCGGCGCCAGAAGATGCGACAGGTACTCAGGCATTGGTCATCATATCGGCTTCGACAAAATCCACCAGCCGCGGCAGCAGATCCAGCGACCGGGGCCGGGCCAGCCGGCGCACGGCCGCCGCGGCAGCCACCGCGCCCCCCCGGTCCAGATTGATTTGCCGGAGCCGTGCGTCAGCCCGCCAGCTTCTGAGCAGTGAATGGGCATTGAGCAGCGCGACGGCAGCAAGTCCGCAGAGCGCGGACGAGTGCACGCTCAGTTCGCCATTGGAATGGTAGTCCAGAAGATAGATCCTTCCGACAGGAACCGCGCCCGAGTCGCCAGAACTGCTGAGCCGGTAGAGATATTTATCGACCTGAAAAGCCGCAGGCTCGGCTTCCGTGCCAATCGCCTTCCGGCTGTCATCGAGCAGGCGAATCCCTGGCCATGCCGGCTGCAGTTCGACGCGTCCGTTCGTCAGCCCGACGGCAGCGACGTCATCCGCCAGCACCTGATGGCCGCGGGAATAGAACGCTGCGGCTGTCGTCGATTTCCCCGCCCCGCTTTGCCCCAGGAAGAGCGCTGCTTTCCCATTCACCGCGATGGCACTCGCGTGAAGCGCAAGATAACCGCGCTGGCGCAGCAGATATCCCATGAACCTGCCCGCGAGCAGCGTTCTCACGACCCCGCTGTCCGCGTGCGGAAGCACATCCGCGATGATCTCGCGGCCATCGCGGATATGGAATGCGCCGATATCGCGCGGGTAAGCTCGCTCGTCATCGATCGAGGCCAGCTTTTCCGTTCGGTCGACGGTGCCGAGACGAATCGTCACGTCCGCGTTGCCGGAGGCCGGAGCAAATTCAGGCAGCTCTACCTCGGAACTAATTTTTAGAGAAAAACCCGAATAGAGGTGCATTGCCAGAGGAGTTCGGATCGTAGGCGAAGGTCACAATCGGGTTGTAATTCCTGTGGGTCGGCGCTCCCGCCACCATAACGTCACCCGACGACAGCCAGGCGTGGGCTTTCCTCTGCCGAGGAGAGGAGTTGAGCGGACCGTTTACGCCCACCGCAATGAAGGAGGCAATACGGCGGGACCGCAGCATTGCCGCGCCTGCCAGGGTCTTCGTGAGACAGTTGCTTCGCCAGAGGGTCCGGCGGCCGGCGATCAACAATGCCCTGCGGGCGCGCCGGGCAAAATCCAGCGAATCCGGGTTGGGAACCGCGCGGCTCTGCGCCGCGCCGTCGCCGGGCTGAAGCGTCAGCAGCCTGATGATCCAGCGGAAGGGAATCGTCAGCGTGGCAATGCGCGCGAGCGCCAGCCAGAGAAATGCTTCTGCGGCCAGCCGGCCGTCGGCGGTATAGAGCTTGCGGAACATCTACTGCACTTCCAGCAAGCCTTCACTGTCCAGCTCGTTGAGAAATTCCAGCAGATCTGCCCGGATCTGCGAAGGGTCTCCCCGATATT
>DASZVV010000397.1:0-6701 GCA_035546955.1 Bryobacteraceae bacterium
CGCTCTGATGCTGTTGGCGGCGTCGCTTGCGGCGCAGCCGAAGCCCCAGCCGAAACCGAACGTCGCCACGCTCGTGAAGAGAGCGCTCGGCGAAGGCATCGTTCCCTACGCGGCTGTCCGCCCGATCTTCGCCGATTTCAATGGCGACGGACAGAATGACCTCGCCGTTGTCGTCGATTTCAATAAACACCTTGAAACGTGGCTCAGGCGCGGCATTGTGATTCACAATCTCGACAGTCCATCGCTCGCCCCTATGCGGCCGGATAACGAGCAGCACTTCTGCTTCGGGTTGCTGATCCTGGATCACATGCTTCCGGAGAAAAAGACGATTTTCTACGGATGCTTCACCGGCTGGCGTTTAGCAAAAAGCAGCACAGCGGCGATCGATCTCGATATGGAAAGCGGCGACACGTTGCGTCTGTTCAATGATGGCGCCAGATTCCGCACGCGCGTTGTCCGTAAGAACTAAACCGTCTTGTCTGTCGAGTAGCAGAGGTTTTCGAGCGGGCACTCGGCGCACTTCGGCGATCGCGCCACGCAAATCCCCCTGCCGAAGTGAATCACCTGATGTGAGAACTGAATCCAGTGCTCACGCGGGATGATCTTCTGCAGATCCTGCTCAATTTTTACGGGATCGGAGTTCTTCGTCAGATCGAGCCTCTGCGAAATCCGCTGCACGTGCGTATCGACCACCACGCCGGACGCGATTCCGAACGCGGTTCCCAGCACTACGTTCGCGGTTTTACGCGCCGCGCCCGGAACGGTGATGAGTTCCTCCAGCGTTCGCGGAATCTCGCCATGAAAATCATGCAGGATCTTCTTCGCCGCTCCGATGATCGACTTCGCCTTGTTGTTAAAAAATCCCGTCGACCGGATATCCTGCGCGAGTACCTCCTGGCGCGCTGCGGCGAAATCCTGAATCGTCGGATACTTCTCGAATAGCCCCGGCGTCACCTCGTTCACGCGCTTGTCCGTGCATTGTGCTGAAAGAATCGTCGCTACCAGCAACTCCCAGGCATTCGTGTGGTGCAGGGCGCATTTCACATTCGGATACGTCTTGTCGAGAATCCGGACAATCTCCGCCGTTCGCTCCCGGGTGTTCTTATGCTTCGCCGCCCGCTTCTTCACCGCCATTATTCGTACCTCAGTACTTCCACCGGTGTGATGCGTGTCGCGTTGCGCGCCGGGTAGATGGTTGCCAGCAGGCTGACCGTCATTGCCGCGGCCGCGATCCAGATTCCGTCCGTCGGCCTCGGTTCGAACGGCACGAAGCTCACCGCGTAGATCGATTCATTCAGGGGAATCCAGTGATAGTTCTGCGCGAAGTAGCAGAACGTATAGCCGACGATCAGACCAATCACCGTCCCCGCTGCCCCGATCATCGTACCCTGCAGGATGAAAATCCGCCGGATCTGCGCTCGCCGCGCGCCCATCGACATCAATACCGCGATATCCCGGAACTTCGTCAGCACGATCATAGTCAGTGCGATCACGATATTCAGCGCCGCCACCAGTTCGATCAGGCCGATCGTGATAAAGGTGACGTGGCGCTCCATGTTCAGCGCATCGAAAAGCTGGGCGTTGTCCTCCTCCCAGTTCCGCGCTTCATACTGATTCCCCGCGATCTTTTCGGCGGCGGCGCCGATCTGCTCCGCCCGGTCGGGATTGTCCCCGCGAATTTCGATATCGTTCACGACGTCGCCCACGGAAAGCAGCTTCTGAACGGCATCCAGCGACGCATACGTCCACGCATCATCGAAATTATAGAAACCCGATTCGAAAACGCCGACCACCTTAAACCGCTGTGAGCGCGGCGCCGGCCCAAACGGCGTCAACGTTCCCTGCGGGCTGATGACATTGACCTGGCTGTTGAGCGAAAGGCCGGTATCCTCGGCGACTTTGGATCCGATGATCAGCCCCGGCAGGCTGCCCGCGCCGGGCGAGAGACCGTCCAGCGAGCCACTCTTCAGGTGGCGCAGTACCTCGCTCGTTTCGAGCTCGCTTTTTACTTCGATACCCTTCAGGACCACGACATTACCGGACTGCGGTCCCGTAATAAACACCTTCCCGTACAGCACGGGCGCAGCCGCCACCACATGTGGAATGGTGCGCATCTTCGCTGTGAGCTCGCGCCAGTTGGTGATCCCCGTCCCGGTATCTTTCTTCAGAACGTTGACGTGCGCGGTTGCCTTCAGCAGATCGTTTTCGAGCGTATCGCGAAAGCCGTTGTTTACCGCGAGCGAAATCACCAGCGCCATCACGCCCGCCGCAACGCCCAGCACGGAAATCACCGTGACCACGGAGACGACTTTTTCCTTTCGCCGCGCGCGCAGATAGCGCCCCGCGACGAACCATTCGAACGACGACCCCACGCCTAGCCGCCCAGGCGGCGCAGCTTGTCCGCCATTCCGATTTCGCCTTCCGGCCGGAGCAGAGGAAACAAAATGACGTCCCGGATCGACTGCGAGTTCGTCAGCAGCATTGTGAGCCGGTCGATGCCGATTCCTTCGCCCGCGGTCGGCGGCATGCCGTACGCCATGGCGCGCAGATAATCCTCATCCATCTGATGCGCTTCATCATCGCCGCGTTCACGCATTTCGAGCTGCGCATCGAACCGCCGCCGCTGCTCGATCGGATTATTGAGCTCGGTGAAGGCATTGCCGATTTCCATGCCGGCGATGAACACTTCGAAGCGATCGACCATCGACGGATCGTCCGGACTGTTGTTCGCGAGCGGCGAAATCTCGATGGGGAATCCGTACACGATTGTCGGCTGAACGAGTTTCTTCTCGGCGTGGATTTCGAACAGATGAGCCAGTCCTTCACCCGCGGTCGCTTTACCCGATGCCTGCTTCAGCCACTCCGGATCGCTCACCTGCTCGGGAGCAGGCCGGCCCTCGCCTTCCCAGAATTCGAGTACCGCCTCGCGCATCGTGATTCGGCGGATGCTGCCGAAATCGAGCGCAGCCTCGCCGAACTGCACCGAGGTGCCGCCTGTGGCGTCGATCGCAACCTGCCGCAGCAGTTCTTCGGTGAAATCCATCAGGACGCGGAAATCCGCATATGCCTGGTAGAACTCGATCATCGTGAACTCGGGATTGTGCCGGGTTGAGATTCCTTCATTCCGGAAATTGCGGTTAATCTCGTAGACCCGGTCGAACCCGCCGACCACGAGCCTCTTGAGATACAGCTCCGGCGCGATCCGCATATACAAATCGATATCCAGAGTGTTGTGATGCGTGATGAACGGCCGCGCCGCCGCGCCGCCGTAAATCGCCTGCAGCATCGGCGTTTCCACTTCGATGAATCCGCGCGCTTCGAGCTGGCGGCGAATGGAAGAAACAATTTTTGCCCGCGTTACGAATACATTCCGCGACTCCGGATTTGTCATCAGGTCCAGATACCGCTGCCGGTAGCGCATCTCCAGATCTTCGAGCCCGTGAAACTTTTCCGGCATCGCGAGCAGAATCTTCGAGAGAAACTCCAGTTTCTCCACGTGTACACTCAGTTCGCCCGTCCGCGTGCGGAATAGATACCCCTCAGCTCCGACGATATCGCCGAGATCGAGCAGTGTAAACAGCGCGTAGTCGCGTTCCGGCACGCCGTCTTTGCGGACGTAGAGCTGCAGTTTTTCGCCGCCCTGCTGAATATGGAGAAAGCCGGCCTTGCCCATCGGCCGCTTCGTCATCACACGGCCGGCCACGCGCACACGGATTTCCGGTCCCAGTTCCTCCGCCGTTTTCGAGGAGTAATCGCGCAGAATCTGCGGAACTTCCTGTGTGAAATCGAAGCGCTTGCCGAAGGGGCTGTATCCCAGGGCTTCAATCTCACGAATGCGCGCGGCGCGCTGCTCAAACAGTCCGTCTTCCAGCGACAAAGAACCTCTCCTCTAACTGTGAAACCGCGCGATATGGCGTGGCTGACCCATTATCTCAGGCGGGCCGGACGCGTATCGCGGCGGCGAACGTCGGGTATCATGGACTTTCGCCTCACAAACCCCTTTGATTCGCTCGATATCCATCGTGGTGCCGGCGTATAACGAGCAAGCCCGGCTCCCGGAGACCATCCGCCGCATTCAGGAATATCTGGTCACCAGCGTGTGGACCTTCTGGGAAATCATCATCGTCGATGACGGCTCAACCGACGAGACGGTGCGGATCGCATCCGAATTTTCCGCAGCGAACCCGAACATCCGGATCGTGCGAAATCCCGGCAATCGAGGCAAAGGATATTCGGTTCGCCACGGTATGGCGGAAGCCCGCGGCGAATGGCGCCTGTTTACTGATGCCGATCTCTCCGCTCCCATTGAGGAACTCGATAAACTATGGGAAGCTACTGCGCGCGAGAGCTCCCCTGTTGCGATCGGGTCGCGCGCTCTGGATCGCTCGCTGATTGGTGTTCACCAGCCGGGGATGCGCGAAACCGCCGGCAAAATCTTCAACACGGTCATGCGCGCCGTTATCGGACTGAACATCGCCGACACTCAATGCGGGTTCAAACTTTTCCATGGCTCCGCTTCACTCGCGATCTTTCCGCGCCAGACTCAGGAACGCTTCGGCTTTGACGTGGAGATTCTGTTCATCGCGAAGAAATTGGGTTTCCGGATCTCGGAAGTGCCCGTGCGGTGGAATCATGTGGAGGGCAGCAAGGTCGGCATGCTGACCGGCCTGCACGCCTTTACGGAACTCGTGCAGGTTCGGTGGAACGACCTTCTGGGGAGATACCGGTAATCATGTCTTTTATACACAACTTCATTCCAGGTACAAAGCCGGCGACTGTTTTGGTTCTGCACGGTCAGGGTGGCGATGAGAATGATTTTCTGCCCATCGCGCGGGCCCTCGCGCCCGGCGCCAGCTTCCTCAGTCCGCGCGGCAAGGTGCTTGAAAACGGCGCTGCCCGATTTTTCGCCCGCGTCTCGCGCGATGAGTTCGATGAAACCGAAGTCCGCTCCCGCTCGCGCGAACTGGCAGAATGGATCGGCGAATCCGTCACGAAGTACAGCCTCGACGCTTCGGAGATCTACGCCCTCGGCTTTTCCAACGGCGCGAGCATCGCGGCATCCGTGATGCTCCTGCATCCCGGTACCATTGCGGGGGGGTTGCTGCTGCGGCCGAGAAGCATTATAGAGCCGGCCGATTTGCCGGACCTCAGTGGCGCACAGGTGATGGTGATCGCGGGGGAGCACGACGAGAAAATGCCTCCGGGTGCCGCAGAACAACTCGCCCGCCTGCTGGGCCGCGCGGGCGCTGCCGTCGATCTCGGAATCGCCGATGCCGGCCACGAGCTCACGCCGCACGATTTCGCCGCTGGCAAAGCTTGCTTTACGAAACTAATGGGCTGAAACGAGCATCCTGCGATGCTCTTTTAAAATGCAGCGGTTCATGACCACTTGAAGTCCCGCCGCGCGGGCCTTTGCGGCGGCCTCTTCGTGCATGACGCCTTCCTGCATCCACACACATTTCGCGCCGATCCGGATCGCCGCATCCACAATTTCGGGCACGAACTCAGAACGGCGAAAAACGTTGACGATATCCACCGGCTCCGGTACAGCATCCAGCGAGGCGTAGGCTTTCTCACCCAGAACTTCAGTCTCCAGCGGATTCACCGGAATAATGCGATACCCGACCGACTGCATGTATTCCGAGACGCCATAGCTCGGCCGCCGGCGATTGCCCGAAAGCCCCACGACCGCGATTGTCCTGCTATTTCTGAGGAGTTCGCTGTTGACGTTCATTTCCCATCCCTGCCAGGCGCATCAGTTTTGATGTCTCTTCGGGCGTGAGATAGCGGAACTCGCCCTTTTCGAGCGAGCCCAGTTCCACGTTTCCGATTCGAACGCGGCGCAATTTCTCAACCAGTCTCCCGAAGTGCTTGAACATGGTTCGGATCTGCTGGTTGCGTCCTTCGATCAGCCGAACTTCATACCACGGATTATCGCCGCGCCGGACGAGCTTGAGATGCGCGGGAGCCGTGCGCCGGCCGCTCAGGGGAACACCAGTGCGAAAACGCTCTTCTTCCTCTGCCGTCAGTGAGCCGTTGACCTTCACGAGATAAGTCTTGACCACGTGGCTCTTAGCCGAGGTGATCGCGTTGGCGAATTCCCCGTCATTGGTGAGCAGGATGAGCCCGTCACTGTGATAATCGAGGCGGCCCACCGGATACACGCGCTCTTTCACGCCGTGCAGCAGATCGAGCACCGTAGTGCGGCGCTGCGGATCGCTGGCCGTGCTGACCACGCAATCCGGCTTGTAGAGCGCGATGTAAACATGACGGGCGGGCTGGCGGATGAGCTTCCCATCCACCTTGATGTGATCGCGATCCGGATCGGCTTTCGTCCCGAGCTCCGTCACAGCTTTGCCATTGACGGTGACGCGTGCTTCCACGATCAGTTGCTCGGCCTTGCGCCGCGAAGCCACGCCGGCCGCCGAGAGAATCTTCTGCAGTCGTTCTTCAGGCACCTGGACTACTCAGTTTCCGGCTCAGCCGGCTCGCTCGCCGCGCTCTCATTCTCTTCCGGCGGCGCGGGCATTTCAATCAGATTGGCCTGGACCGGCGCTTCCGGCTCCCCGCCGGAGAGCGTTCCGATCTCCTGGAATTCTTTCAGCGTTGGCAGTTCCTGCAGATTCCTGAGGCCGAACTGGACGAGGAATTCCTTCGTTGTTTTGTACAGAATCGGCTTTCCGATGACCTGCTTGCGTCCC
>DASZVV010000398.1:0-13670 GCA_035546955.1 Bryobacteraceae bacterium
TAGGGGTCTTAGCCATCCATTTCTGCTTGGCAAGCAATTTTACTTCCGGTGTGAAAAACGGACCGTTTATGCGACTGCCTGTTGCTAACTGACGGTCTGGACCAGCAACACCACGGCGACGGCGATCAATCCTGCATGCACGTACTTCAGAAATGAATCGCCATGCAGCCGATGGTTGATCCAGCGTCCGGCGAAGATTGCCGGTATCGCGACGGGAAGGGAAATCAGGTAATAGTGCGTGACCTCCGGCTTCCATAGTCCGGAAATCCAGTAGCCCGCCATCGCGACACCGCTCGCAGGCAGAAAATAGCCCTGCAGCGTCGCGCGAAAATGCTGTGGGGACCAGCGCCGCATCGCCCCGTAGACCACGAGCGGCGGGGCGTTCATACCGTAGGCGCCGCCCAGGATGCCGGCGAGGAATCCACAGGAGAGCAGCCAGGGACGGCTGTCTTCCGCCAGCCGCGGCGGATTCTTTCCGATGAGCGACCAGGCGGAGAATCCGATGATGACGAGAGCGAGCGCGATTTTGACGACGCTCTGGTGTGAACTCGTCAGAAGAAAAATGCCCAGCGGGATTCCGAGAAGAGTGGGGGCGATCAGCCATCCGGCGCTGCGTGCGTGGATCTTGCGCCAGTCCTGCGCCACAACCACCGCGGCGATAGTGATGGAGAGAAGCACGGCCACTGGCGCCGCCACACTCACTGGAATTCGCAGGGCGAACAGCGGGACGGCCACCAGCGCTTCGCCAAATCCGAAAGAAGAGCGAATCAACGTGGCGATCAGGGCAACGAAGATAACGTGAAGAGCGGTGGCGTCAATCATCCGCGAAGGTTCATTCTAGCCCGGCTGATGAGCGCATATTTGTTGCAGGATCGAACGAAATGTGATCTGATATTTGCATGAAATTTCGCTATGCCCTTGTTTGCCTCGCGACTCTGACATTTGCCGCTTCGGGTCCGGTGGACACCTCGAAGTGGACGGCTGCGGACGACCATCAGAACATGATGGACCAGCTCGGAATTAAAGCCCTTCGTCCTGGACCGAGCGGCAACGAAAAAGATCCCAACCACGCGAATTATAACGAGGCGACGGCAAATGCATTCCCGGACTATCCCGACGCTCTCACGATGAAGGATGGCAAGAAGGTCACGACGCCGGCCCAGTGGGCGAAGCGGCGCGCGGAAATCGTGGAAGACTTCGACCGCGAAGTGCTCGGCCGCGTGCCGAAGAATGTCCCGAAAGTTACGTGGGAGGTGACGAAGACGGCGGAATCGACAGTGGCGGGCCATCCGGTGATCGGCAAGCAGATTATCGGGCATGTGGATAACTCGGGCGATCCCGATATTAAGGTCGATATACAGATGACGCTGGTGACGCCGGCGGATGTGAAAGGTCCCGTGCCCGTGATGATGATGTTCGGCGGACGCACGATTCCTGAAGTCGCATTCCCGGCGCCGGTGTTTCCCGGATTTGGCGGATCGGGGCGCGGTGGTTTTGGACGCGGCGGTTCCGGCAGAGGCGGGGGCCTCGCGGCAGGGCGCGCCGGTGGATTTCCGGCGCCTCCCGCGAATGCCGATCCCCCCGCGACCGATCAGCTAATTGCCGATGGCTGGGGCTTTGCGTCCATCAATCCCGGCAGCATTCAGGCTGACAATGGCGCGGGCCTGACGAAGGGAATCATCGGGCTGGTGAACAAAGGCCAGCCGCGGCATCCGGATGACTGGGGCGCATTGCGCGCCTGGGCGTGGGGCGCCGCACGCGGCCTCGATTACATGGAAACCGACAAGGCCGTGAATGCGAAGGAAGTCGGGATCGAAGGCGTCTCGCGCTATGGCAAGGCCGCGCTGATCACCATGGCGTATGACACTCGGTTCGCGCTGGTGCTGGTGGGCTCTTCCGGCGAAGGCGGCGCGAAGCCGCACCGGCGCAACTGGGGCGAAGCGGTGGAGAACCTGACGGGGACCGGCGAATATCACTGGATGGCCGGCAACTTCCTCAAGTACGGCGCTTCGGAAGCGACATTCGGCAGCAAGAACGCCGGCGATATTCCCGTGGATTCGAATGAGCTGATCGCACTCTGCGCGCCGCGCCTCACGTTCATCAGTTACGGCGTGCCCGAAAAGGGCGACGCGAAGTGGCTGGATCATCAGGGCAGCTTTATGGCGGCCGTTGACGCGCAGGCTGTGTTCCGGCTGCTCGGTGCGAAAGACCTCGGCGTGAAAGAGGATTACCACACGGCGAAAATGCCGCCGGTGAATGACGGGCTGCTCGATGGGCAGCTCGCGTGGCGGCAGCATGACGCCGGTCATACGGATGCGCCGAACTGGAAGTACTTCATCCCGTGGGCGGACAAGTTCCTGCACCATAAGGCGGTTCACATTTGAAACCGCTGATCGCGGGGCTGGCTTTTGCTTCGCTCGTTTCCGCGCAGATGGCGCCGGCCGATCAACCGGCGCCTCGCCGTGACGAAAATTCGCACATCGCGCACGAACAGCTTCTCGAAAAAGCGAAAGCGGGCGGTGTGGATATCTATTTCGAAGGCGATTCGATTGTGCGCCGGTGGGGAGCGACGGATTATCCGCAGATGCTCGCCAACTGGAAAACGAATTTCTTCGGCTGGAACGCGGGCGATTTCGGCTGGGGCGCGGATCGAGTCGAGAACATACTCTGGCGTCTCGAAAACGGCGAGCTCGATGGCGTCAATCCCAAAATCATCGTGCTGCTCGCAGGCACGAACAATGTGGGTAACCGCGTGCCGCCGGATGTGGATGCCGCATCGGACGATGTCATCCGGGGCTTACAGGCGGTGGTGAACGTGATGCGCGAGAAGGCCCCGAAAGCGGTAATTGTCCTCACTGCGATCTTCCCGCGCAACGACAACATGGCTGTTCTGCCGGAGATCGCAAAGATCAACACGGGACTACGGAAGATGGCGGACGGAAAGACCATCCGCTATCTGGACATTAACAACAAACTGGCCGATGCCGATGGCAAGCTCTACGAGGGCATGCTGAATGACCGCGACAAGCTGCATCCGCAGATTCAGGGTTATCAGGTATGGGCGGATGCGCTGAAGCCGATCTTCACGGAAATACTGGGACCGCCGGCCGCCACCGATCACGCGCCGCCGCCTACGGGCGATCCATCGACGAAACGCCAGCGTCAGCCGAAACTTCTCGGAGAACCGCCATCGAACGGTCGATGAGGTTATAGAACTTCTTGACCCCCGCCACTTTTTTCGCGGCAACGTTTTTGGTGTCGAAACAGACTTGCCATACTTTATCGTCGGTCGGTTTCGGTACCTGAAACCGCACGGGCTCATGGTGGGGGTTAAAGAGGATCAGGAACGCGTCGTCGGTAATCCGCTCGCCGATGATGTTGACCTCGTCGAGCGTGGCGCCGTTGAGCCACATTCCGAATGACCGGATCCAGCCGGCCTCCCATTCCTCCTGGGTCATCTCTTTGCCATCGGGCCGCAGCCAGAGGATATCCGGGGCCGAGCCGCCGTTGATGACGCGGTCCGGCGCGTCCGGATCAATGCGCCGGTCCTGGAAGAAACGCCGCCGATGAAAGTTGGGGTGAGCTGCGCGCATTCGGATCAGGCTTTTTGTGAATTCGAGCAGCGCACGGGAACGTTCATCCAGATTCCAGTCAAACCAGCTGATCTCGTTATCCTGCGCGTAGGCGTTGTTATTGCCGCGCTGCGTACGGCCGATTTCGTCGCCGCCGCACAGCATGGGAACGCCCTGGGAGAGCATCAGGGTCGCCAGCAGATTGCACTCCTGGCGCAGACGGAGCTGGAGAATATCGGGGTTGTCTGTCTCGCCTTCGGCGCCGTGATTCCACGAATGATTGTCATTGGAGCCGTCGCGGTTTTCTTCACCGTTCGCTTCATTATGCTTGTCGTTATAGCTGACCAGATCGCGCAGGGTGAAGCCGTCATGCGCCGTGATGAAGTTGACGCTCGCCGTGGGATGCCGCATATCGTGCTGATAAAGGTCGCTGCTGCCGGTGAGGCGGTAGCCGAACTCGGCGAGTTGGCCATCATCGCCTTTCCAGTAGCGGCGGACCGTGTCGCGATATTTTCCGTTCCATTCTGCCCACAGGGCAGGGAACTGCCCCACCTGATAGCCTCCATCGCCGACATCCCAGGGTTCGGCAATCAGCTTCACCTGTGAGATCAGCGGGTCCTGATTGATGACGTCGAAGAAGGACGAGAGGCGATCTACCTGATGCAGCTCGCGTGCGAGAGCCGCGGCCAGATCGAAGCGGAAGCCATCCACGTGCATCTCGGTGATCCAGTAGCGGAGGCTGTCCATGATCAGTTTCAGCACCTGCGGATGGCGCACGTTGAGCGTGTTGCCGGTTCCCGTGTAATCCATGTAGTAGCGCGGCTGATCCTGTACGAGGCGGTAATAAGTGGCGTTATCGATGCCTCTGTAGCTGAGGGTGGGGCCGAGCTGGTTTCCTTCGGCGGTGTGGTTGTAAACCACGTCGAGAATGACTTCGATGCCCGCGCGGTGCAGCGCCTTCACCATACCTTTGAATTCGCTGATCTGCTCACCGCTGTCGCCGGAGCTGGAATAACGGGCATCCGGCGCGAAGAAATTGATGCTGTTGTAGCCCCAGTAATTGCGGAGGCCTTTCTCGATCAGCATCTTGTCGTCGACGAAAGCATGCACCGGCATGAGTTCCACCGCGGTGACCCCGAGGTTCTTCAGGTATTCGACGGTGGTGGGATAGGCGAGTCCGGCATAAGTCCCTCGAATTTCTTCGGGGACGCTCGGCGCGCGCGCCGTCATGCCCTTCACATGAACTTCGTAAATCACGCTGTTATGCAGCGGGCGCAGCGGCGGGCGATCGTTCTCCCAATCGAAGGTACTGGAGGTGACGACGCATTTCGGCATGAAGCGAGCATCATCGTCGTTGTTCGCCGCCAGGTCTTCCTCCGGACTGCCCGGTGTGTAACCGAATAAGGGACCGTTCCAGTCGATCTGCTTCGCGAGAGCTTTGGCATAGGGATCGAGCAGGAGCTTCGCCGGATTGAATCGGTGTCCTTTCTCAGGTTCGTACGGCCCCTGAATGCGATATCCATAGAGCTGGCCCAGCTTGATGCCGGGGATGTAGCAATGCCAGACGTGTCCATCGCATTCGCGGACTGGAACGGTCAGCAGGATATTTTCGCCGGCTTCGTCGAAGAGGCAGAGTTCGACGCCTGTGGCATTTTCCGAATAGATCGAAAAGTTGGCGCCAATGCCGTCCCAGGTTGCGCCCTGCGGGTACGGCTTGCCGGGGAGTATCGCACGAGCCGTCATGGGCGAACTTCCTGAAGAATCACTACGGATTCGGGATTGATTTCTAATGTCGATGTTGTCACGTTGATGTCGGGTCCCGAAGTAAGCAAAGCGCGCGCGGTGAAACGCAGCTCAATGCGGTGCGGGCTCTTCGAAAAATTGCAGGCGATGGCGATCTGCCCGCGGTAAAGAACGAGCCATTGACCGGGCTCGCTGAAATCGATCCGGATGTCTTCGAGATTGCCGCTGTTGAGTGCGGGTGTGGAACGGCGCAGCGCGATGAGGCTCCGATACCACTCCAGAATTTCGCGATGCTCCGGCTCTTCGGGCTCCCGCCAGCGGAGACGCGAAGCCTGGAATGTGGCGATATCCTGCGGGTCCGGCACATCTTCGGGCTTCCAGCCGAACGCTGCGAATTCGTTGCGCCGGCCTTTCGAAACCGCGGCGGCGAGCCCGAGATCGGAATGGTCGGTGAAATAAAGAAACGGCGTACTGGCCGCGAATTCTTCTCCCTGAAACAGCAGCGGAACCGTGGGCGCGCAGAGCAGCAGCGCCGCTCCGATCTTCTGGCGCGCGAGACCGGCCAGCGCGCCGATGCGATCTCCCTTCGCGCGGTTTCCCACCTGATCGTGGTTCTGCATGCAGACGACAAAGCGATGCGCCGAGAGTCCGCAGACGGGTTTGCCGTGTTTGCGCCGGCGATGTACCGATTCGCGCCCGCCATACACGAAGATGTGTCCAAGCGCGGCGGCGAGGTCTTCCATGCATCCGAAATCGGCATAGTACCCGGCAGTTTCACCGGTGAGAAGCGTGTGGAGCGCGTGATGAAAATCATCGCTCCATTGCGCGTCGAATCCCAGACCGTTGGCTTCGCGCGGCATGACGACACGGGGATCGTTCAGATCGCTCTCGGCGATCAGGCAGAAGTGGCGGCCCGCCGCGGCTTGCAGTTCCTCCACTTCGCGCGAAAGCTGTTCGAGGAAATGGACGGCGGAGGAATCGAATATGGAGTGAATCGCGTCGAGACGAAGCCCGTCGATTCGATAGTCACGCAGCCACATGAGCGCGTTATCGCAGAAGAAGCGGCGGACTTCCGTGCTGCCGGCGTCATCCAGATTGACGGCTTCTCCCCAGGGCGTATGGTGCTGGTCCGTGAAATAAGGGCCGAACAGGCTGAGATAATTGCCATCGGGTCCGAGATGGTTGTAGACCACGTCCAGAAGCACGGCGAGTCCGTTGTTATGGCAGGCATCGACCAGTTTCTTCAGGCCATCCGGGCCGCCATAAGCGTGATGCGGTGCGAACAGATCGACACCGTCATAGCCCCAGCCCCGCTCTCCGGGGAATTCTGCAACCGGCATGATCTCAACGTGCGTGACCCCAAGCTCCTTCAGATGAGGGAGACGCCCGAGCGCGCTTTCGAAAGTTCCGCCCGGCGTGAAAGTACCGATGTGCAGTTCGTAAATTACCGCCGAGGAAAGGGGCGGCGGCTGCCAGGATCGAGCGGTCCACTCGAAGGCAGAGTGATCGACGATGCGCGACGCGGCATGAACACCGTGCGGTTGCCAGGGGGAGCGCGGGTCCGGCACAGGGTTGCCGCCGTTGACCGAGAAGAGGTAATCGGTTCCTGGCCCGGCTTCAGCGATATCCGCTGACCACCACCCCCGGCAATCACACGCCATCGGCACGCGGCGATTGCCCACCACTACGTCAACCGATTTGGCCCGCGGCGCCCAGACACAGAATCCACTCATCCAGCGGGCTCCCGGATCAGCAGCGCCACCGGAAAGCGGGCGAGCAGCGCCGACATCTCCGCCTTTCCTCCATCCAACATTTCACGGGTGAACTGATTCTTCCATTTTCCGGCGGGGATTTCGAGCACAGTTTCGCCGTCCACAGTTGCCAGGCTGAGGCGCGGCGCGATGATTACGGCATCTTCCCCACGCTGATACGCGACGATCGCAGCGGCTTTCGGGCCGGCGGGCCAAAGGGGCGTGTACCCGCCGTCAGGCCCGAGCGTCTCCGGATGCTCACGGCGGGCGCGTAACGTTTGGCGAATCATCCAGAGTTTCGGCAGTCCTTCCCCGGAACGTGCGAGGATCTGTTCCGGTGTGAGTGCATCCAGCTCCGCGAGCAGTTTCATGCGCGGCTCGAAATCCACCGGAGCGCGATTGTCGGGATCGACCAGACAAAGATTCCAGAGCTCCGTTCCCTGATAGATGTCGGGAATACCGGGCGCCGTGAGTTTCAGCAGATTGAGGGCGAGCGATGCCGTGCGCGCCGGCCCGAGGAGCTGCGCGAGAAATAGTTCCAGATCGGCGATGAAATCTTTGTCCGCGAGGATCGAATCGCAGAAGTGGCGGAGCGCGCCTTCGTACTGCGCGTCGGGTTTGAGCCAGGAGCTGCGGTCCTTGGACTCGCGCACCACTTTCTCCATATATCGATTGAGACGGTCAAAGGAAATGGGCCACGCGCCCACCAGCGTCTGATAGAGAAAGTACTCGGTGCGGCGATCCGGAAAATCGCTGTCCTTGTATTGGGCGTTCATCGCCGCCCAGCGATTTACCGTTTCCGACCAGAGCGGGACCTGGCTGGCGAGCATACTGATTCGAATCCGGACGTCTTCGCTTCGCTTGGTGTCATGCGTGGATGTGGCCAGCATGGTCAGCGGATAGCTGGCATGGATGTTCGCGCACCAACGATGGAATTCGTCGATTGTGACCGTGAACCGCGTGGGATCTCCGCCCACTTCATTCAGCGAGATGAGCCGGGCGTAGCGGTAAAACGCCGTGTCTTCCACACCCTTGGCCATAGCGGCCGAAGTCACCTGCTGGAAACGCAGCACGAATTCCTGCTCCTGTTCGCCGCGAACCTTCAGCAGAAGAACGTCAGCCAGAAATGTGAACAGGCGCTGCTCGATCTCCGGGCGCGCGGCAGCCGCATCAGCGGCAGCCTGGGTGATGTAGCCCACTTCGGCTTCCGTGGGACCGCCGGATTCCGGACTGACGTAGGTCCTGTAGACCGAAAACGATGCGATCGTTTCGCGGATGGCTTCATGAATCTCGTGCCGCGTGTAATCGCGGTAGTCGCGGTTGTGCTCGCAGATATCCAGAAAGATCGCCGTGAGACGGTTGATGTCGCTGCCGAGCAGATCGCGCAGGATCAGCGCCTTCGAATCGCGCGCGACCACGCGGAAATCGGCGGTGGCGTTCGCGAAGGTCCGGTACAGCTCATTCATGGCCGCTTCGCCGGAGGGATCGACAAACAGACCGCACGCGACATTCAGAAAATCGTAGCCCGTGGTTCCGGCAATATTCCAGCGAGGATTCAGACTCTCATTCGTCGCCAGAATTTTTTCCGCGACGATCCACAGGCCGGGTGCGGCTGCGCCGAGGCGTTCGAAGTACTCGCCGGGATCGCGCAGGCCGTCGGGGTGATCCACGCGAAGTCCGTCCACCTGGCCCTGCTTCAGCCAGTCCAGGATGAGCCGGTGGATATCTTCAAACACGCGCTCGTTGCCGGGACGAATGCCGACCAGCGAGTTGATATCGAAGAAGCGGCGGTACACCAGCTCACTTTCCGCCGTGCGCCAGCGCGAAAGGCGGTAGTTCTGACTGCTGAGGATCTGATCGAGTGCGTCAAAATCGTGATTCATCTCATCGATTACGCGCGCGATCTGCGCGGCCACCGCGGGGCGTTCGTCCGACAGGCGTGCGATCTGCTCGCGGATCGCTTCTTTATTGCGATCCCGGAGGAGGCGGCTGCTCCATGTTCCTTCGCCTGCCTGCTGCAGCCGCACGAGCGCGTCCGCGAGAAAGCCGAGGTGCGAGGAGCCGGCCCGCTCAGCAGCTTTCGCCAGCAAGCCCGCGAGAGATTCAGGGGCCAGCGGAAATGTGTGCTCGTGATAACGCACCATGAAGTGTCCGCCACTGTATTCAAGCTGAATCTGCCCGGAGGAAAGAATCAGGCCGAAATGATCGCCGAGCACCGGCAGCAGGATTTTGCCGCGGTATCGCTCCTCCGGCCCATTCCATTCAATATCGAAATACGGCGCATAGCGGCTGGCTTCACCGTTTTCGAGGACGTCCCACCACCAGTGATTGCCGGCCACGATCGCCATGTGGTTCGGCACAATGTCCAGAACCTGGCTGAGCCCGAGCGTGCGCAGTGTTTCGACAAACCGCTGCTGTGCTTCCGCGCCCCCCAGTTCACGGTTAACGTGCTGGTAATCGACGATGTCGTATCCATGCGTGCTGCCGGGAGCGGCCTGGAGATACGGCGAGCAGTAAACGTGAGAAACTCCCAGGTCACGCAGATATGGCGCTATACGCGCGGCATCATCGAACGTGAACGCCGGCTGTAGCTGAATTCTGTATGTTGCAAGCGGTGCCCTCAATGGATTCACGGTGTGCAATTTAAGGTCCAGTCGCAAGCGGCCACATTTGTCGTCTTCATGACGAAAGGCAAAGTGATTGCAGCGAATCAGGCGGAGGTTTGGATGCCGGAAAAGAAGACAATCGAGCGGGCCCGGAAAGACGCGCGCGAAGGAAAGTCGCCCTCCACCCAGGCTGGCGAGTTCGTTCGCGAAGAAATGGAGCATGTTCGCGAAGGCAAACACGGCGCGCGGAACACAAAACAGGCGATCGCAATCGGGCTTTCCAAGGCCCGGCGCGCAGGTGTGAAACTCGCGCCGCCGAAGAGCGGTTCTGAGAAAACGAAGGCGCAGGCGCGCCGGGATACGAAGAAGGGCGAATCGGGCAGTGCGAAGACTTCGGCCACGCGTTCGCGCGCTACCACTAAGGCACTCAAGCGCGAAGGGCACAGCGCGGCCTCACGCAGCTCGCTTTCGAATCAGGCGCGCACGAGCGCGCGGCACCGGACGTCGGAAAGCCGGAGCCAGGCGACGCGTAAGGCCGCGAGAACGCGAGCGCGCCATCGAAGCTGAGAAGGCGGTGGTCAGGCGAGCAACGAGCAGGTCCCACTCCGGGCGCGAGGAGCTATCCCGCGCCGTGTCAAGCGGGCGCACTGCACCACCGGTCAGGCTCCGCACACTGGCAGAGTAAGTGCAGCGCTGAACCCGAAATGAGGCCGAAGACGGGTCTGGCGCTGGCAGTTCTCGCTTTGGCCGGCGCGATGAACTCTCACGCGCAAATTGCGCAGTTCGAGGGGCAGAAGATAGCGGACATCCAGTATTCTCCCGGGCCGATTCTCGATCCCGCGGACCTCGCTGTGGTGCAGCTTCTGAGCAAAGGCGATACGCTGCACGAGATCGATGTTGGAGACACGATCGACGCCATGTTCGCTACGGGGCGGTTTTCAGATATCGTCGTGGAAGCGGAGAAGGCGCCGGGGAGCGGTGTGATTGTCCGGTTTGTACTGCAGCCGCGATTGTTCGTCGGCGGGTCGGCTGTCGACGGGAAGATAGCGAACCCTCCTAACCGCGCGGAAGTCGAGAGCGGCAGTCAGTTGACGCTGGGAACGCCATTTCACGAGGAGGATCTGCAGAGCAGCGTAGACCGCATAACGCGGCTGTTTCGCTCGAACGGATTGTTTGAAGGGTCGGTGGCGCCAAAGATTGAACGCCCGCCACCCGGTTCCGACACAGAGGCGCAGCAGGTGTTTATTACCTTTCAGGTGAAACCGGGAGGCCGCGCCAAATACGGAATGCCGGTGATTGAGGGCGCGGGGCCCCTCTCCGACAGCACAATCCTGAAGGCAACCGGATGGCGTTATCCACTGGTCCACTGGTGGAAGCATGTAAGCAGTCAGCGCACGCGCGCCGGAGTGCAGGGTGTGCAGTCGCGCTATGAGAAAGATGGCCGTCTGCTCGCCCATGTGGAACTCACGGACACCGGCTACGATGCCAACGCGCACAAGGCGATTCCGCACCTGAGCATCACGCCCGGCCCAAAGGTGAAAGTCGAAGCGGTTGAATCGAAGATTTCCAATGGCGTGCTCAAGCGTTACGTGCCGGTGTTCTCCGAACATGCCGTCGATACCGACCTGCTGGTGGAAGGCCGCCGCAATCTCCATGACTATCTGCAAAGCCAGGGCTACTACGATGCCGATGTCGATTTTCGAGTTGAGGGTCCGGCAAACGATTTGGAGACGATCCAGTACGTCATTTCGAAGGGGCAGCGCTATCGCCTGGTGCATCTGGAAATTAAAGGCAACCGGTATTTCGATGAGGGTACGATCCGCGAGCGAATGTTCATTGCGCCGAAAGCTTTCAATCTCCGGCGCGGCCGCTACAGCGATGCCTTCCAGCGGCGTGATGAGACCAGCATCGAAGATCTCTATAAAGCAAACGGCTTCCGTGACGTGAAAGTATCGACTCAGGTGGATCGCAACTACCAGAGCCATCCCGGCGATGTCGCTGTGACGATCGACATCAATGAGGGCACGCAATGGATCGTCGACAACCTGGCGGTGGAAGGCCCACTCGAACCAAACCGAAGCCGTGTGCTGCCCCTGATGAGCTCCATTCCGGGCCAGCCGTTTTCCGACGTCACCATGACGGCCGACCGCAGCGCCGTGCTCACCTGGTACTATTCGCACGGCTATCCTGACGCGACCTTCCACGCGCAGTGGCAAATCAGCGATACGCCGAATCACGTCGACATCACCTACACGATTCAGGAAGGCGCGCCGCAGTTCGTACGCGGCATTCTGATTCACGGCCTGCAAAGCACGCGGCCCAGCGTGGTGGATCGCGCTATTACACTCGGCGCGGGCGATCCTCTTTCTCCGGTGGAACAGACGGAGTCGCAAAAAAATCTGTACGATCTCGGCATCTTCGCGCGGGTCAACACCGCCGTCGAAAATCCGGATGGCGACACAGAACACAAGTATGTCCTCTATGACGTCGATGAGGCCAACCGGTACACGCTGAGCGGCGGCATCGGCGCGCAGGTGGCTCGCTTCGGCCAGCCGAGCGCGCAGAGTCTTGGTTCGCCGGCGGGTTCCACGGGTTTTAGTCCGGAAGCTTCGGTCAGCGTCAGGCGCATCAACCTGTGGGGCATCGGGCACTCCGCGAGCGCAAATCTCGTATACTCCTCCATCGACAAAACCGCATCGCTGAATTACGAACAGCCGAGGTTCTTCGGCCTCGAAGGCCGCAACATCACCTACTCGCTGGATTACGAAAACGAACGCGACGTGCGCACGTTCGCATCGAAGCGCGAAGAAGCTTCCGTCCAGGTTTCCCAGAAATTCACCAAAGCGACCACCGGTCTCTTCCGCTTCGCTTACCGCCGCGTGAGCGCGAGCCAGATCGTGATCCCCGTGCTGCTGATCCCGCAGTTGCTGCAGCCGGTGCGGCTCGGCATCCTTTCGGCGAACATCCTGCGCGATCGGAGAGACAGCGCGACGAATCCCCATCACGGCAGCCTCAACAGCATCGATGTGCGGCTCGCTTCGCGCTATTTCGGGTCGCAGCGCAGCTTCGGGGCCGCACTCGTGCGCAACGCGACGTATTACGCGCTGACACGGAATCTGGTGCTGGCCCGCCAGACGGAGTTCGGCGTAATTGAGCCTTTTGCAGCGCCCCCCGGCGTGAGCGAGGAACAGTCTGTTCCGCTGCCGGAGCGGTTCTTCGCCGGCGGCGCCGATTCGCTTCGCGCTTTTGCGTTCAACGAAGCGGGTCCGCGCGATACGGGCGCGCCGCTCACTCCCGGCGGTCCTTCGTCTCAGGCCACCGGATTTCCGCTCGGCGGCAACGCGCTGTTTACCAATCAGATCGAGCTGCGTTTCCCGCTGATCGGCGAAAACATCCAGGGTGTGTTCTTCCATGACATGGGGAACGTATTCTCCACCCTCGGGAATATGTCGCTCCGCTTCCATCAGCGCGATCTGCAGGATTTCGATTACACCGTGCACGCGGTGGGGTTTGGGTTGCGCTATCGCACGCCGGTCGGGCCAGTGCGCGTCGATCTTGCGTATGCGCTCAATCCGCCATCGTTCAAAGGATTCAACGGCACGCCCCAGCAGTTACTGCAGTGCGATCCCAACGATCCGGCAACCGCTACGAAGAGCTTTTGTCAGGTGACTCAGCAAAACACCGGACATTTTCAGTTTTTTCTGTCGATCGGGCAGACGTTCTGACATGCGGAGCCTGATTCTCATTGCGTTCCTGTTCGCCCCGGGTAGTATTTCGGCCGCCGTGGTTCTTGATCGGACCGCCGTGGTGGTGGGAAATCGCGCCATCAAACTCAGCGATGTGGATCGCGATATCCGGGTAACGTCTTTCCTGAATCGAACCGCGATCGACACCAGTCCGGCCGCAAGGCGCAAAGCCGCGGAACGGCTGGTGGATCAAAGCGTGATTCGCGACGAGATCTCGACGGGCGACTACCAGCGGGCCACCGACGCCGAGGC
>DASZVV010000399.1:0-8957 GCA_035546955.1 Bryobacteraceae bacterium
GTCTGCGGCATCGCCAACCCAATGATTCTCTTCCCGCCCGACGCGCAGCGATGGACAGGCGAAGATCTCAACCGCGCTATCCTGCACGAGCTCGAACACGTCCGCCGGCTCGACCGCATCTGGCACATCGCCTCGCGCGCCCTCTGCTCCGTCTACTGGTTTCACCCGCTCATCTGGATTCTGTGGCGCCGCCTCGTGCTCGAAGCCGAAAAATCCTGCGATGACGCCGTGCTCTCGCGTTCAGACGGAATGGCCTACGCCGATCAGTTGGTCGCGCTCGCCCGGCGCATGTCCTCCACGCCGGTGTCGCCGGTGCTTGCGATGGCAGCCCGCGCCGATCTCACCGCTCGCGTCGACTCGCTGCTCGATCCTGAACGCCCGCGGGGCAGGGCAGGCGCGCGCTCTGTTACGTTCACGATTGCCGCTGCTGTGCTGCTGATTTCGGCTATGACCGGCTTTCGTTTAGTCGCCGCCCCACAGTTTCCGGTACCCACCGTCGCTGGCGCCACGCCGGAATTCGAAGCTGTCTCCGTCAAGCTGATCGATCCGGCGTCCACCGGTCAGCACTGGCACGAAAACGGCGATCCCCGTCACGTGAACATCACCGGCTCGGTCCACGGTTTCATCCTCCGGTTCTACGGCGTTCGCGAGACGCAGCTCATGAACGAGCCAGGCTGGTTCACCTCACGCCTCTATAACATTGAAGCGACCACCAATGTTCCGCTGCGGGATGACTCGAATTATCTCCGCCTCCTTCGTGGCGTTCTTGCGGACCGCTTCAAACTCCGTCTCGGCGACGCCACACGCAAACTCCCGGTCTATTTCCTCGAAGTCGCGCCGCGCGGTGCGAAATTCGCGGAACTGAAGGAGGGTGAGGTGGTCCCCAGATTTCCGAAGCTGCCGGAGGACGTCTTCGGGGGCACTTTCGCGTCGGTTGAAGACATGCTCAACCACTTCAATGGAACCTTCGGTGCGCCGCCGATGATCGATCGCCCGGTCGTTGACCACACGGGATTGACAAAGCGCTACGTGATGCACATTGAGACTGCGTTGCAACGGGTCGACGCCGCCACGGGCGAGCGTCAGAAATTCCCTGACCTCGCCTCCGATCTCCAGTCCCAACTCGGCCTTCGCCTCGTCGCCGGCAAGGCGCCCCTCCACATTTTCACCGTCGAGCATGTCGAAGAGCCGTCGCCCAACTGATCGGTCAGATCATCGTGCGACACCGAACAGCAGCCCGAAGCTCATCCCGACCGATCGCTCATGATCGTGGCCGAATGTGTAGTCATACTCCGGTTCCAGAAACCAGCCCACCTTGTGCTGTCCCTTCGGCCAGAACATGAAATCGAGCGCGACGCTTCCCGCCGCCGCGTTCCTCGCGATGCCATGATCCCGCGTGTGAACCCACTCCGGACCCGCCCCAATCATGAACTCTACCGTTCGCGAAAGCGTCCATGGTTTCTTGAAAAGCAGGTCCGTATCCCACTCGGATGAGCCGTGCGCAAAAAGTCCGGCCGTTCCCGCTTCGATCTCCAGCCAGTGCTCGATTGGCGTAAATTCCACCGCGAGATCTCCGCCGGAACTCGAACCGCCGCCGATCGCTCTGCTTGCCGCCCCACCCGCTTCAATGACCGCGGCGGGCTCGGGATCGGCCGCCTGCGCAAATGCACTCACCGGCAGCAGTAACAGAAACATCCAGGAAACGATCCGCCCGCTGCACATAAATTCGATATTAACTGCAAAAATTCCTCCACGCCACAGGACTGTCGCGCGTCAAACTGTTTCCGAAAATATGTTTGCCATAAGATCCTGGGTCATTCTCCTCGCCGCGGTGCCCGCTTTCGCGCAGCCGCACTCCGAAGTTGCCTCCATTCGCCCCTCCGCCCCCGGTTCCACCCCGCGGGATGCACGATTCTTTTTCCAGAACGAACGCCTCATCATCAAAGCCGCCACGGTCGGCGATATTCTCGATTTCGTCAACGGGTTTCAGCTCTTCCGCGTAGTTGGCGGTCCGCCCTGGATGCGGACCGACCGCTATGACATCGAAGCAAAATCCGATCACGTCCTCTCCCGGGATGAAAAGGGACCGGCCATCATGGCGCTGCTCGCTGAACGCTTCAGGCTCGAATCTCACAAAGAAACGCGCGACGTCCCTGGCTTCGTGCTGCGCGGCTCAAAGACGATGCCGCAAGTGAAGCCCGCAGCCGCTGACGAAAGATCTTCGATCGGCATGAACGATACACAAGATGTCGCATTTACTGCCACCTCCATGTCCAGCCTCACCAACTATCTTTCGCAGATATTGCGGGGGCCGTTTAGCGACGAAACCGGCTTGCAGGGCAACTACGACTTCGTCTTCGCCATCTCGAAAGTCGACCCGCAGCCCAACCAGCCCATCAGTGACCGCATCCGCGAAGCCGCCGAGGCTGTGGGCTTCCGCATCGAAAACAAACGAATCTCAATGGAGGTTACGGTCGTTGACAGTTGCAGCCGCCCCGGTGATAACTGACCAGTCAGATCGAGTGAATCCGCTTCAACCCACCCGGCGGTTGAAATCCGCATCAATGCTGAGAATGGATCGGACCCCATACCCCCCGTGATCGCGAGGTACAGGCTATCACGCGCGGAAAACATCTCCCGGTGCTCCGCGATCTCTCCGGCGCGCAAAACATCGTTCTTTTCGATCGGGAAGACATCGTCAACAATTTCCATCAGGACCTGAAACGCTGGTCCAATCGCATCCCTCTTAAGGATCGCGCTGTATCGACGCAGGATTTCCTGTCTCTCGCCCCAGTGCGGGAAGGAGACGGTACGCTGGTGGGGTCCGGGAAAGCTTTGCCCCCGCCGGTCTTCTCCAGGCCGCTTGGCGCGCCATATTAAAATCGGTATCTGACTTTGCGGTAACCGATTGCCCCGTTTGCAATCCGGAAAACAGAACCAGGAGACCACGTTTGTCCCCTTTCATGCGCGCGAGAAAACTCGCGTGGCTGTTAGCATTTCCCTGCGTCGCCATGGCGCAGCCGGGAAACGATCTGGCGGATCTGAAAGCCGCCGTGAAAGCTTCGCAATCCGCCGGCGATAACGCCTGGATACTGATGAGCGCGGCCCTCGTCCTGATGATGACGGGCCCTGGGCTCGCCCTCTTCTACAGCGGCCTCGTCCGGCGCCGCAACGTGCTCGGCACCATGATGCAGAGCTTCGCCATGATGGCCGTTATCTCTCTGCTCTGGGCGATCTGCGGCTATAGTCTGGTGTTCGACCAGGGCAGCCCGTTCATCGGTGGTCTGCATTATCTTTTTTTGCACGGCGTCGGCGCCGCGCCCAATCCTGACTACGCCCCCACCATTCCCCACACCACGTTCATGATCTATCAGATGATGTTCGCGGTGATCACGCCTGCGCTGATCGGTGGGGCCTTTGCCGAACGCGTCCACTTCAAAGCCACTCTGCTTTTCTCCGTCATCTGGATGTTTCTTGTCTACTTCCCGGTGGCCCACATGGTCTGGGGAAAAGGCGGCTTTCTCAACGCATTCTCCGGCGGCACAATCCCCGTATTCGACTTCGCGGGCGGCACCGTAGTCCACATCACCTCGGGATTTTCGGCTCTCGCCACCGCAATCATGATCGGCAAACGCCACGGATATCCGGCCGAGCCGATGAAGCCCCACAGCCTGGTGCTCAGCTTCGTGGGCGCCTGCCTGCTCTGGTTCGGCTGGTTCGGTTTCAATGCGGGTAGCGCGCTCGCCGCATCTTCGCTCGCCTCCAGCGCGTTTGTCGCAACTCATCTGGCGGCAGCCGCCGGAGCCGTGGCATGGATGATCGCCGAGCAATTGCGAAACGGTAAACCGAGCGCGTTGGGCGCCATTTCGGGCGCCGTGGCAGGGCTCGCAACAGTGACGCAGGGCGCTGGTTTCGTTCAGCCGTTCGCCGCCGTGCTGATCGGATTCATCGCGGGCTTTGTCTGCTACGCAATGGTGGGCATCGTCAAGATGAAACTCGGGTACGACGATTCGCTCGATGCGTTCGGCGTCCACGGCGTCGGCGGTTTCGTAGGCTGTCTGCTCACCGGCGTATTCGCCACGCGCCTCATCAATACCGGACTGAAAACCGCAGGCGGAGCCATCGACGGAAATCCACGCCAGATTCTCAATCAGGCGATCGGCGCAGTGATTGGTATTGCGTTCGGATTTGTCGGTACGTTCATCGCCCTGAAAGTCACCGGACTGATCACCCCCATTCGGATCGGAGCCCAGGAAGAAGCCGAAGGTATGGATATCGCGCTGCACGGCGAAGAAGCCTACAGCGTTGAGGACTAAACAATGTTCAAGATTGAAGCCATTATTCAGCCGTCGAAGCTGATAGCGGTCCGCGAGGCACTGAAGGCGATCGGCGTGGAGGGAATCACGATCACCGAAGTCCGCGGCCACGGCCGGCAAAAGGGACACAAAGAGGTTTACCGGGGGCGCGAATATATTGTCGACCTGCTGCCGAAGATTCGTCTCGAGATGGTGGTGACAGAGGCTCGCCGGGAGGATGTTATCGAAGCCATCCTCAGCGCTGCCAGAACCGGAAAGATCGGCGACGGCAAGATCTTCGTGTATCGCGTGGATGGAGCAATCCGCATCCGCAACGCCGAGCGCGGCGAGGCCGCCTTATAGGCTGGTCCCTCCGCAACTCGGCCCACTGGACTGTCCTCTGATATGATGCACGGGCAGCAGAACGCAAGACCCGCAGCCACGATGACACAGTATTCCAGATCCATTCTGCTTCTTCTGTTCTGCGGGCTGTGCGCGAATGCCGCCGATTTCCGCCTCGGGATTATCGGAACCGATACATCCCACGTTCCGGTCTTCACCAGGGAATTCAACGACCCCACTGCTCCCGGTTTCGTGCCCGGCTTTCACGTTGTCGCTGCGTATAAGGGCGGCAGCCCGGATATTCCGGATAGCGCCACGCGAGTCGAAGGCTTCGCCAAAGAGGTGCATGATAAATACGGCGTACAGATCGTGCCGGATATCGCCACCCTCTGCTCCATGGTGGATGGCGTGCTTCTCGAAAGCGGCGATGGCCGCAGGCACCTGGAGCAGGCCCGGCAGGTAATCGCCGCGCACAAGCCCTTATTCATCGATAAACCGCTGGCTTCCACTCTGGCGGACGCGCAGGAGATCGCGCGATTAGCCAAAGCAGCCGGTGTGCCATGGTTCAGTTCGTCCAGTCTGCGCTACTCCGATCTCACGACCGTGAAATCCCCCGATAATACGGGCATCAGCGTTTGGGGACCAGGTCCGCTCGAACAGCACCATCAGTTGTCGCTTTCCTGGTACGGGATTCATGCCGTTGAAATGCTCTACACGCTGATGGGGCCCGGCTGTGCGACGGTGACGCAGACCTCATCGCGTGATTCCGACGTGGTGGTGGGCGTTTGGAAGGATGGGCGCATCGGCGTTGCCCGCGTTGTGCGGCCATACAGCGATTTCGGCGTAGTGGCGTTCCGCGGGCGCGATGTCGTGGTGGAACATCCGGTGAAAGTGGACTACGCCGCTCTGGACGCTAAGATCGCAGAGTTCTTCAAAACCGGCATTCCGCCCGTGCCAAACGCAGAGACGCTGGAAATTTACGCTTTCATGGACGCCGCGCAACGCAGCAAAGATAGCGGCGGCAAGCCTGCCAACCTGCAATAGCCCATCGGACGGCGGTTGAAATACGTCCGCATTTCATCCTGAATTCAGCGCGAGCAGTTCGAAGATCTCAACTCCAACGGTTTTGCCCTTCACGACGATAGAGCCCAGCGGCCGAACGTCAGCAGACGCCCCGAGTTCATCGCGCGTCGTGTCGCTGATAATGATGTGAGTCTTATATTCCTTATTCGCGCCCTCCAGCCGTGAGGCGAGGTTGACGCCGTCCCCGATCGCCGTGAAATCGACCTTCTTGCCGGTACCGACGTTCCCGAAGATCACCTCCGCGGTGTTGAGTCCGACGCCGATATCCAGCGGCGGTTTGCCCGCCGCCTGCCAGCGATTGTTGAGATCCGCGAGAGTCGTCATCATCTCCAGCGCGGCTCTCGCCGCAAGATGAGCGTTGGGGCGATCGGGCGTGAAAGCCCCCCAGTGGGCCATAATTCCATCGCCGATGAATTTATCCACAATGCCGTCGTGACGAAAAATGATGTCCGTCATCGCTTCCAGATATTCGTTCAGCTGAGCGAGCAGCATAATGGGATCCGATTTTTCCGTAAGCGTCGTAAAACTGCGAACGTCGGTAAACATCACAGTCAGCGTCTTCTTCTCGCCGCGGAAATCGAATTGACCGATGTGATCCATGACGTAGCCAACCAGCTGCGGTGAAACATATCGCTCCAGCGTGCCGCGCGTGCGCGAGAGTTCCCGATCCACTGTGAGATAGCGATAGACCATGTTGCCGGTGAAGGAGAGCGCGGCGGCGGTGAGCGGCGCGGTCACCGGCAGCCAGGAGCCGTGCGCATAGGCGAAAAAACTGACGGCGATGTAAAGGCCGATCAGTGAAAGCGTCAGTGTGAGCGGTGCGAGGATGGATCGCCACGTGACAATTCCCCAGGCGGGCAGCGCTGTGCACAGAAGGATCAGAGCCAGTGTGAGTCCGCCTGGCACGCGCCGAATCCCCTCGCTATGGAGAAGATTATCGAGCGCAGTGGCGAGCACGAAAACACCGGGCGCGGTTTCCGACACCGCAGTGGGGCGCACTTCGTAGCTGCCTGCCGCGGTAGCTCCAATGAAAACGATCTTGCCCGCAAATTCCCCGGGCGAATGTCTCTTTACGGATGCGTCACACTGCTCGGGGTAGATGGAGCAAATCATTTCCCACAGCGGAACGCGTTTGTAGGATGTGAGCGTATCGCCATGCCATTTAACAACGTAGTTGCCGGCGCTGTCCAGTGGCAGGTGGATCGCGTGGATATTGCCCAGAACCTTGATGGCGGCTTCGGTCCAAAGCGTCGCGTAATCCCGGTCGCCGTAGCGCATGGTGAGGGGAAGGCGTCGCGTGACACCATCGGGATCCGGCGTCCAGAGGATGGAGCCGCTCCCGGCCGCGGCTGCAAGGAGCAATGGTTCAGGAACGTTGAGTGACCAGTGTGCCTGATCGAGTACAAGGCCTCCTGTTATTTCGGTGGGCAGGGCGGCGATAGCTGGCGGTGCTAAACCACCTTGAATTGTCTCGGCATGGCCGGAAACGAAGGCGAACGGCAGAATGACATTTCCCGCCGACCGCATGACGTCTGCAAAGCCGGGGTCGGCCGCTTCTTCCTTGCCGCTGAACAGGGCGTCAAAGAGGATCAGTTTTGGCTTGCCCGGAGCGAGATAACGAACGAGTTCAGTCCAGACCCGCCGAGTCCAGGGCCAGCGGCCAAGCTTGTCCGTGAGAACACGAAAACTGGTGTTATCGATATCGACGATGACAATATTGGAATCCCCGGGAGGACTGACTGTAGCGCGGGCGCGAATGTCCGAGGTCCGGTTTTCCAGCCAGTCGAGAGTGCCGGAGGCGGAAAGTCCCCAGACGAGAGACGCGATCAGTGTGGAGAGAACCGCGACCGCGAGGCAGAGTTTTTTCCTGGTCGCGGGCGTATACAGAGGCGATCCCTCAGTGGGAAATGGCGGCGCTGAAGCGCGCCTCAAGCGTCACGCCGTCCGGGCCGGCGCTCTGGACGATCGGGTCGAGGTGAGCGATGCGGGCATCGAACGGCGGATGAGTGGAGAGAATCTGTCCGAACATACGCCGATTGGCGGGATCGTCATTGAGCGTCTTCAGAGTGGCGAGAAAGTCCCTCAGGCCGGCGGCGGAGTAGCCCGCGCGAGCCGCAAGTTGAGTCCCCATTTCATCCGCCTGATCTTCTTTATCGCGGCTGAGGTTGCTGCTGAAGAGATCTTTCAGCAGTGCATCTGACCTGAGCTTCGCAACTTCCTGAACGTTGCTGTTCTTCTGCGCTTCCTCGGCAGCCCATGCAGAGGTTTGCTTCGACCGGACTTCCTTTTCAAGATGCCGCTCCGAGCAATGAACGATTTCATGTCCCAAAGCGCCCGCAAGCTCAGCTTCATTCTTCATCGAGGCGAGGCTTTGGCGGGTGACGAAAATATAGCCGCCAGGGAGCGACCACGCGCCGACAATCTCGGTATCGAGAACAGCAAAGCGATAAGGCAGTGGGCGGCTCGCGTACTGCGCGACGGATGAGCCCACGAGGTTGACGTAACGGGTCAGCTGTTCATCGTTGACAAGGCCAAACATGGCGATCATCTTCGCCGCGCCAGCGCTGCCGATCGCCGGTTCTTCCTCGGGCGACCAGGGCGTAAAAGTGTCGACGGCTTTCTGCTTCTCATCCTGAGCAGCCTTCGTTTTCTGTTTGCCCTGATCGACCTTATTCTGAATTTTGCTGCCGATGGAGCCGAAACCGCCGAACTGCGCGAAGACCGGGCTGACGGTAAGAGCTGCGATGATGACCAGCGCGCCGCGTTTCATTTCTTCCTCAGTCCCCCTTCCTGCAGGAAGGCATTGAGTTGATCGCCGGAGGGGCGGTTGGCATCCATCGCCTGAACCTTCGCCGCATCGTCCGCGCTGGCGCTGGTGGCAAGCATTTTGGCGTCAACCTTGCCGTCCGGATCGATGCCGTTGAACCCGAGCGTCGCCGATTCCTTGGAGCGGTCGGAAGATTTCACATTGAGTTGACCGCCGAACAACGGGGCAGGTTTGGCGGATTGCTGCTGCTGTGGTTGCGGTTGCTGCTGATTTTGTTGTGGCTGATTCTTCTGCTGCGGAGCCGTCTGAGTATTTTGCGCCCCGCTCCGCTGAGTTTGCTGCTGTGCGAAAGCGGTGAGGGCAAAAAGAAGTCCAGTGACAAACAGGCCGCGCACGGTCTCAGCGTAGCAGAAATCACGACCCGCCGACTCGGGAAAGAATGACGGCGAAACGTGCTGATTAACTCTTTA
>DASZVV010000400.1:0-8093 GCA_035546955.1 Bryobacteraceae bacterium
CAAAATTTCCATCAGATTTTGTCACGGCGAAGTAGGGATTGTCCACCACCCCGATCCACGCCTTCATCCAGGGGTGGATGTTGCACTTCACCCGTATCATCACTTCCGGATCATCGAAGAACCGGCGGATGACCGGCGGCGTACCTGCCGGCTGATTCTGATTCCATTCGCGATTGACCTTCGAACGCGGATGAATGTTATGCGTCACCGGATCGGAATTGATCACTTTCAGCGCCTGCCCGGCCTGCATCGCAATGATGCGCGGCTCGAACCAGCAGCCGCGCTGATCCACCACTACCGGATCGGAGGGCGCCTGGAACTTCTTGTCGTCGAGCCCCTTCTTGATGTAGATGAAAACGTTGCCGAGCCCGTGCTTCGGTCCTACATCAACAGACTCATCCCAGACATATCCACCCTTGTGCAGCTTCGCGCACTGCGGGTCTTCGTCCATATCGATCTTCTTTCGCGCGGGCGCCTTGCCGCTGAAACTGATCTTGCCGGTCACCTCGCCGGCGGTCGCGGGGTCCACGTGATAGTAGACGACCGGTTTGGCGGGCGCGGCTGTCGATTTTGTTTCAGACGACGGCGAGGAAGACTTCGAGCATCCCACCGCAAACAGCGCGATGCCGAGGAAACAGCCAACTGAAACAACCCGGAAATTGTGAGTCATTGTCGTTATGTGTTGGGCGGACCGGAATTCGGCGGAAGATCTCCGGTGAGCGATTCGAGAAACGCCACGAGATCCGCGCGCTCCGGTCCACTGAGCTTCAGCTCTTTGATTTCTTTATCGAGGTGCGGATTGGAACTGCCGCCGCCGACGTAGAAGTCCACTACGTCCTTCAGAGTTTTCTCGCTGCCGTCATGCATGTAAGGCGCGGTCTTTGCGACGTCGCGCAGAGTCGGCGTGCGGAACGCACCGCGGTCCGCATCGAGATGCGTCTCGTTATAACGCCCCTGATCCTTTAGATTCCCGTCGGCATCCAATCCGGTACCGAGATTGTGGAATTTTCCATCGGTAAAGAGCGCGAACTTGTCCTCAATCGTGTGGCATGTCACGCAATTGCCCTTGGTTTTGTCCTTGAAAATGGCCAGGCCGCGAATCGCGGAGGGCGAAAGCGCATTCTTATCGCCGCCGTACTGGTATCGGTCGAACGGCGAATTACCGCTCAGCAGCGTTCTTTCGAAGCTGGCGATGGCCATTTCCACCTTCTGAAGCGTGATCGGGCCTTTGCCGAAGGCCTTATCAAAAGCGCCCTGATAGTTCGTGATCCTGCCGATTTTCGTGGCCATTTGGTCGTGCGGCATGTTCATTTCGACCGGATTCTGAATCGGTCCGCCAGCCTGATCTTCGAGGCTCGTGGCGCGGCCGTCCCAGAACTGGACGGGATTGAACGCTGCGTTCAGCACGGTCGGAGCGTTGCGGGTCCCATGCTGGCCATTGACGCCTTCTGAAACGGGGCGTCCATCGGTGAAATACAGGGCCGGATTATGGCAGTTTGAGCAGGCGATCTTGTCGGTCGCCGAAAGATGGTCGTCGTAGTAAAGCATCCGTCCCAGCGCTATCGTATCTGCGGTTGGCGGATTATCGGCGGGTATGGGCACAGGCGGCAACCCGAGTGGTGACTGAATGCTGACCGGAGTGCCGATCGGCTTCGCCTGTTGTTCTATTTTTGCTTTCTGGCCACACGCCGCCAACAGCGCCATGGAAATGGCGGCGAGTGCATATGTCCTGAACACGCCACTATCATATCGCCGGGTCTTCCGTATCTTGTTAGCATGAGGCGATGAGCCGCGTTTTCCGCACATTACTGCTGCTCTCTTTTTTTGCCGCGCCGCTGGTCAATGCTGCGTGTCCGTGCATGATCCGCTTCGGTGTTTGCGACGAAACGCGGCAGTCGCAGGCGGTTTTTATCGGTACCGTCGAGTCGGTTTCGCCGCCGCTGCTCGATCCTTACGCACGTGCGAATGCGATGGCATCCGCTTCGAAGACAGAAATGGCGCAGTTGCGCGCCGACTCATCGCCGGAGGCACTGGCGAAGCTGAAGAAGATTTATCTGGATTTGTTCAGCGGTATTCCGGATCGCGCGCGGCAGCGCTTTTCCGATGCGCAAACGCAGGCGGAGCTGGAGAAGGCCTTCGAGTCCGCGCAATCCGAAGGACGCATGGCGCATTTCCAGGTGAAGACACTCTACCGCCTGTCGGGTGACGACGATGACGCGCCCGCGGCCGCGAAGCCGGCTCCGAAAGACGACGATGACAACGCGCCGAAAACGCTGGATATCTGGACTTCCGCCGGCGATTGCGGCGTGGATTTTCAGGTGGGCGAAACGTATGTAGTGTACGCGCTCGAAGACGAGGATTCCGGCCGGCTCGAAACGAGCGTCTGCATGCGCACGCGTCCTCTATCGGAAGAGGCCGGCGACCTGGCGTTCCTCTACTACCTGAAAAACGGCGGCGCAGCCTCCACGCGTCTCGAAGGTTTCGTCAGCACGAGCTACTCCGATCAGAATCTGCCGAGATTTCAGGATCAGATCGCGTCACCTTCACGGGGCGCACTGATTGAGCTCGATGACGGCAGTCATCCGCGCTACAGCCAGTCCGACGCCGAGGGACGCTTTGTTTTCGATGGACTGAAGGAGGGAGATTACCGGCTGTCTTTGCTTGCACCCGGCTATCCGCGAACGCCTAAAACCGTGATCTTGTCCCGCCCGTTTCACGCCGCGGCGAATGCGTGTGTGCGGCAGATTTTCGTGCAGCCGGCTAAACCTTCGTCCCCTTGAGGGCGGTGTTCACAGCGGAATTCATCATCTGTTCCGCGAGACCGCGGGTGATTTCGTTCAGGTGTTCCACGGCAGCCTGCAGAGCCCGCCGGTCCGCCCCTTTACGCGCCGAATGAACTTTACCGATGGCGGCCGTGATATCCGCTCTCTCGGAATTGCTCAGATCCCCCCAGGCGTCGCTCTTCTGAGCCTTCGTGACCGCGGTGAGAATCGTATCGGCATCCACTCGCGCGCCCGCCATCTGCGCCGCTTCGAAATCTTCTTCGGCGTGGTCAATCGAGGCTTCGATCATCGCTTCCACCTGATCGTCCGTCAGGCCGTAGGAAGGCTTCACGTCGATCGATTGCTCCTGCCCGGTCCGCGCATCGCGTGCGGTGACGTTGAGGATTCCGTTCGCATCGATGAGAAAGCGAACTTCGATGCGAGCCATTCCGGCCGGCATCGGTGCGATGCCCTTGAGATCGAAGCGCGCGAGACTCCGACAATCCTTCGCCAGTTCGCGTTCCCCCTGCACCACGTGGATCAGAACGTTGGTCTGGCCGTCGACACCCGTCGTGAACGTCTCCCCCGCGCTCGCGGGAATCGTGGAATTCCGGTGGATGATCTTCGAAACCACGCCGCCGTAAGTTTCGATGCCGAGTGAGAGCGGCGTGACGTCGAGAAGGAGTTGATTCTCGACCTTACCCGCCAGAATGCCGGCCTGCACAGCTGCCCCGAGAGCCACCACCTCATCCGGATTCAGTTCCGTATGGGGACGCGCCCGGAAAAGAACTTCGACTGCGCTGCGTACCAGCGGGATGCGCGTCGAACCGCCCACCATCACCACTTCGTCGACGTCCTCCGGTTTGACGTTCGCATCGCGCAGGCAGTCACGGCAAGGGCCGAGCGTGCGGTCGATAATATCGCGAATCAGCCCTTCAAACAGCTCACGCGAGATCTCGCGGCGGTAGGCCTTGCCTTCCCACGCGAATTCGATGTTCGCCGATATCGCGAATGACAGCGCTTCCTTCGCCTGAATCACCGCCGCGCGCAGCGTCTGCACGGCCGAGCCCGAGTGCGAAATGTCAGCGCCCCATTCCGACTGAATGTCTTCGAGCGCGATCCGCAGCAGACGGTTATCGATATCGTCGCCGCCGAGATGCGTATCGCCGTTCGTGGCGAGCACCTCGAAGATGCCTTCGTGCAGCTTCAGGATCGAAATATCGAACGTGCCACCGCCCAGGTCGTAGACCGCGATCAGGCCTTCCTTCCGTTTATCGAGCCCGTAGGCGAGCGCAGCGGCGGTGGGTTCGTTGACAAGGCGCAGCACTTCGAGACCGGCGATGCGGCCAGCGTCGCGCGTGGCCTGCCTTTGCGCATCGTTGAAATACGCGGGCACAGTGATCACGGCGCGCGTTACGGGCGTTCCGAGCGCGGCTTCGGCATTTCTCTTCAGTTGCCGCAGAATCAGGGCCGAAACTTCCGGCGGCGTCAGCGTCTTCTCGCCGAGCGCGAGGCGGATCACCGACTCGCTGCCCTCCGCGATGTGAAACGGAAACAGCTTCAGCTCTTCCTGAACATCCGCGATTCCCCGCCCCATCAGGCGTTTCACCGAATAAACGCTGCGTTCGGGATGATCGATCAGTTCCACACGCGCCGCATTGCCAACGATCACTTCGCCATCCGCCCGCAGCGAGACCACGCTCGGGACGATGCGGCTGCCATCTTCGCCCGGAATGATTTCGGGTTTCGTGAGATTCATCCACGCGACCAGACTGTTCGTGGTGCCAAGGTCGATCCCGACGACGGTGTCCTGATTGTCGAATTCAATCTGAAACATGGGCTTTGTCCGTTCTCGCGATCAGATTCGTGATGTATTTCCGGCGATTCAACTGCCCGCGAATCGCTTCCAGCACACTGCGCTCATGGGTGCGGTCCCACTCCGCAAACTGACCCTGCATCCCGGCATCGATTTCGTCCCGCATCCCCTCAAACCGGCCCCGTGCGGCAAGCACTTCGTCCCTGGCGCTTTCGTCTTCGAGCGCCATGTTGAGTTCGAAGACCTCCTCCAGCAGCTCTGGCGGAACGTCCTTCGTTCCCTGCTCACCGATCTCGAACCCCTCCAGCTTCATCACGTACATCGCGCGTGCAATTGGGTCGCGCAGCACGCGATACGCATCATTCAGCACAGCGGAGACTTCGAGCGCATCCTCCTGCTCCTTCGGGCTCTTTCGCGCGAAAAGATCCGGATGGAGCCTGCGGCTCAGCGCATAGAACTTCTTTTCCAGGTCTTTGGTGTCGATTTCGAGATGCCGGGGCATCCCGAAGGCTTCAAAATAATCGGGCACGAGGCTTACGCCGTGAAGGAAGTCCCGCAGCCGCAGCTCTTTTTCGCGTTCGGATTCTCAAAAACGAACCCGGACTGCATCAGCGTTTCCTTGTAATCGAGCGTCAGGCCGTGAAGATAGAGAATACTCTTCGGATCGATGAAGATCTGGACGCCGTCGAAATCGAACACCTTGTCCTTCGGCCGCGGCTGCGCGTCGAACTTGAACTGATAGCTCAGACCCGAGCACCCGCCCCCGAGCACGCCGAGACGCAGCCCGCCCTTCGCCCCCATTTTTTCGAATGTGGAGCGAATCTTCGCGAGCGCTTTCGGGGTCACCGTGACCCCGGATGCGGACACGTCGGCCGGGGCCGGCGGGGCCGCCGCCCCGGGCTGTTGTTCGAGCGGACTCATGTTACGCCACCGTCTGGGCGGCCGGAGTCTGCTTCGCCTGCTTGGCGCGATAGTCGCCGATTGCCGCTTTGATCGCGTCTTCCGCCAGCACCGAGCAGTGAATCTTCACCGGCGGCAGCGAAAGCTCGTTCACGATATCCGTGTTCTTGATCTGGAGCGCCTCATCGACCGTCTTGCCCTTCAGCCATTCGGTGGCGAGCGAGGAACTCGCGATCGCGCTGCCGCAGCCGAACGTCTTGAACTTCGCCTGCTCGATGATGCCGCTTTCGTCGTTGACCTGAATCTGCAGCTTCATCACGTCTCCGCATTCGGGCGCGCCCACCATGCCGGTGCCCACGTTCGACGCGTTCCTGTCGAGCGAGCCTACGTTGCGCGGATTGTTATAGTGATCGAGAACCTTGTCGGAATATGCCATCTGAATCTCTCCTTAAATCAAATTCTTTAGTCGTGCGCCCACTGCACAGTGCTGAGATCAATGCCCTCTTTCGCCATCTCATACAACGGCGAAAGTTCCCGCAGTTTCTTCACCACATCGATCAGCTTGTCCGCGGTGTAGTCGATCTCTTCTTCCGTGTTGAAGCGCCCAATGCCGAAACGGATGGAGGAGTGCGCAACGTCGTCGCCCACACCCAGCGCCTTCAGCACATAGCTCGGTTCGAGCGTCGCCGAGGTGCAGGCGGAGCCGCTCGAAACCGCAATATCATTGATGCCCATCAGCAGCGACTCGCCTTCCACATAAGCGAAGCTCATGTTCAGACTGTGCGGCAGACGGTGCTCCATCGAACCGTTGATGTAAACTTCGTCGAGTCCGGCTTCCAGCTTGTTCTTCAGCCGGTCACGGAGTGCCCGCAGACGCGGAATCTCGACGTCCATTTCCTTGCGGCAGAGTTCGCACGCTTCGCCGAGACCCACGATGCCCGGCACATTCAGCGTGCCTGACCGCATGCCGCGCTCATGGCCGCCACCGTCGATCTGCGCCGTGATCTGCACGCGCGGATTGCGGCGCCGTACGTAGAGCGCGCCTGCACCCTTGGGACCGTACATTTTATGGGCGCTGATCGACATCAGGTCGATGTTGTCCGTATTCACGTTGACCGGGACTTTGCCGATCGCCTGTACACCATCGGTGTGGAACAGGACGCCGCGTTCACGGCACAACTTGCCGATTTCGCGAATCGGCTGGATCACACCCAGTTCGTTATTCGCGTACATGATGCTGACGAGGATCGTCTTATCCGTGAATGCTTCCTTCAGCATCTGGAGATCGATCAGGCCGTCACCCATCACCGGCAGATACGTCACCCGCACGCCGCTCTTTTCGAGCTTCTTACAGGTATCGAGAACCGCCTTGTGCTCGGTGACAACCGTAATGATGTGATTGCCCTTTTCGGCGTACATTTCGGCCACGCCTTTGAGGGCCAGGTTGTCGGACTCGGTCGCGCCGCTCGTGAAAATGATTTCCTTCGACGTCGCGCCGATCAGATCCGCGATCTGCTTGCGGGCTTTATCGACCGCCTGCTCGGCCTCCCAGCCGAACTCATGATTACGGCTCGCCGCATTGCCGTAGAACTCCGTAAAGTAAGGCAGCATGGCGTCCACAACGCGCGGATCGACCCGCGTGGTGGCGTGATTATCGAGATAAATAGGCAGCTTCATATTCGGTTCAGATTTCCTGATGCACACTTACGGACACCGGATTCAAGGGCGCCGGAGCCGGAGTCAATTTGATCGTCTGCGATTCGGCAAGATCGTTAATGGTGAAACGGTTGAGTACATCGAGAATCGCTTCGTGTACTTTCCGCAGCGGCTCACGCACCGTGCAGTTGCTCGACTGGTCGCACGTGCCGTGTTCCGTGAAGCAGTGCGTGAGGATCACCGGGCCATCGATGGCGCGCACGACTTCGAGCGCCGAAACGGCGCCCGGATGCCGCATCAGCTTGTAGCCGCCATTCGTACCGGCCACCGACTTCACAATCCCCGCCTTCGAAAGCTGCTGCAGGACCTTGGCGAGCAGCGTGACCGGCAGATGATAAATCTCCGCCATATCCTTCGTGGAAGCCGTCGCCCCCGGCGCCGACGCCAGATGCCGCAGCGCGATGAGCCCGTAATCCGCTTTCTTGGTCAGCTTCAGCATGAATTCGGACTAAATTTGTCCTGATTGAGGATAGCATACTGGGGGAGTGGCGGGAACAGATCCAGAGGCAGGCGCAATTCCCGCCGAAGAATCAACATGATAGGAGTCGGCCGGCCCAGAGCCTCTACCCCCCGGCCCAGAGCCTCTACCCCGAAAGACGCGCGGCATTCCGACCGCATTCGGTTGCGATAGGTTGATTCCGGAGGTTTTGCATAACCCGACTCGCCCTGATACTGCTCGCCGCCCTGACGCTCTTCCGCGCCCACAATCCCTGGCTCAAGGTCCAGCAGTTGCCGGTAATAATATACTTGACGGGTCCACTGTTTTCGGCTATGCTGAATTCATGGAAGTTAAGTCGCCCAAGACACTTAAAGACGCAATCGCCTACTTTGCCGACCCCGACAATTGTGTTACTTACATGGTTGCGAAGCGCTGGCCGAACGGCGTCACGTGTCCGACG
>DASZVV010000401.1:0-4366 GCA_035546955.1 Bryobacteraceae bacterium
ACATGCGCGTCACGGGGAAAGGGCTGCCGATCCCGAATCTGGTCCGGTATCTTTCGGATCAATCGGGGCGGCAGGTGATCGACGAGACGGGCCTTACCGGCAAGTACGATTTCCAGTTTGCGTTCGCGCCCGATCTGGGTGAGATCGCGGGGCCATCGCTGTTCACTGCCCTTCAGGAGCAGCTTGGGCTGAAATTGGAATCGAAGAAGGGGCCCGTGGAAGTGGTGGTGATCGAGAGCGTGGAAAAACCATCGGAGAATTAAGCCTCTATGAAACGCATCTTAGCGGGAGTTTTGTTGACGATCGGAATGGCATTTGCTCAGCCGGCGTTCGATGTGGTTTCGATCAAACCCGGCGATCCGATGTCGAACATGGTGCACATCGGGATCGGCCCCAGCGGCTCGTTCGAGGCGAGCGGCGTGAATCTGATGACTCTGGTCGCGCAGGCATACGATGTCCGGGGATTTCAGATCGTGGGCGGAATCGGGTGGATGAATGACGAGAAGTACACGATCGTCACGAAAGACGAGGCCGCGTCTCCCACGGAACGGGAACTCGCTGCCATGGACGACGCGCATCGCAATCAGTTTCGCGAGCAAATGATGGCGAAGGTTCGGACGATGCTGGCGGACCGGTTTCGCCTGAAGATTCATCGCGAGACAAAGGAGATGCCCGTGTACGCGCTGACGGTGTCGAAAGGCGGGCTCCGCATGCAGGTCTCGCCGGAAGATGGCCGCAACGACATGGGCCTCAACATGAGCCGAACGGACGAAGCGAAAGCCGGGGTCACGGGAAAGAAAGTTCCAATGGACGTTCTGACTCGCTTTCTCTCGAACCAGGTTTCGCGCACGGTTGTCGATCGAACGGCGCTGACGGGAAAATACGATTTCCGGCTGGTGTTTTCGCCGGATTTGGGCGACACGGCTGGTCCTTCGATTTTTACGGCGCTGCAGGAGCAGCTTGGTCTGAAGCTGGAAGCGGAGAAGGGGCCCGTGGAAGTGGTGGTGATCGACGGGGCGGAGAAACCTTCTGAGAATTAACTGACTCTGCGCATAATAAAGACCTATGCGCATTGCCCTCGTTTTGCTTCTTGCCGCCGCGCTGGCCGGCGCTCAGGAAACCCGGCGCGAACAGACCAATCATTCGGCGAATCCCGCCGATGACGCCAAAGCCAACAGCGATGCGGTGCCCGACGTGTATGCAATCACGGGGCAGTTTGACCGGATCGTCACGCTGCGGTTTAAGTTTGGCACGGATCTGCTGGCGGGGCTGGAAAAAATGGTCGCGCAGCAGAAGATCAAAAATGCCGTGATTCTGGCGGGCGCCGGATCGGTGCGCGGATATCAGCTGCATCAGGTCAGCAATCGGGACTTCCCGTCGAAGAATATGTTCGAGAAGAACCCGACGTCGCCCGCGGATATGGTGTCGGCCAACGGGTATATCATCGACGGGAAGATTCATTGTCATGTAACGCTGGCCCAGCCGGACCGGGCGATCGCGGGACATTTGGAGCCGGGAACGGAAGTGTTTACTTTCGCGGTGATTACGATCGGCGTGATGAAAGACGGCGTGGATTTCTCGCATCTCGACGATAAGACGTACCGGTAGGCTGACGGCCCGGTTGACCTACGACCAGTCGTCGTATATATTGAAGGCCGTGCGGTCTTCCCTGTTGATTCTGAGTCTCGCTCTGGCGGCTGCTGCGCAGGACGCGCCCGAGGTCAGCTCGACTCCCGCCACAGCCATTTTCCGTTCTTCGACGAACCTGGTGCAGGTGCCGGTCGTGGTGAGGGATGCGACCGGCCATTCGGTGGGGACGCTGAAAGTCGACGATTTCCACCTGTTCGACAACGGCAAGCCGCAGATTGTTTCGAAATTCAGCGTCGAAAAATTCGAGACTGCCGCGGCGGCGAGCAAGGCCGCATCCGCCGCTGCGGATCAGCCCGCGAGCGAGATCAAAGTCGCCGCCCTGCCGGATCGTTTTACCGCTTATCTTTTCGACGATACTCACATGACCCTGGCCGATCTTGTGCGTACTCGCGACGCGGCGAAACGGCAGATCGATGCGCTGAATCTGAGCCAGACCGGCCAGCGAGTCGGGATTTTCACCACGTCCGGGCGGCATATGCAGGAATTCACGACGGATCTGGACAAGCTGCACGCCGCGATGACGGCGATTACCGTAGGGCAGGCCGGAGCGGAGCAGCAAATGTCGGCGCGGATGTGTCCGCAGGTCAGTTACTTCATGGGCGACCTGGTTTATAACAAGCACGATGGAGGCGCCACGAAGCTCCTGATGCGTGAAGCGATGGAACAGTGCGGCTATAAGCCGGACACCGCGGAACGGGCGGTGGAAGAGTCTTCGCGCGCGGCGCTGCTTACGGGAGACAACTCGACCGAAATATCGCTCAACATGGTCCGGAATCTGATCAGCCGGATGGCGGCGATGCCGGGCTATCGCAGCATTGTCGTGATTTCGCCTGGTTTCCTGGTGCTGGATGACAAGCGCCCCGAGGAAACCAAGCTGATTGACAACGCACTGGCGTCGAATGTGGTGATCGGGGGGCTGGATGCACGGGGACTTTATACCGATGGGCTGAACAGCGCGGAGAACCGCGGCATGCCCGATCCGGCGAAGGCGCAGTATTTGCACCAGGAAACCCTCGCGCTGACCGATGCCATGGCGGATCTGGCGGATGGGACGGGTGGATCTTTTTATCACGGGACGAACGACTACGATGAGGGATTTCAGCGCGTGGCCGCGCCGCCCGAATTCATCTATATGCTGGCGTTTTCGCCACTCGAACTCAAAAACGACATAAAGCCGCATACATTGAAAGTTACGCTGGCGAATCCGCGTGGGTTTACAGTGCAGGCACGCACGACCTATTACGCGAATGTGAAGCCGGTGGATCCGCAGGAGATGATCCGGCAGGAAATTCAGGACGCCTTCTTTTCGAATCAGGATGTGAGATCGCTGCCGGTGCGATTACAGGCGGAATTTTTCAAGGATGGCGACAATGCCACGCTGACCGCGAATGTCCGGGTGGATGCGACGAAGCTGGAGCTGAAGAAGGCGGAAGGGCGCAACGACGACGATCTGACGATGGTGATCGGAATCTTTGATTCGAACGGCAATTTCGTGCAGGCGTTCCAGAAGACGATCGAATTGCGGCTGAAGGACGCGACGCTGAGCGCGTGGATGAAATCGGGAATCGAAAATTCGACCGATTTTACGCTGAAACCGGGGAAATATCTGGTGCGTCTGGTGGTACGGGATTCGCAGGGCACGTCGATGGCGGAGCAGAGCACCGGCGTCGATATCCCATGGTGAAGCGCCTCGCGGTTCCGGTACTGGCCGCGATTGCGATTCCCTGGACGGGAGCGCAGGTGATCCGGGTGGATTCCCGCGAGGTAGTGGTGGACGTGACGGTGACGGACACGAAGGGCGCGCCGGTTCTGGGGCTGACAAAGGACGACTTTTCGGTCGCGGATGAAGGGAAGCCGCGGACGATTACATCGTTCTCAATGGCGAACACGTTCCAGCCGATCTCAGGAATGCCGACGCCGCTGCATCCTTCCTTCTCGGCCGGCGCGAATACTGCGGTTCCCGCGGTGGGGCACTCGACGGCAATCATTCTCGATGAGGTCAACAGTTATTTCGAGGACGACGTGCAGGCGCGGCAGAGCGTTCGGGATGTAACGGCGAAGATTCCTGCCGATGAGCGGATCGCGCTGTATGCGATTGTGCGGCATCGGGGATTGCTGTTGTTGCAGGACTACACGACGGATCGGGATGCGCTGCGGCATGCTTTGGAGAAACATCGGCCGACAGGAATGCGGCCGAACATCCGGGTCAAGAATGTGGACCCGGAGGGTGGAGATCTCGATGCTCCCGCCCATATGGATCCTCATACGCGCAGAGCCAGGGCCAATGACGAGCTTTGTGCCGCTGAATTTGCGCTGGATCGGGCGCAGACCATAGGCGGCGATCAGGATGTGCCGCCCTGGGAAAGCCCGTTGAAAACTTGTAGCGAGTTTTTCGATGCGTGGCACCAGAATGCCGAAGACGCGCGGCGCTCGCTGCAGTCGCTGGCCGACCAGCTGACCTCGATTCCGGGGCGGAAAAGCATCTTCTGGATCACGGAGGCGTTCCCTCGATGGCTGATTCGCGGAGCGGATCAGTTTGCCTGGGACAAGACGTTTCACGCGCTGAATGAGGCGAACGCGGCTGTGAATACGATCGATACGCGCGGTCTGATTCCTTACGGCGAACCGGCGACCGGCACGATCTCAACGATGATCCAGATTGCCGAGAGAACAGGAGGGAAAGCGTATTTCAATCGCAACGATACCGATGGAGCGC
>DASZVV010000402.1:0-17688 GCA_035546955.1 Bryobacteraceae bacterium
CGCCACCACTACCAGCCCCTGGTTCGAAAATCCGGAGGCCCGCAAGATCGGCGAGATCTGGTTCACCGCTCCCGAGCTTCCGTCTCTCCTGGTGAAGTTCCTCTTTACCTCGGAACGTCTCTCCGTTCAGGTGCATCCCGACGATGTTTTCGCCCAGGCACATGGTGAAGCGCGCGGCAAGACGGAGATGTGGCACATCCTGCAGGCGAAGCCGGGTTCCGTTGTGGCCATCGGTCTGCGCGAAACCGTGAGCGGCGAGCGGGTACGAGAAGCGGCGCTCGACGGCGGTATCGTCGAACTGCTGGAATGGCTGCCCGCCCGAGCCGGCGACACATTCTTCATCCCCGCCCGCACCATCCACGCCATCGGCGACGGCCTGGTGCTCTGCGAAATCCAGCAGCATTCCGACACCACTTACCGGCTCTACGACTACCAGCGGATGCCCGCCCGGCCACTCCATCTCGATGAGTCGCTCGCGGTTTCGCACTTCGGGCCCGCAGAGGGACGACGCAACGGCGATGTGGTGGAATGCGACTATTTCCGGTCGCAAAAATTCGCCGTGCGCGGAAGGGCAGATCTCCCTTCTCCATCACAGCCGGCCTTCTGCATCGCGGCCGAAGGTGAGGGCAGCATCGCCGGGGAGCCTTTCCGGTCGGGTGAGGTTTGGCTCGTCGAGCCGGGATCCGGGGCCCTCGCCATTGAGTCGCCGGAAGCTACATTTGTCATCGCGTCCCTCTCCTGACCCACCCGGTGAGACGATTGCCACAATTGAGTCGCCCTGACACACTATTGGTGACCGGACGCCCAGTCCGATCCAGGCCTCTGTAAAATTCCCGTATCAAATCAACAATTTAGGTATGGCGCTCCTGGCGGAGGACTTGCTACTATAGTGACCGAATCGTTTGAAGTACTCCAACCTGCCCTCTGCTGCAATACGTGGGCGATTGGGGTGACGGGACCGGGATCACTCGTCTTCGGGGGCGGGTGGTTAGCAGTACAAAAGGCTCGTTATCCCCCGCTTGGCGGTTGCAGCAGGAGGGGTTTTTAAACCCCCTGCAACGATTCGAATTCTTTCTTTATTTTTCCGCGTCCCAGTCGATCGGTTCCACGCACGGAATCACAATGATGTATCCCACGAAACCGACCAGCAGCATCGCCGTTGCGGCGACAAATGCGGCGTAGAAACTTCCCCCCGATACCTTCGCCACCCAGCCGGTAAACCAGGGCGCGATGATTCCCGGAATATTCCCCGCGAGGTTCTGCATTCCGGTCCAGCGTCCCGAGGCGAGCGGTCCCGCCATGCGCTGGGTTGTGGCCCACACGTTGGAGGATTCAATTCCGATCCCCACGCTTGCGATGCAGATCAGCACGAGCGCCTGCGTTGAGTCCTGGACGATGGCAGCAGGCAGCATGATCGTTGCCGTGATCAATCCCGTGGCGAGGAACCCTTTCCGGACCTTGCTTGCATTCCATCCGCGGGCGATCAGGCGGTCGGAGAGCAGACCGGACAGCAGAGTCGTAATTCCGATGACCCACAGAGGGATCGAACCGAGTGTTGCCACCTGCGCCTGCGTGTAACCCCGCGCCGAACGGAAGTAGCCAGGGATCCATGTCAGCAGGAAATACCATGCATAGTTCCCGCCGAACAATCCCATGAACGTGCCCCACGCGGCACGCTTGCGGCAGATTTCAAGCATACTCGGGATGCGCCGCACCTCCGTGGCGACAGCATGTTTGGTCTTCGGCACCAGGGTGAGCCATGGGATCATCCAGAGCAGGCTGAGCACGCCCATTGCGTAAAAGAAGCTGCGCCAGCCATACTTCTCCATCAGCAACCCGCCGAGAAGCAGACTCAGCGCGGGGCCCATCTTGCTGCCCGCATCGATCGCGGCATTGGCGAACCCGCGCTGCTCTTCTCTGAAATCGGCCGCCAGGATTCTGGAATACGCGGGGTACGCCACGCTCTCGCCGGCGCCCAGCAGAAGCCGCAGACCAATCAGCATGGGGAAACTGCTGGCAGCCCCGGTCAGCAGGATGGCGGTTGTCCAGACCAGAAATCCGAAGGCCAGTACGCGGTTGACATCGAACCGGTCCACCAGCCAGCCGGCCAGCAGCATGAAACCGGCGTATCCCATGAAGAATGCAGAGTAGACGGTGCCGCGCTTTTCGGTGTCGAGGCCGAAGTCGAACTGGAGATATTTATCCGCGGCGGAGAGCGCGCCCCGGTCGATGTAGTTGATCGTGATCGACAGAACCAGGAGGATCAGGATCGTCCATTGGGCGCGGTTCAGCGGGATCTTCTGCGCCTTCTGTTTCAGGGAGATGCCGGGGGACATAAGAGATTGTTTATAAAGCCTTCATGAGCTTATCGCACGCTGCGGCGCGGCGTCAGCCGCTATACTGATTGAACTTTGGCCATGAAATCCAACGCGGCGCGGTGGACCGTGGTTTCCGTTTTCGCGCTGGCTTCCACCTGGAATTATCTGGACCGTCTGGTTTTGTCCGCCGCGGGGCCGCGGGTAATGGCGGAATTCCATCTCGACAACCAGCAATTCGGCTGGCTGATTTCGGCTTTTTCGATCGCCTACGCCCTCGCTTCGCCGTTCACCGGATGGCTGCTCGACTGGCTGGGGCTTGAAATCGGAATGGCATGGGCGGTGGCATTCTGGTCGGCGTCGTCTTTCCTTGGCGCCATCAGCCGGGGGTTCGGACAGTTGCTGGGTGTGCGGGCGATGCTGGGCGGATTCGAATCGGTCGGCGTGCCCGCGGCCGGGAAACTGAACGGGGAATACCTGGAGCCGAAGAACCGCGCGGTGGGCGCGGCGATGACGCAGGTGGGGCTGAGTATCGCCGGCGTGGCATCGCCGCTGCTCGTTGCCGCGCTGCCGGGCTGGCGTGAGCCGTTCTTCATCTGCGGGGCGTTGGGGCTGCTATGGATTCCGGTGTTTCTCTTCGTGCGGCGGCGCGTGGAGCCGTATGAGGCCGCGCCGCCGCAGCACGACACGGTTGGCCTCTCATTGTTGCGCGATCCGCGCGTGCAACGGCTGATGCTGGCGAATGCGCTCTGGATGAGCATTTATTCGCTGTGGTCCAACTGGACGACGAATTATCTGGTCCACACTTTCGCGCTGACGGTGAAGGCTGCCGCGGCGTTCGCCTGGTTTCCGCCAGTGGCTTCGACGCTGGGCGCATTCGCCGGGGGATGGCTCTCGCGCCGATCCATTGTGCGCGGAGCGGGTCATGTCGACGCGCGCATGGGGGCGATGCTGATCAGCGCGCTCGCCTGTCTGGTGACATTCCTTGTGCCCGTTTGCCCTTCGCCGGTGACCGCCATGCTCGCCGTCGCCGCCAGTTATTTCTGGACGACGGCGGGCAGCGTCAACCTTTATACGATTCCCGTGGATATCTGGGGTCCGGACCGCGCCGGCAGCGCGATCGCGGGGCTGGTGTTCTCGTATGGCGTGCTGCAGACGGTGATTTCGCCGGTTATTGGCGCAATCGTGGACCGCTCCGGATACGGACCGGCGTGCTGGCTCTTCGCGCCGTTGCCGCTGATTGCCTGGTGGCTGCTGCGAAAATCAGCACTGTGATGCGCTCTCCTGCTCTTTCAACATGGCGCTGCGGAGCAGGGCATTGAGCCGAGTCTGATAACCCTCTCCCTTGCGCTGCGACTTTTTTCCACTTGCTCGCTCGCCGGGTAGAGATAATCCGAATCGTCTCTGCCTCCACTCAGTCGCGAATGGTATGGGCAACGGTCAGGACAACAATAACCCTGTAGCTACAAAAGCGTAGACCGAATATCCGATCAACACTTTCCACCCCTCGCTCGTTTTAACCTGCAGAAGATGCTGGAAGCGGCCCTGATGCTGGAGACGCCCCGGGAAGTGAGCAATTCATTCGACGACATTGTTCACCAGCGGGAGACCTGCGTTCTGCGAACCGCGTTCCGGATTCTGGGGAACTGGGCGGATGCCGAGGATGTGGCGCAGGAGGTTTTTCTTCGGCTGCACCGGCATGGCCTCGTGTTTGAGACTGACGCGACGCTCGGATCGTGGATGTACCGGGTGACGGTGAATCTGTGTCTGGATACGGCGCGGCGGCGGACGGCGAGACCCTCGGTCGAGATGCCGGATCTGCCATCGAAGGATCTGTCGGCGGAGTCGTCGGCGATTCGGGATCAGGAAAAACAGCAGTTGATGGCGGCGCTCGGGACGCTGCCGCCCCGCGAACGCGCCGCGATCGTGCTGCGCGAGATTGAAGGGCTATCGACCGGCGACGTCGCGGCGATCATGGGGTCGGCCGAAGCGACCGTGCGAAGCCAGGTGGCGAAGGCGATGAGCCGCCTTCGGGAGATTTTGAGCAAGGGGGCGAGATGACGGAAGATCAGATTCGCGAACTCTTCCGGGAGATGCGGGATGAACCTGTCCCACCGGATTCGAAAGCCCGCGTTCGGATGGCAGTCGCCGAGCGCACGCAGAACTGGCCGGAAAAGCTGCGCCGCCGCTGGAAATGGATGGCAGCGGTGCTGGCGCCTGCGTGTCTGCTGCTCATTTTTCTGATCGCGAGGGGGAAGACACCGGGTGCTCCGCCCGCGCCGGTTGTTCAGGCTCCGGTAGTGGCCAGTGTGAAAGCGCCGCCTGCGCCTCCGCCCAGGCCTCACATCGTTCGAGCGCGGCATCGCATCGCGAAGCCGCGGCAGGAACCAGTTGCGAGCGGTGCAAATCTGATTCGGATCGAAACGCCCGATCCGAATGTGGTGATTCTGCTGGTCGGCGGGTAACGAGAGACCGAAAGGACGAACTTATGCGTTTATGTGCTGCTGCCCTGATTCTGGTGCTCGCCGCGAGCTTCACTTACGGACAAGCTCCTGCCAACGAGACAACGACTCAGGAGCCGCTTGAGGCGGCGGTAATCCACGTGAACACGCTGACCGGCGATTCTTTTGACCGGCTTGTGAATCTGCTGAGAGTATTCAAGGCCAGTGTCCAGGCCGACTCGCAATTGCGGACGATTGTGGTCTACGCCCCCAAAGACGTCGTCGCTCAGATGAAGCGCGTTATTGCGGAACTCGATACGCCCGGGAGCGATGCGGCAATCGGACGCAATATCGAAATGACGCTGACGCTGCTCCGCTGTTCGCAGAAGGCTCCGGCCAGCGGTGCGAAGCTCCCGGACGATATGGAATCAGTAGCGAAGCAACTGCGGGCAGCAACCCAGTACAAGGACATCCAGCTTTGGGACACAATTCCACTGCGGCTGCAGGAGGGTAAGGAAACATCGGAGACGATGGAACTTCCGGGGACGGCCGATCCACTGCTGCACCAGCCCACGGTTGTCTCGTTGCGGCTGGACCCGGAAGCTGCTACGCGCAAGGGAGAGGGATGGTCTGTTCGCTTCCGGCGTGTCAGTCTGGATTTCCGAATCCCGGTCGTTACCGGAACCTTTTCGGACGGATCCAAGCCTCAATTCACCTATCAGAATGTCGGGCTGGATACGTCAGGCGATTTCGTGGAGGGCCAGAAGACCGTGCTCGGCAAGATTTCCGGAGTGGAGAGCGACTCCACCATTTTCGCCGTCGTTTCGTTGAAGGTTCTTCAATAGAGGGTGCGTTCGGCCTCCTGCCTCCTGATAAAATTGGACTTACCCCTTCAGGAGGCCGAATGGCAGAAATCACGCGGCGCAGGTCGGTCGCGGTTAATGTGGGCGGGATCAAAGTCGGCGGAACGAACCCGATTGTGGTCCAGTCCATGACGAACACGGACACGGCGGATGTTGCGTCTACCGTCAATCAGGCGATGGCGCTGTCTCGCGCCGGTTCGGAACTGGTCCGCGTCACCGTCAACACGGAAGCCGCTGCCGCGGCCGTTCCGAAGATCGTTGAAACGCTCGATGCCTTCGGGGTCCGGGTTCCGATCATCGGCGATTTCCACTACAACGGCCACCTCCTGCTGAAGAAGTATCCGGCCTGCGCACGGGCACTGGCGAAGTATCGCATCAATCCAGGCAACGTCAATATCGGCAAAAAGCACGACGACAATTTCCGCACGATGATCGAAACGGCCATCGAATATGGCAAGCCGGTGCGGATCGGCGTGAACTGGGGCTCGCTCGATAGCTCCCTGCTGACGCGTCTGATGGACGAGAATAACAAGCTGAGCGAACCGAAAGATGCGCGTGAGGTGACGCTCGAAGCCATCGTTCAAAGCGCTCTGCTCTCCGCCGAAGCCGCGGAACGCTACGGTTTGCCGAAAGACCGCATCATTCTCAGCGCGAAAGTCAGCACGGTGCAGGATCTGGTGGACGTTTACCGCTCCATGGCGGCGCGCGGCGATTACGCGCTGCATCTTGGGCTTACCGAAGCCGGGCTCGGCTCCAAGGGAATCGTCGCCACCACTGCCGCGCTTTCGATCCTGCTTCAGGAAGGCATCGGCGATACGATTCGCGCTTCGCTCACTCCGCTGCCTGATGGAGACCGCACCGAAGAGGTCATCGTCAGCCAGCAGATCCTGCAATCGCTCGGGATTCGCAGCTTCACGCCGCAGGTCACCGCGTGTCCGGGTTGCGGCCGCACTACGAGCACGTTTTTCCAGGATATGGCGGATCAGATCCAGACGTATCTGCGCGAGAGCATGCCGGGCTGGAAGGAACGCTACGCAGGCGTGGAGATGATGAAGGTCGCGGTGATGGGCTGCATTGTCAACGGACCGGGAGAATCGAAGCACGCGAACATCGGGATCTCGCTGCCCGGGACTTTCGAAGAGCCGGTTGCGCCGGTTTACGTTGACGGCAAGCTCTTCGTGACGCTGCGCGGCGACGCGATTGTGGCGGAGTTTATCGAAATCCTCAATCAGTACGTGGCCTCGCATTACGCGGCGGCCGAAGAGCCAGTCACCGTCTGAGTCCACATGCCGCGCTATTTCACGCTTCGCGAAGCACGGGCCGCTTTGCCGGTCATCGCACGCGATGTGCGTGAAGCGGTGCACACGCGCAGCCGCTACCAGGAGGCCGACGAATCTCTGAAGGCGCTGAACACGCGCATTCTGATGAACGGTGGCATGGTCGTCAACACAACGTCGGCGGAAGCCTGGAAATCGCAGCGGGATCACGGCGCGCAGGCGCTCAAGGCATTCCTCGGACGGATGGAGGAGCGCGGTGTGCTGGTGAAAGATCTCGACGTCGGGCTCATCGATTTCCCGACTCTCTACCGCGGGCGCGAAGTCTATCTCTGCTGGCGCATGGATGAGGACGACATCGACTTCTGGCACGGCACGGACGAAGGTTTCGCCGGGCGCAAACTGATCGACAGCGACTTTCTTTCCCACCACAGCGGCGACTCGATCTGAGTCAATCGCCGTTTGTTCCCGGCGATATAATAACTGCTCGAATCCTATGAGATGGACCCTGAGTCTTGTTGTGCTCGGCTGTGCCGCGCTTCTGATTGCCCAGCAGGGGGCGCCTCCGCAGACGCCGGCCGCCGCGCCGGGCGCTGCTGGCGCCTCGGGTGGACGCGGCCGGGGAGGTCCGCGGCCCCTTCATCTCATCCCGCCTGCCGGCATCGAGGTTTCCGATGCGGATCAGAAAAGCCTGCGCGCCGGACTGACGCGGCTGCAGGGCCGAATCGACGTGCTGAAAGGCAATCCGCGGCTGCCGGATGTGCAGATCTTCGAGAAGGCGGTTCGCTACGCGCTCGAAGGAAACGAGTTTTTCAAACCCGAGGAAGTTTTCCGCGCGAAGGAGTTGCTGCGGATGGGAACGGAACGCGCCGATCAGCTTGCGCATGGCGATGCACCATGGACTCGCGCCACCGGTCCCGTGGTGCGCGGCTATATTTCGAAAATCGACGGCAGCGTGCAGCCCTACGGGCTTGTGGTGCCGCTGAGTTACACACCGGATAAGCCGCACGCCTGGCGGGTAGACACCTGGTTCCATGGCCGCAGCGAAGACCTGAGCGAGATCAATTTCCTCTGGGACCGTATTTACAATCTCGGTCAGTTCCATCCGGACGACACGATCATGCTGGAACTCTACGGCCGGTTCTGCAACGGCAGTGTGTTCGCCGGCGAGGTGGATCTTTTCGAAGCGCTGGATGACGTGAAGAAGAATTTTCATGTGGATGAGAACCGGATTCTGGTTCGCGGCTTCTCGATGGGCGGTGCTTCGGCGTGGCATATCGGCGCGCACTATGGGACGCAGTTCGCGGCTGTGGCGCCCGGAGCAGGCTATGCGGAGACCATGGAATTTACCGGTCAGACGCGGCGAGGCATTCAGCCCACCTGGTTCGAGGACAAATTGCTGCATCTGACGAATGCCACCGATTACGCGGCCGATTTCTTCAACGTACCGGTCATTGCTTACAACGGCGACATGGACGCGCAGCGGCAGGCGGCCGACATCATGGAGAAAAACATGGCGGCCGAGGGCCTCACCCTCTCACGGGTAACCGGCAAGAATATCGGCCATGCGTACACGCCCGCCGCCATGGCGCAGATCGACGAAATGCTGGATGCCATCGCGGTGAAAGGCCGCGATGAATGGCCGCGCGAGGTTCGCTTCGCTACATGGACTCTGAAATATAACCAGATGCGGTGGGTAATCGTGGATGGCCTCGAAAAGCACTGGGAGCGGGCGCGCGTCGATGCGTCAATCGAAGGCGATCACGCGATTCAGGCAAAAACTTCGAACGTATCAGCCGTGAGTTTCGATTTCGGCGTGGGCGCGCGTATGCTGAATCCGGCAAGCAAGGTGACAGTGGTGCTTGACGGCCAGACAATGACGGCCCCGGGTCCGCTGACGGACGGCTCGTGGACCGCGCATTTCCAGAAGACTGACGGCAAATGGGCGGCGGCCGCGGACGATTCGAACACGCTGCGGAAGCGGCACGATCTGCAGGGTCCGATCGACGACGCTTTCTTCGATAGCTTTCTGATGGTGTCACCGACCGGTACGCCGATGAACGAAACGGTCGGGAACTGGACGAAATCCGAAGAAGCGCACGCCATCAGGATGTGGCGCACGCAGATGCGCGGCGATGCGCGGGTCAAGAGCGATACGGACGTGACGGATGCCGACATCGCGGCGAGCAATCTGGTGCTGTGGGGCGATCCACAGAGTAATCAGATTCTGGCGCGCATTGCTGATAAGCTGCCGATCCAGTGGACGTCCGATTCGGTGACACTCGGAACCCGCAAATTCGCGGCGGCGACGAATGCGCCGGTCCTGATTTATCCAAATCCGCTGAACCCCAAAAAGTACGTTGTGATCAACAGTGGGATGACGATGCGGGAATATTCGGAGTCGAATAATGCCCTGCAGGTCGCCTATTTGCCGGATTACGCTGTGATTGATCTCACAACTGCACCCGACTCGCGATGGCCGGGAAAAGTCGCTGTAGCGGGGTTTTTCGGCGAAAAATGGCAATTACAGCCGAATGACGGCAAATAGAACGCCGCAGGCCCTTCCGGACAAGAATTCGTTTAGGATGGTGGCATGGCCCCGATCGGGCGTTTTGTCACAGGCTTAAACCCCGTAAGATCGATCTGCGCTTTTGTGCTGTTTCCGCTGTTTTTGTCTGCTCAACTCGATACCGACCGCACGGCCGGAGGCGGGCTGGTGAATCAGCCGCAGAAGGAAAAGGCATCGAAGAACCTTGTTACCACGGAGGAACTGACTGCGCTCGATCAGAAGTTCCGTCAGGAGCTGGACGCGGCGCAGGAGGCGGAGGATCGTGAAAAATTCGCTCATGCCGAACAGCAATTCGGACAGCTTTCGGTGGAAGTTGATGCGCTGCTGAAGCGCATTGCCGTAGCCACTTTTCCCAAGAACAGCAAGATGAAAGTGAATGGGGTGGAGACTCCGGTCACGATCCAGGCCGAGAGCGACTGGTTCGGCCGCACTCGCGAAAAGGCAGAACAGGGCAAGGCAGAATCGGGCGACAAGCTGGCGCCGGCGCAGGTGCGCGAAATCATTCAGGCAGTGGTGAAGGAAATGAACGACAAAGGCTATCTCGATCCCGCGAAGTATCCGGACATGCCGGACGATGCGCGCAGTTTGTTCCGGACCCTCTCCGAGGCAGCCAATAAGTATCTGTCACAGTGAACACCTGCGTTGCAGAAAAGGTCGTCAAGGATGGGGGCAATGACTCTGAAAATATTTTTGGACAGTGGGTTGAAAGCCGGAAAATTGACAGGTGCGCTCACGCTGCTTCCGATTCTTTTGTGCGCGCAATACGACGTCACCGGGGGGCTCGGATCGAATCGCGAGCGAGCACAGCCACAACAGAAGGAAAAGGACGCGAAAAACCTGATCACGCTCGACGAGATCAGCAAGCTCGATCAGAAGTTTCACAGTGAATTCGATGCGGCGCAGCAGGCTGAGGACGGCGAAAAATTCGCTGAAGCCGAGAAGGGGTTCACTCAGCTTTCGAGTGAAGTGGACGATCTGCTCAAGCGGATCGCTGTTTCCGTGTTTCCGAAGAACAGCTTCATTACTGTGGACGGCGTGAAGCAACCGGTCACGATTCCGGTTGAAACCGAGTTTTTCGGCCACATGCGCGACAAGGCAGAAAAGGGTAAAGCCGAGGTGAGTGTTCTTGAGGACGTGACCGGTCTTCAGAATCAGGCAGACGACTTGCTGAAAGCAAAAAAATATCCGGATGACGTGGAGATGTACAAAAAGGCGGCGGAACTTTTGGGCCAGAACAAGACGAAGGTCCGCGACGAGAACTATACGTTCTTCCTCGCGCACTCGGTCAATGGCGAGAAGGAAGCAGTCACGAGTTACTGGTCCGGGGAGTTCGGACGGCTGCGCGACCAGTACAACAAGTCCACGGATGATAAGCTGGCCCCGGAGCAGGTGCGCTCCATCATCCGGGGAGTGATGAAAGAAATCAACGACAAAGGCTATCTCGATCCGGCAAAGCATCCGGACATGCCGCAGGATGCCCGCAATCTGTTTCAGACACTGGCCGACGCCGGCAACAAGTATCTGTCTCAGTTTCAGCAGTGAACCGCGCTGAAATGTTCCGCCGCCTGCGCGCGCACAGCGGGCCGTGGGACGTGATTGTGGTGGGCGGCGGGGCAACGGGCGCGGGTGTTGCGGTTGACGCGGCATCGCGCGGCTACTCCGTGCTGCTGCTCGAGCGGAGCGATTTCGGCAAGGGCACATCGAGCCGCAGCACGAAGCTGGCGCACGGCGGAGTCCGTTATCTGGAGCAGGGCAATCTCTCGCTCGTGATGGAAGCGCTGCGAGAGCGCGGGCTCCTGCTGCGGAACGCGCCTCACCTCGTCCGGAATCTCGCGTTCGTCGTTCCGAATTACGACTGGTGGGAAGCGCCGTTTTATGGCGTGGGGCTGAAGCTTTATAACCTGCTGGCGGGGAAATACGATTTCGGTCCGTCACGCATTCTTTCGCGCGAAGAAACGCTGGAACGGCTGCCAACTTTGAAGACGGAAGGACTGCGCGGCGGTGTTGTCTACTTCGATGGACAGTTCGACGATGCGCGGCTGCTGATCAATCTGGTCGCAACGGCCGCGGAACAGGGCGCAGCGGTTCTGAACTACGCCGAAGTTACAGGGTTGATGAAAGACGCGGATGGATTCGTCAACGGGGTCGCGGTGCGGGATCTCGAAAATGGCGTTGATTTCACGGTTGAAGCACGGACCGTGGTCAATGCAACCGGCCCGTTTACCGACGACCTCAGGCGGGCGTCTGATCCGGCATCCACGCCGATGATCGCGCCGAGCCAGGGCGTGCATCTCGTGCTCGACGCTTCGTTTCTGGCCGGCGAGAGCGCGATCATGATCCCGCATACGAGCGATGGGCGCGTCATGTTCGCGATTCCGTGGCATGGCCACACGCTGGTGGGCACGACGGATACTCCGGTTCCCGAAGCAGTGCCCGAGCCGGTTGCCCAGCAGCAGGAGATCGATTTTCTGCTTGAGCAGCAGGGTTCCATTCTGGCGAAGAAACCGACCCGGGCAGACATCCTGAGCGTGTTTGCCGGGATTCGTCCGCTGATTCGGGAGGGCGATTCGGCTAATACGTCGGCGCTCTCGCGCGGGCATACGATCCGCGTGGAGAATTCCGGAATGATTACGGTTTGCGGCGGCAAATGGACGACCTATCGCAATATGGCGGATGATTGCGTCAATCACGCCGCCACGCTCGGTCATCTGCCGGAGCGGGAGTGCGTCACGAAGCATCTCAACATCCACGGATTTCTGCCGAATGCGGAGCGGCTGGGGCCGCTTGCCATCTATGGATCAGACGCCGCGGCAATTCGGGAGCTCGGGCGCGGTGAACGGCTTCATCCGGATCTGCCGTATACGGAAGCAGAAGTGATCTGGGCGGCGCGCGAAGAGATGGCGCGAACGCTGGAAGATGTGCTGGCGCGCCGTACCCGCGCGCTCTTTTTGAATTCGCGCGCCGCGATGGAAATGGCGCCCAGGGTCGCGGCGATTCTCGCGTGTGAACTGAATCGGGATGCCGCGTGGGAAGCCCGGCAGCTGGCTGAATTCCGCACAGTTGCGGCAGGATTTACGGCAGACGGTCCGGGTAGTTCGAGATAATGCCGTCGACGCCGAGCGAGGCGGCGTGCGCAATGTCGCGCGGATCGTCGACGGTCCAGGTGAAGATCTGAAGACCGGCGGCGCGGCAGGAGTGCACAAGCGCCGGCTCCAGGGAATCGAAACCAAAGCCCACGTGCGTGGCCTTCGCTTCGAGGGCGAATGCCGTCGGAAGAACCGGGACGCCATCGATGAGGGCTATCGTCCTCATACTCGAGGCTAGTTCGCGAACGCGCAGCAGCTCGGAATGGAAGAATGAGGCCAGATAAACCGGGTGCGAACCGGCATCGCTCAGGGCTTCTTCCACGATGCCGCGGACTTTGAGCTCGATCATGATTTCGGCCCGGCTTCCGACGGCTGCCACAACCTCCGCGAGAGTCGGGACGCTCTGCATTTCCTCTCGCTTGAGCTCGTGAACGTAGCCATGTTCTCCGGTGGTGCGATCGACGCGGGCGTCGTGCATGACCATGAGGTGGCCATCGAGGGAGCGGCGGATGTCGATTTCGACGACGTCGACTCCGAATTCGATCGCTTTTTCGATCGATGCCAGTGTGTTCTCCGGTGCGTGCCCCGCGGCGCCACGGTGACCGATTTTCAGCATGCGGCGGCCATCGATTTCCAGGCCGCTTCATCCTGGCCCACGCTGAAGCGGTTCGCGCAGCGCACGAGAGGCAGGCGCAGGAGCCGCGGCTTGGCTTCAATCTTTGTCAGCAGCTCGGCGTCGGTCATTTTCATGTACTGAAGGCCGGCGTCGATCCACGGCTTGCCTTCTTTGTTGACGATGCCATCGAGCCGGAATTTGTCGGTGAAGCGTCGGATCTCGCCCGGCGACATCGGCTTCTGCTTCAGATCGACGAACTGAGCCTGAATGCGACGTTCCTTGAAAAATCGCTCGGCCGCACGCGATGCCGGACAGTTTTTGAGACCGAAGATCTGAACGGTGGTCAAGGGGATGAATGGTGGGCGCGCAGGGATTCGAACCCCGGACCCCCTCGGTGTAAACGAGGTGCTCTAACCAGCTGAGCTACGCGCCCGTTTCTTCAGTTTAGCGTCCGGGCGTGCGCGGCTACGAAGGCCGGCATTCTCATAAACCAGCATAGAAATCGTAGCCGCGCTCGCACCAGAAATCGGCGGGGCGCTTCTCGCCGTACGAGATGCTGCCGATGCGCTTGATGTTCTTGATTCCGTACTTCACGGGGATGCAGAGCCGAAGCGGCGCACCGTGGTCATCGGTCAGCGGCTCGCCGTTCATTTCCCAGGCGAGAAGAGTCTGCGGATGGAGCGCGCTCGGCGTATCGATGCCGACGTAATAGCCGTTGTCCGGGGTCACCAGGCTGAGGTAGCCCGCCTTTTCCGAACCCGGCGCGAACTTCGCGGTGAAATCGGAGAGGCGCGCGCCGGCGAACTGCGTAACCGTGCTCCAGCCCTCCACGCATTTGAAATCAACGATCTCTTCGTGGCGGGGCAGCGACTTAATGTCGTCAAGATCGAGTTTCGACGCTTCGCCGCCACCGAACTTTGTGACTGAAAGCGTCCAGTCGTCGGGATCGAAGTCGTCGGACATGCCTTCGTCTCCGTTAACTTTTATGTTGCCGAGTGCGGATGCCGGAAAGGTTTTTACGAGATGGCCGTCGCCAAAGAGCGTTCCGCGGACGACGCGCTCGTTGAACTGAAGCGCAGAGCGGAGAGGCTTCGGGATATCGCCACCAGGCTGATAACCGCTGTTGATCCACTTCCATCCGGCGGCCGCGACTACGGCGCCCGCGCCAAGTCCGATGAATCCGCGCCGGGTGCGCCGCGAGATCTCCTGTTCAGGGGTGAGCTTATTCGGCATGAGCGCTCTCCCGGGCAGCTTCGGGTTCCGGCGTCTCGACGAGATCGTAGCCCGAGACCATAGAACGAAAATTCGCCCATCCGGCGCGAATCACCTGCGCGATGTGAATAAGGAAGAAACCCACGTAGCCCATAGTGAGCCAGAAGTGTTCGAAGCGTGCCCATTCGTAGCCGCCGAACAGCGCGGTCAGCCAGTGCAGTTGGGCGGGTTTATAGATGGAGAGGCCGGTCAGGAGACTGAAGCCGCCCATCACGACGATGGCCGTGTACGAAATCCGCTGCGCCGCATTGTAGCGGCCCTGCGGGGGCATGGGAACGCGGAACCCCATATCGTGCATGGCAACCTGGATTGCTTCGCGAAACGATTTCCGCTCCGGCAGAAGCTCGCGCCATTCGCCCGAAACCAGGGTATAGATGACGTAGGCGAGGCCGTTCAGGGCAAAGAGCCATGCGACGGCGAAGTGGATGGCCATGCCTCGCGCGAGCTGGGAATTGATCCCCGTTGCATCGTAGAACCACTGCGGGAAGAAGTGGAAAAGGGTGATATCGCCGATTCCGATGCGGTAGGGATCGTAAGCCCAGTAGATCAGCATTCCGCTGAAAATCATTACCGCCAGCACCGGAAAGTTCACCCAGTGGCACCACCGGGTGAAGAACTTGTGCTTCTCGCTGAGGGTCATCATCAGGTATTACGGCTCAAACCCATACCTGGTTATTGTACGTTTTTACGAGGAATGGGGTGCGCGCCGGAGAACAGGTCTGTCCCCGGCGCACACCCCGGTTTCCTCAGGCTACCTTTTTCAGCCGGATCGGCGGCCGGAGTGGCCTGGCGCGCTGAGGCATCATCTTCTCTGGCAGGACTCTCCCGGGGAGGGGGGGCATCTGAGCGATATTGCTGTAATACTCCCGAAGGTTTCGCTGCGCTTTGCCGCCGAAATACTCATCGATCGGGAACAGGGCGTGGGGCCGCAGTTCGCGGAACACCCTGCCCAGCTTCTGTTCGATCCTGTACAGGTGGTGGTAGAAGCTGCCGCGGTCCAGCCCAAGCCGGCCGCAACAGGCTTTCCAGTCAGCGCCGTGCAGGAAGTGAAAGCGGAATATCTGGTATTCCATGGTGTCGAGGGCTCGTTTACTCACGAGGCAGAAATCCGCCATATATTCCTCCTCTTTCATGCCCCACGAAAAATTGCCTTCGGAGCCCCGCACCGTTTCGAGCCGCACGGTGCCTACAGGTTTCTCCCGCATGGCACATAGCCGAAACTTCGCGTAACAACTCCGAAAAATACGTCTTAAAACGCAACTGCAGGGGATGTCTTCCACCCTGTCGGTATTCCGCAATCCAAGTCCCTGGCAATGCGTGCAACCTTCTCTGGCCAACCCTGTTGCTTCGGAACTGCTCCAGTCAAAAGTCAAGTGTCGCTCCTTACGACGGGCCGCAATAAATCCCGTCGAATTTGTCTCTATAATTTCCTTCATTTTTTTGTAATTGCAAGGAATTATTTCCGATTGAATTGCAGGGTATATCCGATCCTGCTGAGTATCTTGCCACTTCCGGCACGCGGACAAACGGCGTTGCGCGGCTCTGTTACCGTATTTCAGGCGCACCTATTTCCAGCGGAAATATAGCGGGCGGCATTGAAGGCCTCACGGATTTTCATCTCGGATCTGATGGACCGCGTTACCGGAATGGCACGCGAGGCGGTGCGGTCCGGTGAGATCAGCGAGCGGGCGCTCGCGAGGCGCGCGGGCCTCTCGCAGCCTCATCTCCACAACGTACTCAAGGGTGTGCGTTCTCTTTCTCCAGCGGCGGCAGACCAGTTAATGGGCGCGCTCGATATTGCAGCTCCGCAGTTGCTGTGGCTCGGAGAGGATGCGGCGCCGCCGGAAGTCCGGGAGGTGCCGCTGCTGCGGAACCGCATCGGGCCAGGATCGGAAGCCTCATTCAGCGCGTTTCGCGGTTACCTGCCCTTCCCGGCATCTCTGGTTGCGCCACTCGAAGAGCCGGTTGCGGCGCACCTGGCGGCGGATCTGGCGCTCCCCTCCGAGCTTCGTTCCGGCGATCTGGTGCTGCTCGACCGGAATGCCGCGCGGAGAATCCTGCCGGCGTCCGGCTGTTGCTGGGTAGTGGCGGATCACGCCGGGCTCCGTGTAAGATACGTGAGGCGAGACGGGAGCAGTCTCGAGACCGGAGCGGTTTCGAGCCGGAGCGGCGCCGTCGTCTGGCGAGCGATTTCGCTGCACGGCAGGGATATTCTGGATCTGGTGAGGGCACGGATTGTTTGGATTGGCAGGGAAATGGAAGCACAGACCGCAGCACCGCCTGGACCGGCTGGCCCAGGCGATTGAAGCCATTGCAGGACGAGATCAGCGGCTGATTGAGGAGAGCGCACTGGTGGAGCGGCTGCGTGAGGAAGGCGGCGCCGCACTTTATCGTGTTTGCAGGGAGTTCGTGGATGAGCTCAATGCCCGGCTCAGCGAGCCCACGCTCGTGATCGATCCACCGGACTGGAGCATCGAGAACTTCGACGAAGACGGCGCGAATCTTTACCAGATCAGCTTGCGGGGGCGGCTGCTGCAGATCGAATACAGCGCGACGGATGAGCCGTATTCCACAGAGGAATTCCGGCATCGGTACGTGCTGCGCGGCGGGATCAGGTCATTCAACCAGAAGTTTCTGGACCGCGATACGGTTGATGAGCAGTTGATCTTTTTCTGCCCGCACGAATCGGGTGCGGAATGGCATTATTTCGATCCGCGGACCTACCGGACGGGGCTGGTGACGACGGATTATCTGGCCGCCGAACTGGAACGATTGCTCTGAAATTCCGGGACCGCCACGCCGCCGTTTTTACCAGAAGTAAGCGGCTTCAATGCGCGGAGGGCCCGAGCTGCCTTTCACCACTTCCGTGGAGAGCACGACCTGCAGGTTTTTGCCGGCCCAGCCCGAGGGCGCGAAGGCTTCGAGCTTCCGGATCTGATCGGGATTGGTGACGAAGTCACCGGCAGCCTCCGTGCCGTGGGCTCCCACGCCGCCGAGCATCACGATCACCTGTTCCACCCGCGGATCGAGGAGCCGCGAAACGATCGCGTAATCGCGGAAGGAATCGCTCCGCTGATCGCCGCGCACCCAATCCTTTCCAGGATTTCGGTTATCCCGGATGGCGTAAGGGTGGTCCGCCTCGTTCATGACGAAGCCGTAACGAAGCTGGCCCGCCGCCAGTTGTTTTGTCCAGGAGTTGTTGCCGACGCCGATCAGGACGGTCGGCATATTGTGGAGGTCGGAGAAATTGGT
>DASZVV010000403.1:0-1577 GCA_035546955.1 Bryobacteraceae bacterium
CTCGCCAGCCTGGGCGAGATCGACATCTTCATCCACGACAGCCTCCACACCGAGAAGAATGTCTGCTTCGAACTGGAACGCGCCTGGGAGGCCGTGAAGCCCGGCGGCGTGATCGTCGTGGACGACATCGACTCCAATTGGGGCTTCCACAGCTTCACAAAGGATCGCTCCGGCTTTCAGACGATCATCTGCGAGGCAGAGCCCATCCGCTCCGATCCACGCCGCTTCAACGGCAAGGGCCTGTTCGGGATCATCCTGAAGAACCGCTGAAGCAGTCCTCAGAAATCCCGCACGATCTGGTCGATATTGCGGAAGCTGTGATGCGCCAGCGGCTCCAGATCGCGCACGAGCGATGAAAGCTGCTGCGCCGTCTGGATGACGAAATCATAGCCGCCTTCGCGCATCTCGCGCAGGAGAAGAATGCGCGCCTCGACATCCGGACGCGACTCGACGCCCGCGGCGCGGAGCTTTTCCTCGCAAATCTGGATCTCGTTCGTCGCGTCGAAAATGCCTTCGATCGGCATGGTGATGCGGATGATCAGCGTCTGGATTCGCGCGCGCAGATCGGCGTGGCGCAGGTCGAACAGCGACTCGCGGTTTCGGTCGTAGATGTCGATTTCTTTACGCACCGATTTCAGCATCCGGATCGTGATCGGCCCGAAGGGATCGCCGCGGCCATGCGTGTCGTGCACATGGCGGAAGATGATCTGCATCGTGGTCAGGAGCTCGCCGAAGAACAGCGCGGCATTGCGCTCCCGCCGGCGGTGCTCGACGAAGCGCTCCATCTGCGTGGCGACAAAGCCGCCGGCGGTCGCGAGCACGGCGCCCAGCACCACGGCCCAGACCGCACTCTGGCTCGAAGCTGCGTCGAAGATTTCGCCGGATGGCCCCATGAAGCGGATATTACATCAAGACTTCGGGCAATCGAGCCTGCGGTTTGCGAAACGGCAAACCTTCTCGATGGCGCCGTCCATCTTGTGGACGTCGATCCGCCAGCCCTTCGGCTCGCGCGTCATGATGAGGAAGCCGAAGCCGCCGAGCGAGATGCCGTCCTTCACCTGCGTTCCACTAAGATTGAGACCCGCGAGATCGGCGGGCGCCGTATCCAGCGCATCGCCGCCAAAACCCGCGATCAACTGCGGCGGCAGCTTGGCGTCGGCATAGTTCAGCGCTTCGAAGGTGTGAATGTGGCCCGCCAGCATCAGCGACACCGGTTCGAGAATATGCGGATCGGGCAGCGATGCGATCAGCGTGCGGTTGCCGCCCATGCCCGTGCCGTACAGCGTTAGCGCGCCCCAGATCGGGCGATGCGTGATCAGCCACAGCGGCTTCTGGAGTCTCGCGAGCTGGCCGAAATCCGCTTCGTATTCGCTCTTGAGATCGGCGTCGATGGTCGTATCCGGCGCATCGGTGTCATCGAGTATCGCAAGATTCAAATCGCCCAACGGCACGGTATAGAGCGGAAGATGGCCAGTGCATCCCGCGATCGGATTGAACGGCTGTGGCCCCATGAGCCGCAGCCATCCCGGTCCCGCGCGCTGGCAATCCTCATGATTACCTCGCACCAGCACCCATGG
>DASZVV010000404.1:0-6665 GCA_035546955.1 Bryobacteraceae bacterium
TTGTTACTGCCACGGTCAGATATTGCGGGAGTCGGTTGACTTTGCGACTCCCGTTGAATAAACTGCTGGCGATACTGACGATGTCAGGGGGCTTATGTTGGGCAAAGCAGAGCCGCGAATCCGAGTTCTGATCGCGGACGACCACCCGGTTGTGTGTCGCGGATTAGCCGCCATTATTGACACTGAGCCGGATATGGCTGTGATCGGGCAGGCGGCGAATGGCGAACGAGCCGTGCAGATATTCCGGGAGCACAAGCCGGAAGTCATCCTCATGGATTTACGAATGCCCGTGATTGACGGGGTTGAGGCCATCCGGATGATCCGGAGCGAAAGCGCCGAAGCCAGCATCATTGTGCTGACGACCTACCAGGGAGACGAAAATATTCATCGGGCCCTGAAGGCCGGGGCGCAGTCATACCTGCTGAAGGGCATGGCCGACGTCGAACTCGTCAGGGCCATACGAAACGTTCGCGCCGGGCACCGCTATTTGCCGCGGCCCGTTCGGGAATCGCTGGCGAGCCGGCCGCCGAATTGTGAACTCAGCGGACGTGAATTGCAGATTCTCGAGCTCATCGTCAAAGGCCGCAGCAACCGGCAGATCGGTGAGGCGCTGGAAATCGCGGAAGCCACGGTGAAGTGGCACGTGAATATTATTTTCAGCCGGCTGAACGTCAGCCATCGGACGCAGGCCGCGGTGGCGGCACTGACCAGGGGTCTCGTCGAGATGTAAACGCCGGTGCAGGCGGGGCGCGTCAAAACCAACTTAATCTGCGGTGTCCGTCTCCAGTACAACGGCTCGGGAGCGGCGGCCCACGGGAATTCTGGCGATTACGGTCATTCCTTCGTTCCGGCTCAGTGTCAGGGAGCCGCCCAGTTGTTCCACGCGTTCCCTCATGCCAAGAATGCCGAAGTGTCCTTCGGTGTCCGAGGCCGCCCTTTCCGGGTCGAAGCCAATTCCGTCGTCTTTCACCTCCAGCTCAACCTCAAGCGCGCGAAATTCCACGCGAACCAGGATATGCGTCGGGTGGGCATGGGTCACCGCATTGCGCAGAGCTTCACGGCCGACCAGGAGCAAAGTGCGGTCGAGTTCGAGGTCGTGGACAGTGTTGCTGCCGACGACTTCGGCATCCACCTCGATGGATTTTTCCGCGCCGAGCCTGTGCGCCAGGTCCACCAGTGAGCGGACGCCGGTATCGCCTGGAACCGGACTGCGCAAATCCCACACTGCCTGGCGTGCTTCTTCAATCGTCGCTCTTATCTGGTGTCTGGCGTGATCGACAAGCGCACCTGCGTGTGAAGGGTCGGATCGTTGGATACGTCCCACGGCCTCCAGAAGGGTAGAGACGCCGACGCAGCCCTGAATCAGAGTATCGTGCATGTCGCGAGCAAGGCGTGTTCGTTCCGCAAGCAGCAGTGCATAGCGCGACCTGGTTTGCCGGGCGTAGATCTTCGAGCCGGCAAAAATCGAGATGACGAGGAGAAGGCCACAAAGTCCCAGAAACCAGCTCGTGCGATAGAAGGACGGAAGAAGATCGAGGTCGACCGCAGCTTCGGTAAAGTGCAGAGGAAACGTGGCGTCCGTCGCTCTCACAACGAAGCGGTATTGTTTGGGGGAGAGATTCGTATAGACAGCCGAGCGGTTTCGGAGGGCGGGAATCCAGTGATCGTCAAACCCCTCCAGCTTGTATTGAAAACTCAGCCGGCCGGGGGCTGCGAGGAAGCAGGCCGTGTAATCGATTTCCAGCTTGCCCGACCCCGGAGGAATCTCGATATTGCCGGAGAGCGGCATCACGCGGCCGTCGGCGACCACATGTTCGATCAGGACCGGCATCACGTCGCGAACGGGGAGTCCAGAAGGGTCGATGCGAACAATTCCTTTCAGGCTGGGAAACCAAAGCGCCCCGGAGGCAGAACGGGCGCCCGCGGGTTGCAGACTGCCGCTCATCTCACTGGTAAGCATGCCGTCCCGTGTTCCGTAGGGGACCGCATGCAACGTTCCGGGGCGGCCATCGGCGGTGTTCAGTTCCTCGCGCAGCACGGAAGAAATGCCGGCCGGGCCGCTCAGCCACAGTTTGCCTTTGCCGTCGTCCAATATCTGAAAAATGGCATTGCTGATCAATCCATCACGGTTGGTGTAGCGCGTGATGCGGCCATTGCGCAAACGGATCAGGCCGTCACCGCGCGTGCCAAGCCACAAAGTACCGTCGGGATCGGGCAGAATCGACCATATTTTTTCCTGCTTCAATCCCGCGAAGGACGGCACCGCAACGAACCGGTCATTCTGGACAAGGTTCAGCCCTCCGTCGGTTCCAATGAGGAAACCGCCGCCGGGGTTACGCGCGACGCAGCGCACGCTTGGATAGGACAGGCCATCGTTCAGGTAAAAATTCCGGATCGACTTGCCGTCCCAGAGCGTCATGCCGCTGCCGGTTGCGAACCAGATGTGACCGTGTTCATCCTCATAGAACTGCCGGATGTCGTTGGTTCGCAGGCCCTCCTTCATGCTGAGGTGCGTCACTACCCGGTGATCGAGACGAGTGACGCCGGCGTTGTAGCTGCCCAGCCACACGACACCTTTCGAATCCTCGAACATCGTATGAGGCTTGAACTCGCGGAGGTCGACTCCCGGTAAAGGAAACGGGATCGGGTTACCGCCAACAATCCGGTACATCTGCCCCGACCAGGTTGCAATCCAGACCTCATCCTCTCCGGAGGCGCCGCGCAACTCCGCAGAGACCGCTGTGACGTGGTTATCGGCAAGCCCTGCAGAGGTATCGATCGTGGTGAGCGCCGTTCGGCTCAGGAGCGCGAGCCCGTCCTGAGTGCCAACCCAGATATCCTGCCCCCGGTCTTCGAAGACGGCCGTAACAGCGTTGTCCGGCAACACAGAAGCCGCGGTAAATTTTCGGGCCGTTCCATCGACATAATGAATGATGCCTTCACCAAGCGTTCCCACCCACACGCTTCCATCCCGGGCCTCCTGCATCGCGGTAATCGAAACATCGCGTGCGAGCGGGTTTTGCACGCGGCATCCATTCTGAATCTCGCTGATTCCCTCGGCATCGATTGTGAATACTCTGCCATCCCGGGTGCGGTACAAGCCCTTTACCGCCGCACTCATTCGCTCCCCGCGGCAGGTGGCGGGAACGATCATTCCGGCGGAAACGGTCAGAAGTCCGGCCTGCGTTCCGACCCAAACGTGCTGCTGGTTATCCGCGACGATCTGAACGGACGATGCGAACGGAGATTGCGGGGTGCCGTGATCGAGACGCTCGAAGTGTCCGTTCACCATCTGGAAAAAGCCACGATCGGTGCCCACCCAAAGATTGCCTGAATCGTCCTGGGCGAGGGAACGAACGAAGCCGTTCGTGAGGCCATCGGCTGGCCCAAAGCTGGTGAATGCGCCCTTGCGATAGTGGACCAGTCCGCCGCCTTCAGTGCCGGCCCAAAGTGAGCCGTCCCGGGCCGTCAGTAACGAGAGAATGCTTTCATCGTGAAGGGCGGGCGTATTGGAGCTGTCGAAGACGACGAAACGGACACCATCGAAGCGCGCGAGGCCGCCGGACGTCGCAATCCAGAGGTACCCATCGGGCGTCTGCTCGATTGCCTGAATTCGATTGCGCGGCAAGCCATCTTCCGCGCGCCAGATTCTGTGGCTGTATTCGGCGGCGAAGAGCTGTGAAGATACGAGCGTGAAGGCAACAGACAATGCCGCCCAGGTAGAAGCGCGCGATTTCATTTTGCGTTCTTCATTGCGGCCCGCGCCTCCCCGGCGAGACTTGCGTCAGAACTCTGCGCGGCCCTGCGGAGATGAGGCATCGCCTCGACGGGCCTGTGGGCCTGGAGGAGGAGCTCACCGAGCCGCAGGTGGGCGGCATCGTAACCAGGCGTGGCCTGAACGGCATCCTCCAGTTGCTGGATTGCTTCCGGCAATCTCTTCTGAAGCTCCAGGATCATGGCGAGATTGTATCGCGCGGTGGCGAAGGCTGGATCGATGCTGATGGCATCGCGATATTCCGCGGCCGCACCTTCGTTGTCCCCCAACTCCTTCAGGACAGCGCCCAGATTGTTGTGGATATTGGGCAGCGCGGGATTTATCTTCAACGCTGCATGGAATTCATCGAGGGCCGCGCTGAACATTCGTCTGGAGGCGAGGGCCGTTCCATAGCCCGAGTGAGCCTGAGCCGAAGAAGGATCGATCCTGATGGCCGCCTGAAATTCGAATCTGGCTTCCTCGAAGCGGTCAGAGCGGATGAGCAGGTTTGCAAGATTCAAGTGCATCGCCGACGATTCCGGGCGCAGGCGGACCGCTTCACGAAGAGACGACTCCGCGCCATGCGCGTCCCCGGCCCGCAGCAGTGCGGTGCCGAGGTCGTTGTGCAACTCGGCGGAATCAGAATTGGCAATGAGGCCGGCACGGAGCGCGGCGATCGCGTCAGCCGCCCTGCCCATTTCAGTCAGGATTGAGGCGAGTGAGCGGAACGCGAGTTCGTCCCCGTTTGATTCCTTTATAGCGCGATTCAGTGAATCGAGTGCTCCCTGGAGGTCGCCCGCCGCGGCCCTTGCGAGACCCATCCCATGCCATGCCGGCCAGTATCCCGGGTCGCGTGCAATCGCTTCCTGATAGTCCTGAAGCGCCGCGGCTGACTCCCCGCTGTGGCGGCGGGCATCCCCCAACTCGGTCCAGACCTCCGGGTATTCCGGTCTGGTCGCAACCACGATTTGCTGCAGGTGGAGAATTCCGGCGTCGAGGTTTGCCTGATTTCGGACCTGTGCGATTGCCGTGTAGAGATCGTCCGCGCGCGGATAATACGGGGTTACCTCGCCACGATAAGGCGGCTGGTTTTGGCTGTTTACCTCAGTGAGCGGATCGCCGACGGGTTGAGGCCTGCTCTGAATATCGTGATCGGTAATGGTGACGTGGATCGCGTCTGACGGGCGCCGCGACTGCATATGGCACGAGACGCAATTCGCGGTAGACGCGTGGTTGGAATCGTGGGCGATGACTGTGCTGTGGCAACTGACGCAGGCTGTGTTCGAGCGCGCGACGATCTGAGCCTGATCCGGCTCGTGGGGATCGTGGCAGGTGATACAGGTCAGGGCCCCCTGACTGGCGATGAAGCATCTCGACTTTCGAAGTCTGTATGGTGCGCCGGCAAACTCGAACTTGTCGTCATAACCGGCGCCCGGAGCGTGGTCAAAATAGCGCATATAACCTTCGAGCGGCTCACCTGGCCGGTACGAAAAGACGCCCCGGCCATAGACCGGAAGCGCGGCGGGCAAAGCGAGGCTTGTCGGCTCGAGGTGGCACTGCAGGCACACCTCATCGCGGCGCGGCAGGGGGAGCGTCGACGGGTTGACGATCCGTTGTTTCAGGTCAGCCGCGGGGCGGCCGGCGATCACGGCCTGTACGTGATCGAGACCGGGACCATGGCATCGCTGACAATCGATCCCCTGAGGCAGATCCACAGGAAATGCTGTCCCGGTATCCATGCGATCCGCACCGGGTTTCAGTGCCGGATAGGCGTTGTGGCAGAACATGCAGCGGTAGGTCGCTTTCCGGCTGAATCCGGCATGAGACGGCGAATCATAACCGGGGCTCATCGCCCAATACCCGTCCTTTTCGGAATACCAGGTGAGAGGCAGTTCCATCAGCTCATTCCTGCTTGTGCGGCTGAAATAGCTGCGGGCGTGATCCCCCGAGCCGAACCAGTAGTCGATCCTGGCCGCGAGCGAGTTCGTGATCGAGCCGGTGAAGCCGATCTGGTGCCGTTCCAGCTGAAATCCGGTATTGAGGTGCGAAAGCGACAGCGTTTCGGCTGAAGCAGCGTGGGAATAAACTACATCCGCGAGATGACCGTCGCCCGCACCGCCACGTACGGTTCCAAAGGTTCGGGCCATACCGGTTTTTGAATAGCGGGCCGCAACATCGCTGTGGCAGGCGGTACAGGTGTTCGGGTCGGCGTAGACGGATTCGGGCGCGGCGCGTACAGTGTCCCCCGCGAAAGAGACACCGATGCTCACAGCGACGGCGAGCAGGATTCGCGCTTTTTCGCGAGTGAACAAACGAATCGATTATATGTCGATTCGCTGCTGACCCCGGCGGACCGCCAGGTCCTGTGATCGAACGGGCTGCTGGCATTTCGCCCCCGGGCGGTGGGCCCGGAAGTGTCTGCGGCGCAGGGGCTTCCGGTCCCGGAAGGCTGATTGAGGGAAGCCTGGGGATTCGCTCATAACCGATGGATACAACACCCAGACAGTGAATATGACTTAACCAACGGCATCTTGTAGTACTGGACCTTCATGCTGCATCTTTGTACTGGCGGGTACCAAATGCCACGATTGCCGCAACTCATTGCAAACGGATTGAAGACTCGGGGAAGGTCGCGCCGCGGAAACGCTCTGATTGAGTTTTCGCTGCTGATGCCGTGGTACGTTTTTTTGTTTGTCGGGACCTTCGATTTCGGATTCTATGCTTACTCCCTGATCGCGACCCAATCGGCGGCCCGGGTTGCCGCCCTATACTGCTCCACAAGTTCCTCCACGGCGACGGATTCCACGACTGCCTGCAGCTATGCTCTCGATCAGCTTCGAAACCTGCCAAATGTCGGATACAGCGTATCGACGTGCAATGGCTCACCGCTGACTGTGACCGCCAGCAGCTG
>DASZVV010000405.1:0-2508 GCA_035546955.1 Bryobacteraceae bacterium
AACATCTCGTGAGTCATGTCCGTGTGGTCCTGCAGCATCTGCCACCGCCAGGTGCCGGACGTGGCGAGCACGGCGGTGCGGCCATGGCCATAATTTTCAATGGCCAGAAGCGGCGAGGTGCGTTTGCCGGCTTCACCGACATTCATCAGGACGACGGCGCCCGGCTTAGGGGCGCCCATCACGGCGTAGTTGGCGAGCTGCGGCATCTTCTTCCAGCGCGCGTCGTTCGCGTCGGCATTGTCTTCGAGACGGAGTATTGGACTCGCCTTGCCGGCATCGGTGAGCGAGGCGAAGGCAAAATTACGGGAGAAAGTTTTTTCGGGGAGGAGACGGAGCGGCATCATCTCCGCCATGGGCGTGTTTGCATAGCCGCCATCACTCAGGGCGAACCGTCCGGCGAGGAAAAGCACACCGCCGCCGCGGCGATCGGCAAAATCGCGAATCGCAGCCTGCTGGGCCGGCGAGAAGTAGCTGGCTTCCTCGCTGCCCATGATGAAGCCGTCATAAGCGAAGAGGTCTTCGGGTTTATCCGGGAAACCGCCCTCAAGCTCTTTGGAATTTGCGATCCCCTGGCGGTACATCTTGTTCTCGGTGGTGCGCACAATACTGACCACTTCAATTGCGGGATCGTCTTCAAGGGCGCGCCGGATGAATTTGTATTCCCACTGGGGCTCGCCGTCGAAAAAGAAGACGCGGCGCTTCTTATCCGAGATATTGACGAGCCGGACCCGGTAGTTGTTAAGGGTGTTCTGTTCGCCCTGCACTGGGTCGATACCGATCTGAAAACTGTGCGCGCCCGCCGGGCCGGCGTTAAACATCACGGATTCCGATTGATCGACGTCGGGCTTGAGGGTGATTTCCTGTTTCGCGAGTGGGTGGCCGTTCTCACGAACCATCAGATTGACCTTCTGGCCTTCGAGACCATGCTGGCGGAAATTGACGCGGGCGCTGACGCGGGAGTTCGCGAGCACCCGGGCCGGCACTTCCACATCCGTCACTTCAATATCTTTGCTCAGGTGGTCCGGTCCGAAACCGATGGTGTGGACAGGCAGGTGGAGTTGGCGAATCTGAGACAGAGTTTCGCGATCGACGCCGCCGGTATTGTCGCCGCCATCGGTTAAAAGGACCACGGCGCCGAGCGGCATGGTGCTGGCTTCAGAAGCAATGTGCTTCAGGCTGTCTCCGATACGGGTGGCGTCATCGGCAGGGGCGAGGCCGTCGACACGATCGGACGCAGTTTCGATACGGGAGGCGTCACGTCCGAAACGATAGAGGCGAACCTGAAATTTCTTTTCGAGGTCAGGCAGGAGAGTGCCGTTGAGCAGATCCTCGGCGTTCTGGAGGCGGCTCTTCGAGCTGCCGGAATCAACCATCCCCATGCTGCGGGAATCGTCGACCATCACGGCGACGACGTTTTGCTGGGGGCGAAGCCGGGCGACGCTCATGGCGGGATGCCAGAGCATGAATAAAACGATGGCCATCATGGCCGTCTGGGCGACGCCGATGGCCGCGAGACGCATGGTACTGAGGGCGTTACGGCGTTCGCGAAGGAACCAGACGATCACGCCGGCGGCGATGAGGAGGGCGGCGATGAACGTCCAGAAGGGCCAGGGGGCGAGGAGGACCAGCTTGCCTTTGGAGAAAATCGCCGGCGGATATTTAAAGAGCAGTTCGAACATTCGTTTTATGTTCCGCTTGCGAGCCGCCGGTCATGCCGAGGTGTGGGCATCGAGTAGTGTATACCCGTCGCAATCATCCTCCATGTGCAGCGCTCGCGCAACATTGTGGCGCGTAAAGGTTTGCATATTTCGACGTATGGAGTTCCGGAAAAGCTACGGGAAAAACACCGGATCAGAATAACACGTGCTGAATCAATGGCATGTTTGGTTTCGTACGGGGTAAGAGCGCGGTGAGCCACAGTGGACTACTACGGTTCTTTGACCTTTGCGAAAGAGTTCGAAGTCCGAGGTACCGTGCGGGAGATGCGGAAAATCAAACACGGCATCTTTCGCGGTATTTCCGCAGCAATTCGTACAAGACGACGCCTCCCGCAGTGGCTACGTTGAGGGAGTGTTTGCGGCCGAGCATGGGGATGCGGACGTGGGTATCGGCTTCGGCGCCCAGTTCGGGAGTAAGGCCGTCGGTTTCGTGCCCAAAAAGGATGCAAACGGGGAAACGTGGTCGCCAGTCAAAGAGATCGACGGCATGGACGCTGGTTTCGATGGCGGCGATTTCATAGTGCCGGGCGCGCAGGTCCCGGACCTGCGCCCGGGCGTGGGGGATGTGCTCCCAAGGGACGGATTCCTCGGCCCCGAGGGCTGTTTTTGTAATCATCTTCTGGGGCGGATATCCCGTGATTCCGGCAAGATAGAGGCGCTCGAGACCGACGGCGTCCGCGGTGCGGAAGAATGCTCCAACGTTATAGAGGCTGCGCACGTTTTCGAGCAGGACGGCGGCCGGGAGCGGTCCGATGCCGGCCCAGCGGGCGGAGGCTTCGGTGGCGCGGAA
>DASZVV010000406.1:0-20062 GCA_035546955.1 Bryobacteraceae bacterium
AATTCTCCGACCATCGATAGAGGCGCCCGTGACTGTGGTTCACCTTCAGCAGGTGCGCGCACATCATCGGGGTCACGGTCAGCGAGACGACCATCGAAATGAAGATCGCCACCGCCAGCACCACCGCAAACTCGCGGAACAGCCGCCCGATGATGCCGCCCATCAGAAGGATGGGAATAAAAACGGCCACGAGCGACGCGCTCATCGAGAGCACCGTGAAGCCGATTTCCGCCGCGCCCTTCAGCGCCGCCTGCATCGGCTCGATACCCATTTCGATATAGCGGGTGATGTTTTCGATCACCACGATCGCATCGTCCACCACGAATCCGGTCGCAATCGTCAGCGCCATGACCGAGAGATTATCCAGGCTGTAGCCCAGCACATACATCGCGCTGAACGTGCCGATCAGCGAGACGGGAACCGAAATCGCCGGAATGAATGTCGCCCACCAGTTGCGCAGGAATACAAACACCACCACGATCACGAGCGCCATCGAAATGATCATGTTGCGCTGCGCGTCATCCACGGAGGCTGCAATCGTCGTCGTTCGGTCGTTATCCACCGAGAGCTTGATGGTCGGCGGCAGTTGGGCCTCAAACTGCGGCAGCAGCTTGCGGACGCGCGCCACGGTATCGATGATGTTCGCGTTCGGCTGGCGGCTGATGAACAGCAGAACGGCTTCCTTCCCGTTCGCCAAACCCAGCGCGCGCACGTCCTCGACCGAATCGGTCACATTGCCGATATCGGAAAGGCGCACCGGAGCGTTGTTCTTGAAGGTGACCACCAGATTCTGGTAATCCTTCGCCTCCTCGAGCTGGTCCGTCGAGTAGAGCGGCAGCGTCATGTCGGCGGTGGTCAGTTCGCCCTTGGGATGATTGGCGTTCGCGCTCGCCAGGAACTGTGCCGTCTGATCGAGACCCACGCTGTATTTCGAGACGGGCTGCGGATTCAGCTCGACGCGGACCGCCGGCAGCGAGCCGCCATTCACCTGCACCTGTCCCACGCCTTCGATCTGCGAAAGCCGCTGCGCGAATACCGAAGACGCGATGTCGTACATCTGCGGACGCGGCACCACGTCCGACTCCATCGACAGAATCAGAATCGGCGCGTCAGACGGATTGAATTTGCGGTAGCGCGGGTTGGTCGGCAGGTTGGCCGGCAGATTACCGGCCGCCGCGTTGATGGCGGCCTGAACGTCGCGCGCTGCTCCGTCAATGTCGCGGCTGAGATCGAATTGCAGCGTGATGCTCGCGGAACCGAGCGAGCTGTTCGACGTCATCTCGGTCACGCCCGCGATGCGCGAGAATGACTTTTCGAGCGGCGTGGCCACCGATGCCGCCATCACTTCCGGGCTTCCGCCCGGCAGCGAAACGCTCACGTTCAGAGTGGGGAAATCCACCTGCGGCAGCGGCGACATCGGCAGCAGCCGGTACGCGATCACGCCCGAAAGCGCAAGCGCTACCGTGAGCAGCGTCGTGCCCACCGGCCGTTGAATAAATGGCGACGAGATGCTCATAGCCCGATGAAGTTCCCGCGCGGCATAATCACGAAATACCCGGCAGCGAAATCTGTTCTTCCGCCGGTCGGCCGCTGCGGAGCCGCCCGAAGAAGGCCGCAAGGCGGCCGAAGAAGAGGTAAATGACCGGCGTCGTAAACAGAGTCATCGCCTGACTCATAATCAGGCCGCCGATAATCGTAATACCCAGCGGACGCCGGAGTTCCGAGCCCACACCGGTACCGAACGCCAGCGGCACGCCGCCCAGCATGGCGGCGAGAGTCGTCATCAGAATCGGGCGGAAGCGCAGCAGACACGCCTGATAAATCGCATCCTGCGGCGATTTTCCTTCCTTGCGCTCGGCTTCGAGCGCGAAGTCGATCATCATGATCGCGTTCTTCATCACGATACCAATCAGCAGCACGATGCCGATCAGCGCGATGATATCCAGATCTTCGTGGAAGATCAGAAGGGCCGCAATGGCGCCGATGCCCGCCGAAGGCAGCGTCGAAAGAATCGTGACCGGATGAATGAAGCTTTCATACAGCACTCCCAGCACGATGTACACGGTGATGATCGCCGCGAGAATCAGAATCCATTCGTTGGCCAGCGATTTTTCGAACGCGCGCGCCGTTCCCTGGAAGTCCGCTTCGATGCTCGCCGGCATCCCGATATCCTGCGTCGCCTGCCGGATGTGATCCACCGCGGCGCCGAGTGAAGCTTTTTCCGCGAGGTTGAACGAAACCGTGACCGCCGGGAACTGGCTCTGGTGATTGATCGCTACCGCCACCGGGATTCTCTTCACCGAAGTAAAGGAGCTGAGCGGCACCTGCGAGAGAGCCGCGGCGCCAGTGATCGCCTGATTTGTACCGGAGGCCGCCACCGTCGTTGCCAGATTCGCCGCCGCCGAACCCACCTGCACATACACGTGATCGAGCGCATCCCCTGCGCGCTGCCACTGCTCGTCGGTTTCGAGCACAACGTGATATTGATTCGTCTGCGTAAAGATCGTCGAGACCTGCCGCTGACCGAAGGAATCGTAGAGCGCATCGTCCACGTTCTGCGGCGTGATGCCAAAACGGCCCGCCGTATCGCGATCGATATTCACCAGCAGCCCCACACCCCCATTGAGCTGATCGCTGGCGACGTCACGCACTTCCGGGATCTCTTCCATGCGCGCCATCAGCTTCGGGACCCATTCGTCGAGCAGCGTCTTGTCCGGCGCCATCAGCGAGTACTGATACTGCGTGCGGCTGACCCGGTCTTCCACCGTGAGATCCTGAATCGGCTGCAGGTACAGCTTGATGCCCGAAACCTGATCGGTCTTCGCCTGCAGGCGCCGGATCAGATCCACGGCTGAAATATTGCGCTCCTCAAGCGGCTTCAGGGTGATCTGCACCCGTCCGCTCGAAATAAGCGTATTGAAGCCGTCCACACCAATAAATGAGGCGACGTTTTCCACCGCGGGGTCGGTGCGAAGCACATCCACCAGTTGCTGCTGCCGCTGCGTCATCGCGGCGAAAGAGATGGTTTCCGGCGCCTGCGAAATACCCAGAATCGCGCCCGTATCCTGCGCCGGGAAGAAGCCCTTGGGCACGATCTTGAACATGTAGGCCGTCAGGACCAGCGTTCCAAGAGCCACCAGCAGGGTAACCGGCTGGAAACGCAGCACCACACGCAGCATCGCGCCATAGACACGGATGATGTTGACGAATACCCATTCCGAACTGCGATAGAACCAGCCCTGTTCGCTTTCCGGCGTGTGCTTCAGAATGCGCGCCGCCATCATCGGCGTGAGAGTCAGCGAAACGAACGCCGAAATAATGATCGTCACCGCCAGAGTCACCGCGAACTCGCGGAACAGCCGGCCCACGATGTCCGCCATGAACAGCAGCGGAATCAGCACCGCAATCAGCGACACCGTCAGCGACATGATGGTGAAGCCGATTTCCTCAGAACCCTTCAGTGCCGCCTGCATCGGCGTTTCGCCCATTTCGATATAGCGGGCGATATTTTCGATCATCACGATCGCGTCATCCACCACGAATCCGGTGGAAATCGTGAGCGCCATCAGCGAGAGATTGTCCACGCTGTAATTCAGCAGATACATCACGCCGAACGTGCCGACCAGAGACAGCGGCACCGCGATGGACGGAATAACGGTTGCGCTGAGACTGCGCAGGAACAGGAAGATCACGAGAACAACCAGGACAACCGTCAGCCCCAGTTCAAATTCCACGTCCGACACGGACGCGCGAATCGTCGTCGTCCGGTCGGCAACGACGCTCAGATCCACGCCCGCCGGAAGCGAATCCTTAATGTGCGGCAGCAGCGTGGTGACCGTATCCACCACCCCGATGATGTTGGTGCCCGGCTGGCGCTGAATATTGACAATGATGGCGGGAGTCGAGTTGACCCACGCCGCCTGGTGAACATTCTCAACCGAGTCCACCACATCCGCCACGTCCTTCAGGTAGACAGGCGCGCCGTTGCGGTAGGCAATCACGATCGTGGAATACTGCTTGCCGGACTGAAGCTGGTCGTTATCGTTGATCGTCCACGCCTGCTGCGAGCCGTCGAAATTCCCCTTTGCGGAGTTGACGTTGGCGGTTCCGAGCGCGCTTCGCAGCGACTCCATACTGAGCCCATATGCCGCCAGCTTCGTTGGATTGGCCTGCACTCGCACCGCCGGGCGCTGACCGCCGCTGATGCTGACGAGACCGACACCTTTCAGCTGCGAAATGCGCTGCTGGATGCGCGTCTCAGCCAATTCCTCGAGCTGCGACAAGGGTATAGTCGGCGAGGTTACGGCCAGAGTCAGAATCGGCGCATCCGCAGGATTCGTTTTGGCATAAATAGGCGGATTGGGCAGATCCTTCGGGAGGAAGGTACCGGCGCCGTTGATCGCTGCCTGCACCTGCTGTTCGGCCTGATCGATATTCAGATCGAGCGAGAACTGGAGCGTCACAAGCGAACTGCCGAACGTGCTGACAGACGTCATCTCGGTAAGGCCGGAGACCTGCCCGAATTGCTTTTCAAGCGGCGCCGTCACCGACGATGTCATCACTTCCGGACTGGCGCCCGGATAGAACGTCTGAATCTGAATCGTCGGGTAGTCGACCTGCGGGAGCGCCGAAACCGGAAGCTGCGTGAACGCGACCACACCGGTCAGGATGACCCCGGCCATCATCAGGGATGTGGCCACCGGACGTTCAATAAAGATGCGGGAAGGACTCATTGCCCGCCGCCACCACCCCGCCGGCCGCCGCCGCGTTGTCCGCCGCCACCCTGGCGTCCGCCGCGCGCGCTGCCGCCACGGCTGTCACCGGGACAGCCGATATCGAGTGAAGACATATCGAGAGGCGGAGGAGCATCCGGGTCGAGCGCCAGATTTGCCGCAGGCCCAAGGCCCGCCCCGCGGCCGCCGCTCGCTCCACGGCCTCCGCCGCGTCCACCGCGTGCGCCACGTCCACCGCCAAATCCGCCGCCACCCACTGCACCACCCGCTGCCCCAGCCGCCGCATTGGAAGCGCCTGGACCGGCTGCCGCGCCGCGCGCCGCACCGCCACCACTACGCCCGCTTCCACCGCGTGCGCCACGTCCACTTCCACCGCGGGCTCCGCGCCCGCCGCGGCCGGTGCCGTTGATATCAGCCGCAGTGCGCAGACGAACCGTCGCACCATCGATCAGACGATCGGTCCCATCCACAACAACCTGCTCGCCCGCTTCGAGACCGCTTGCAATCGCGCTGTCATTCTCCAGCTGAAGCCGCACTGTCACCGGACGCATATGGACTTTGGATTCCGCATCCACGACATAAACAAATGTGCCCTGCTGGCCGCTCTGCACCGCCACGTTCGGCACAATCACCTGATTGCAGAGCGTGTTCACGAGCAGGTGGATATTCACAAACTGATTCGGAAAGAGCGCGAGATTCCGATTGTCGAAAATCGCCTTCATCTTCGAGGTGCCCGTCGTCGAATCGATCTGATTATCGATCGTCAGCAGATAACCGTCGGAAAGCTTCTGGGAGTCGTCCGGGTTCCACGCTTCCGCCAGCAGTTTCTTCCCGGCGTTCAGCTTGGTGACCACATCGGGGAGTTGTTTTTCCGGCAGAGTGAAAAGAACGGCGATCGGCTCGATCTGGGTGATCACCAGAATGCCATTCGCGTCGCTCGCGTGGACGATATTTCCCGGATCGACGAGGCGCAGTCCCACCCGGCCCGTGATCGGCGCCGGAACGTTCGCGTAAGTGATCTGCAGATTCGCGTTATCCACGGCCGCCTGATCCTGCTTCACCGTACCTTCCAGCTGCTGGACGGTCGAAACCTGCGTATCCACCTGCTGCTGCGGAACAGCGTTCTGCTTCACGAGCGCCTGATAGCGTTCGAGATCCTTGCGCGCATTCGCGAGCATCGCGGTATCGCGATCGAGCGTGCCCTGCGCCTGGTGTAGCTGCACCTCAAAAGGCCGCGTATCGATCACCGCGATGGTCTGTCCTTTCCGGACGATGTCGCCTTCCTGGAAATTGACCGACATCAGCTGGCCGTCGACGCGAGTCTTGACGGCAACCGTGTAATAAGCGGAGACGGTGCCCAGTCCGTTGTAGTAGACGGGCATCTCGCCCAAACGCGCCTTCTCGATGCCAACCGGCGTGGGACCAAGCTGACCGCGGCCGCCGCGGCCGCCACTTCCACCCCGCCCGCCGCCGCCCGACTGGATGATCTGCCCAGGTTGCCCCGCCTTGATCACAGCGTAGACTGCAACGGCTGCCACCGCTGCGAATAAAACAAGCCAGACAAGGCCGCGCTTCTTCGGCTTGTCGCCGACGGCGTGAGTAGGTTCGGGGTTAGGGATGTTTGTCGTCATTCGGACCGCGTTCTCAGCTGAAATACAGCACTCTGGCTGACCCTGAACTTGTAAGGGCGCAACACGGCGCTGAACCAGGTACAGACTCCTGCAAAATATCGATTGTACTGTGGGAAGGCCGGTACAGCGTCGTTTTCGTCTGTAAATGGCCGTAAATTATATAGTATTCGCGGGAACTAATGTATCATGCCGATCCAGTATCAGAATGTACTGAACCAGCCAAGTACCCGAAATTCAAATTCCTTCTTTACGGTTGCCCAGGCATCGGCGTGGTGTGACCCGGGGGACTATCCACAGTACCACGTTCTTCCCGGCTGCCTGCGCGAGAAGCTCGGAGTTTTCCGGAGCAGTTTGGCTATCTTCCGCCCCATGAATAAGAAGCACCGGCGTATGTGTGCGCCTCAGCCCCTCGGCGGGCGACGTTTCCCGCAGATCGATCCCTCGCCGCAAGCGTTCCCACGCGATTCCGGACGCCACAAACGGACCCGCAATCCATTTCGTTCCTTCGGGCAGCATACGGGCAATCCGCTCATTGGCAATGTGCGGAAAGTCATAGTACGGGCTCTCCGCCACGACCGCCCGGAATCGGGTCTCCGTCTCCAAAGACTGCAGAAGAACCGCCCCTCCGAGCGATGCCCCGAAGCCGTAGATCTCGCTTGAGCCGGAAATTTTCGCCATCCAGTCGACCCAGCGGTGGACATCGCCGCTTTCAAGCACTCCGTACGTCGCCACTCCTCCGCTATCCCCGTGACCCCTCAGATCCGGTTCCAGTACCGAATAGCCATTGCGCAGGAACAGATAACCGAGCGGAACCATGTCCTCGCGGCTTGCTCCAATGCCGTGCAGAAGAATCACGATTTTTCCGTTTGGCCTGTCGGACGTGTAGTACCAGGCGCTGAGCTGAACTCCGTCGCTCGCGGCGATCGCAACCGAACGGCAGCTCATATGGGAAAAACAGGGACAGGAAAGGGCGATTTTCTGCCGCGGTGGATGGATCGCATTCTCCGCCGCGAACGATCCGGCCCCGAAGATAACTGCTCCCGCGAGCGCAAGAAAAACGAACCCGATCGTGACCAGCCGCCGCATCACACCCCACACTATAATGAACCTTTGAGACCAGTTGTACTGCCCGCGGCTGCGCTTTGCCTGCTGCTTGCGGCCTGTGGGAATGATAGCCCGCAACCGCAGACTTCCGCACCCACTTTACCTGAAGCGCACGTCGATCCCGCCACCGCCGGCACCATTTCCGGCCGCGTTCTCTTCACAGGAACCCCACCCGCGATGCCGTCAATCGACATGTCGTCCAACCCCGATTGCGAGCGCCAGCATAAAACGCCGGCGAAGGCCGAAACCGTGGTGGTGAACAAAAACGGCACCCTGCGGAACGCCTTCGTCTGGATCAGCGGCGGTCTCACACCCGCGCACTGGACACCGCCCGCCGAAACCGTCAAGCTCACCCAATCCGGCTGCATCTATGAACCTCACGTGACCGGCATGATGGCCGGCCAGACCCTCGAAATCCTCAACGACGATCCGGTGAACCATAATGTTCACGCCAACAGCCAGGTCAATCCCCCCTGGAATATCGCCGAGCCGCCGCGTGCCGAACACAGTTTCCGCAAATTCCCGTCGCCCGAGATCCTGATTCCGATGAGCTGCAGCGTCCATCCCTGGATGCGGGCGTATATCGGGGTCTCCCCGCACCCGTTTTTCGCCGTCACCGGCGACGATGGCACATTCTCGCTGCGCGGCGTTCCACCAGGCACTTATACAATTGAGGTAGTGCACGAAAAGCTGGGAAAGAAGGACGGCAAAGTCACTTTGTCGCCCAGCGGCACGGCCTCGATCGATTTCACTTATGGCAGCTAGCACCTCAGGCGCGGACAACACTTATCATGCGGGCCTGTTCCGCTGGTCGGTGCTCCTCGCCTGCTGCACTTTGCTGCTCGTCGTAGCCGGCGGACTCGTCACCAGCCGCGACGCAGGACTCTCCGTTCCCGACTGGCCGCTTTCTTACGGAAAGCTGATGCCGAAGATGGAAGGCGGCATCCTCTACGAGCACGGCCATCGCATGATCGCGACGATGGTCGGCATATTCACCATCGTTTCGCTCGTCTGGATCTTTCGGGCGGACCGCCGGAAATGGCTTCGCATTCTCGCGGTCGTCGCGCTGCTCGCCGTGATCGTGCAGGGCGTGCTCGGCGGCCTCACTGTTCTTCTCCTCCTCCCCTGGTACATCTCGTCTTCGCACGCGACCCTCGCGCAACTGTTCTTCTCGACTACCGTCGCGATGGCGCTGTTCACTTCGCGCCGCTGGCTCGCCGGACCGGCCGTGGTTCCCGAAGACGCCGCCAATCCGCTGCGCGGGCTTTCGCTCGCGGCGCCGCTTTGCGTGATCGGCCAGCTTTTTCTTGGCGCCGCCGCGCGTCATAAGGCCATCGGTTCGATTTACCATATCTGCGCCGCGCCCATCGTGACCGGCGTGATCCTCTGGCTTTCGATGCGGATCCTGCTGCATTACGCGCAGAACCGCGAATTGCGCGTTGGCGCGGTATTGCTGCTTTCGATCACGCTGGTGCAGGTGTTCCTCGGCGTGGGCGCGTTCATGACTCGCGTCGCCTATGTCGATGCCGTGCAGCCGATGCCGCTGATGGTGACCTTCACGGTCCTTCACGTCGCGACCGGCGCGCTCACGCTCGCCGCCAGCGTCATTCTGGCGATTCTGGTCCGCCGAAATCTGGGCGAGAGAGTGAACGCCCTCTCGATGGCGGCCTGATATGCGCGAATACATAGAGCTCACCAAACCGCGCATCACCTGGCTCATCCTGATGAGCACCGGAGTCGGATACTTTTTCGGCCTCGACCGGACTAAATCGATCAACTGGGAATTGCTGATCCACACGATCGTCGGCACCGGCCTGATTGCCTCCGGCACCGCGGCGCTCAACCAGTGGTGGGAGCGAGAATCCGACAAGCTGATGCGCCGCACCGCTTCGCGTCCGCTGCCAAGAGGCCTGATGACGGCACGCCGGGCGTTGTGGTTCGGGATCGCGCTGGCCATCGCGGGCGCAGCCGAACTGGCGATCTGGGTCAATCCGCTTTCCTCACTGCTCGGCATCTTCACGCTCGCCGCTTATCTCTTTGTCTACACGCCGATGAAGTCGCGGACTCATCTTTCGACCGTGGTCGGCGCTCTGCCCGGCGCGATGCCGCCGCTCATGGGATACGCCGCTGCAAGCGGGCTGCTGAACCGCGAAGCCTGGAGTCTGTTCTTCATTCTGTTTGTCTGGCAGTTTCCGCATTTTCTGGCGATTGCGTGGATGTATCGCGATGACTACGCCCGCGCCGGCATCCGCATGCTGCCGGTCGTGGAGCCGGACGGAAACTCCACCGCGCGGCAGATCATTCTCTATGCATCCACGCTGATTCCGATCAGTCTGTTTCCTTTCCTTTTCGGCATGTCGGGCCGGATCTATCTGGTGGGCGCGCTGATCCTGGGATTCTGGTTTTTGTATACAGGTGTTCGCGTCGCCTTCGACCGGACCAACGTCCGGGCGAGGGCAGTACTTCTGGCGTCGGTGATTTACCTGCCGGCGATTTACGGATTGATGGTTCTCGATCGTCCTTCATTCTGATGCGTATTACATTCCTCGCTGTTCTTGCCGTCGCTCTTTCGGGATGCGGCAAACCATTGCCTGTTCTGGGCGACGTTCCTCACTTCCAGCTGATCGATCAGACTGGACACGCATTCGACAGCTCCGCGCTCCATGGCCACGTTTGGGTGGCGGACTGGGTCTTCACCAACTGCGAGGGCCCCTGCCCTCGAATGACATCTCACATGCACCAGATCCAGGCGAAGACGGATGACAGTATCCACCTCGTCTCCTTCACCGTCGATCCGGCGCGCGATACGCCGCCGGTCCTCCAAACCTACGCGAAGAAGTTCGACTACAACGACAAGCGGTGGTCGTTTCTGACCGGCAAGGTCGCCACGCTTAACGATCTTGATTCCAACGCATTCAAGCTCGGCTACGTCGGCGGCGACGACTTCGAACACAGCACGCGATTCGTGCTGGTGGATCAGAAAGGCCAGATCCGCGGCTATTATGGACTTTCCGACGGTGATCCGGTCGCGAAGATCGCGAAGGACGCCGCGCAACTGGAGAAGGAATCGTCCTGAGCTACGAGTCGCTGCCCACAGTCAATGCGGTGCTGAACGGGATTGCCGCGATCCTCCTGGTGATTGGGTTCGTTTTGATCAAAAACAGGAAGATCGAGGCGCATCGCCGCGTCATGCTGACCGCGTTCGGGGTATCGACGCTGTTTCTGGTCAGCTATCTGATCTATCACGCGCACGCGAAGATCATCTACTTCCAGGGCACCGGGCCGATCCGGACGGTTTATCTGTCGATTCTCGCGACGCATACGGTGCTCGCCGCAGCAGTTCCGGTGCTGGCGATCATCACGCTGAGCCGGGCGCTGAGCGCTAAATTCGATCGTCATCGCGCTATCGCGAAATGGACATGGCCGATCTGGATGTACGTCAGCGTGACCGGCGTGGTGGTTTACCTGATGCTTTTCCATTGGCCGGGTCCTGTCAGCAGGATGTAGATTGCGCCGAACGGGATCAGGATCTCGACGGCGGCGAGTTTCGGATTGTGAATCGGCAGGTAAAGCTTGATTGCCCAGGCCACGGCGGCCGCGACGATCGCCGAACCCCAGAGGCGGGCGAGCAGCGCCTTTCCGACTGGGGCGCCACCGATACGCTTCGAGAGCGAGTGGCGGAGGAGCAGGAATTCGATCCATCCGCTGACCCCGGCTGACGCGGTGAGGCCCGCGGCGCCATAGCGCGGATCGATGCCGAGAATCGGCGGCAGCGTTCGGGCGCAGAGGTAACCCAGGATAGTCGTGAGGGCGACGCGGATGATCGCGAACTTCAGCGGGGTTTTCGTGTCTCTGAGGGCGTAGAACGCGGAGGAGAAGAGCCGCCCCTGCGTCGATGCCAGCAGGCCGATACCGGAACCGGCGAGCACGATCCAGACGTAGCGCGTATCGGCCGCGGTGAATTTGCCGTGCTGGAAGATCGCACCCACGATGACATCGCCAAGGGCGATGAATCCAACGACGGACGGGATCACGAAGAAGCAGATGCGCCGCAGCCCGGTCGTGAGGCGCGTGCGGAGAGTGTCGGTGGTCGTTGCGCTCGACATCTCCGGCAACTCGGAGGCCGAGATCGACATGCCGAAGAGGCTGATCGGCAGCAGGTACAGGATTTGGGCGCTCTGGAGCGCGGCGATCGCGCCGACCGGCAGATAGCTCGCGAGCCACATATCGATCAGGGCGCTGAGTTGCACGACGCCGCGGCTGACGAATACCGGGACGAAGTTCCGGATGACGATACGGACGTTTTCGAGATGGTGGGCGAACGCGATGTGCAGGCGAGGGGCGAGCGCCAGTACGTAAGGTAGCTGGATCAGGAATTGCGCGGCGCTGCCGGCGACCGAAGCCCAGGCGACGACGATGGCGAGATGCTCGAGGTCAACATGCCGTCCAGCGGCCAGCATGGAACCGATCATGATGAGGTTCCACAAGACCGGCGCGCTGTAAGAGAGGAAGAAGCGGCGGTGGCTGTTGAGAATTCCGAGGCACCAGGCGGACATCACGAGGAATCCGGCACCGGGGAAAAAGATGCGGACCAGCGGGATCGCCATGTTGTGGCGGCTCGGATCGAGTCCGCTCGCGATGAAGTCGATTACGTACGGAGTGGCGAGGACACCGGCCAGAACCAGGACGGCGGTAAAGAGCGCGAGGATGGAGAAGACAGCGCCGGCGACGCGTCCCGCTTCTTCTTCATCGCCATCGGCGAGCAGCTTCGCGTAGACCGGGATAAACGAAGCCGAAAGCACGCCCTCGCCGAACAGATTCTGCAGCATGTTCGGGATGCGGAAGGCGACGCGGAAGACGTCGGCGTAGGCAGAGAGGCCGAAGTAGTTGCTGAAGACGCTTTCGCGAACGAGGCCGGCGAGACGGCTGAGGAGAATGCCCGCCGCAACCAGAGTGGCTCCGCCGCGGCGTTTGATCCTCATTTTTCGAGTAAGAAATTGCCCGCCACCATGGCGTCAATTCCCGAGGAGTAGAAGCTGCGCACGGCGTCGCGCGGCGTGCAGACGAGCGGCTCGCCGAACAGGTTGAACGACGTGTTGTAGAGAACCGGCAGGCCCGTCTTTTCGCCGAAGGCGTGCAGCAGCCGCCAATAGAGCGGATTGTCTTCCTTCGAGACGGTGTGGACGCGAACGGCGTCGCCTGAAAGAATCGCGCCGCGGAACTGTTCTTTGTATTCCGGGCGCACGCTGCCGACGGTGGCGAGATGGCGGGCGTTCGATCCGGTTTCGAAGTATTTCGAGGCGATCTCCACCGGGACCGAGGCCGCGAACTTGCGGGACGACTCGCGGTGCTTGATGAAAGTGTTCAGGTTTTCGGTGGAGTAGGGATCGTGCGGCGATGCGAGAATACTGCGGTTGCCGAGAGCGCGCGGACCGAACTCCATGCGGCCCTGCATCCAGGCGACGATGTGGTTACTTTCCAGATGTCCGACGGCGGACTGGATCCTGGCTGGAACGGTTTCGAGCAGCCGGAAGCGGAGCTTGCAGTTTTCGAGCGCTTCCTTGAATTCCGCAACGGTGTATTCCGGACCGAGGTAGTAACTCCCCGCGTCGAGACGTTCGGTTTGTTCGGCGACGCCGTGCCAGGCGTGCAGCGCCGCGCCAAGAGCGGTGCCTGCATTGCCCGCGGCAAGCTGGGCGAAGACGCCTTTGAATTTTCGTTCAAGCGCGGACACGAGCACCGCGTTCCAGGCGACTCCGCCGCCGAGGCAGACGTTGGTTGCGCCATCGGCCAGGCGGAGGACGTAGGCTTCGAGCGCCTGCTGCATGCTGGCGGCGAGATCGGCGCGATCCTGCTGTTTCGGAACTTCGGGAAGATTGATCTCCGGCTTTACGCTGTGGCCGTGAATGGCCTCATCGAACAAGGCGGAGAAGCGCGGCTTGCCGGTCATCGAGAGCCACTGGACGCGGTGCTCATCGGCGCGGGCGCGCATGCCGAGATGTTCGGTGACCTGACCGTACAGTTCGGCAATCGAATCCGGATAGAGTATTTCCTCTTCGACGGTAAGGGTGTTGCCGGAGCCTTTCCAGATGGCGCCGCAGCGGAGGTCGCCTTCGCGATCGAGCGTGATCACGGTGGCTTCTTCGAACGGCGAGACGTAGAACGCGGCGGCGGCGTGCGCGGCGTGATGATCGACCGTATCGACCTTAGCTTTTGTGAAAATGCGAAGCCCCGCTGGAAGCGCCGATCCCGGCGGCAACGGGCGGGCAAGCGCGACGTGATCAATGTCGGACGGCTTCAGCTTTGCGATGGAAAGGCAGGCCGCGATAGCGGCATCCGGGAGACGGCCGGGATCGGGACGCCGCCTCAGCTTCGCTTCTTCAATCGCAGCCGCAATTTCGCCGTCCCGGATGACCGCTGCGGCCGCGTCTCCGAGGACTCCACCAATTCCGAGTATGTTCATTTCGCGCGTTTCTCGATCTTCGCGTAAGTATCGCGCAGCGCCACGGTCCGGTTGAAGACCGGCTTGCCGGGCGCTGTGTCGTCATCGGCGCAGAAGTAGCCGAGGCGTTCGAACTGGCAGCGGAACTGCTTCTCAACGTTACCGAGCGCGGGCTCCAGCTTGCAGCCGGTGAGGACTTCGAGCGACTTCGGATTGATGGCGGTCAGGAAATCTTCGACGGCGTTCGGATTTTCACGATCGAACAGAGTTTCATAGAGCCGGACTTCGCCATCGATCGCATGCGCGGCCGAGACCCAGTGGATGGTCGCTTTCACTTTGCGGCCATCGGGCGAGTTGCCGCCCTTCGTGGCCGGGTCATAGGTGCAGCGGAGCTCGACGATTTCGCCTTTTTCGTTCTTCACGACCTCATTGCAGGTGATGAAGTACCCCCAGCGCAGACGGACTTCTTTGCCGGGCGAGAGGCGGAAGAACTGCTTTGGCGGATCTTCTTTGAAATCGTCCTGCTCGATATAGAGGACGCGCGAGAACGGGACTTTCCGGGTGCCCGCGGACGGGTCTTCCGGATTGTTGACCGCATCCAGCTCTTCGACCTGGCCTTCAGGATAGTTCGTGATCACGACGCGCAGAGGCCGCAGGACGGCCATCAGACGCGGCGCGCGCTTGTTCAGGTCTTCGCGGACATAATGTTCGAGCAGGTTGAGCTCGATGATGCCGTTGGTTTTCGAGACGCCGATGGCGCGGCAGAAATTGCGAATCGCTTCGGGCGTGTAACCGCGGCGGCGAATGCCCGAAATGGTGGGCATGCGGGGATCATCCCAGCCGCGGACGTGGCCATCGCGCACGAGCTGCAGGAGCTTGCGTTTGCTCAGCAACGTATAGGTGAGGTTGAGGCGGTCGAACTCGACCTGCTGCGGGTGATAGATTCCGAGCTCATCGATATACCAGTCATAGAGCGGCCGGTGGTCTTCGAATTCGAGCGTGCAGATGGAGTGCGTGATGCCTTCGATGGAATCAGACTGGCCATGCGCGAAGTCATACATCGGGTAGATGCACCACTTGTTTCCGGTACGGTGATGTTCCGCGTTGAGGATGCGGTACATCACGGGATCGCGCATATTGAGATTCTTCGACGCCATGTCGATCTTTGCGCGCAGCGTGCGGGAACCATCGGGAAATTCGCCGTTCTTCATGCGCTCGAAGAGATCGAGATTTTCCTCGACGGAGCGGTCGCGATACGGGCTGTTTTTGCCCGGTTCGGTGAGCGTGCCGCGATGCTGGCGGACTTCCTCGGCGGTGAGATCATCGACGAAAGCGTGGCCTTCTTTGATCATCTTCACGGCCCAGTCATAGAGTTGCTGGAAGTAATCCGACGCGTAGAAGATCGCGTTTTCCTGGAAGCCGAGCCAGTGAACGTTGTCGATGATGGAATCGACGTATTCCTGCTCTTCTTTTTCGGGATTCGTATCGTCAAAGCGGAGGTTGGTCTTGCCGCCGAACTCCGCGGCGAGTCCGAAATTCAGGCAAATGGATTTCGCGTGGCCGATGTGGAGATAACCGTTCGGCTCCGGCGGAAAGCGCGTGTGCACGCGGCCCCCGTATTTATTCGTTTCGAGATCGTGAATGACGATATCGCGAACGAAATTGGAGGGCGCGGCGGCAACGGCCGGATTGGCGTCGGTCGGTGTCATCTTCTTATTTTAGAGGGGCGCTGGACGCAGAGCCGAGATTTGCCAGCGCGCGCTCGATGCGGCGGAGGCAGGCGTCGCGTCCGAGGACTTCGAGCGTGCCGAAGAGCGGGGGCGCGGTTTTGCGTCCGCAGACGGCGACGCGGACGGGTTCGAACATTTGTCCGGCTTTGATGCCGAGATCGGTGGAGGCGCCGCGGAGGGCGGATTCGAGTCCATCGTGCGTGAATTCGGCGTGCGGGAGAACTTCGAGCGCTTTTTCGAGCACGCGCGCGGCGAGGGCGGCGTCGCCTTTTTTCGGAATGAGTTCGGCGGGATCGTAGGGCTTTGGTTCGGCGAAGAAAAAGTCGGCAACCTCCTGCACATCTTTCAGGAGGCGGATGCGTTCCTGAATGAGCGGGGTGATCTGGAGCATTTTCGATTCATCAACGGGAACGAATGGCATCAGCGCGGCCGCGAGATCGGGCACCGGCATGGTGCGGATGGTTTCGGCGTTGAGCCAGACCGCTTTGGGATCGAAGGGCTCTTCTTCGGTGAAGTTGACGACGGCGTTGCTGCGATTGACTCCTTCGAAGCCGAAGAGATCGATGAGCTCCTGACGCGACATGACCTCGCGATCGTTCTTGGGCGACCAGCCGAGGAGGCAGAGGAAATTCATGAAGGCGTGCGGGAGGAAGCCAGCGTCGCGATAGGTGGTGACGGAGACGACGGGCCCGTGGATGCGCTTCGAGAGCTTGGCGCCGTTGGGCGCGACGAGCAGGGGAAGATGCGCGAACTGCGGCGGCTCGATGCCGGCGGCGCGGAAGATGAGGATGTGTTTGAAGGTGTTGGTGAGGTGGTCCTGCCCGCGGACGATGTGGCTGATGCGGAGATTGACGTCATCGGCGCACGAGGCGAGGTGATAGGTGGGGGTGCCGTCGCTGCGGAGGAGGGCGAAGTCTTCGATGTCTTCCGTGGATTTGGATTGATCGCCGTAGACGGCGTCGTGAAAGCGGACGTCTTCGGGGGTATCGCGGGGGACGCGGAAGCGGACGACGAATTTTTCGCCCGCGGCGGCGCGGCGGTCGCTTTCCTCGCGGGACATTTCGCGCTGGCCGGGATTGGAGCGCCAGGCACCGGCGGCGTGCTGGGCGTCATCCTTTTCGGCACCACCGGCGTTGGGCGGGGTGAAGTCGCGATAGGCGAGGTTTTTGGCGAGGATATCTTCGGCGAGTTGCTTGTGGAGGGCGAGGCGTTCGGACTGGCGGTACTGTTCGTCCCAGTCGAGGCCGAGCCAGCGGAGGCCTTCGAAGATGGAGTTGAGGGAGGCTTCGGTGTTGCGCTCGAGATCGGTGTCATCGATGCGGAGGATCATGGTGCCGCCGTTGCGGCGGGCGTAGAGCCAGTTAAAGATGAAAGTTCGGGCGCTGCCGATGTGCAGGTAGCCTGTCGGCGACGGGGCGAAGCGGACACGGATCATGGGAACTTTCATTGTAGCGGGGTGAGGTGCGCAGGGTCATTCGAATAAACGAACCCAATTTTTAAGGGAAGGGGTTTGGAATGAGTGGGTTGGGGGTTGGTTTGGCGTGGGTTCGGGTGCTTGTGGGTGGATTCGAAAAAACGAAGCCAATTTTGGGGGACGGGGAGCGTGTTCCTCTCCGGGACGGGGCGGTTTGACCGAGTTCTCCACGATCTGGTGATATCACAACTGTATGAGGCGGCTGGTGACGGATAGGTACTATGTCTTTTAAAATCAATGCGAAAAATGCTAAATTTTCTCGTACTCAGCATTTCAGGTACGAGTGGTGAGGTGAAGTATAGGGAAATTAGCTAAATTATGCTGGCGACATAATTTTGCTAAACTCCCTATAAATGGATCCGATACGCAATCCGTATGCTCCGGGAGCGGGCAGTCCGCCTCCTGAATTGGCGGGCCGAAGCGACATCCGCAAGGATCTCGGGATTCGGCTTGAGCGGCTGCGTCTTGGCCGGCCTTCAAAGAGTATGTTGATGGTTGGGCTGCGGGGGGTGGGCAAGACCGTTCTGCTCGACCAGATGCGCCGGGACGCGGACAGCGACGGAATCCAGACGGTCCGGATTGAGGCGCCAGAGGGGCGTTCTCTTCCGGCCTTACTGGCACCGGCGCTTCGACTGGCGCTGCTGCAGCTGAGCAAGAGGGAATCCGCGAAAGAGTTTGCCGTCCGTGGTTTGAAAGCTCTCGCTGGCTTTGCACGCAAGCTGAAGGTGAAGTTTCACGACATTGAGGTCGGTCTGGACTATGAGCCTGAGCCGGGGTTGGCGGATAACGGAGATCTGGAGATTGACCTTGGAACGCTCCTGGAGCAGGTCGGGGCGGCCGCGAGAGCGGCGGATACCGCGGTTGTGTTGTTCATCGATGAATTGCAGTATGTGGAAGAACCTGAAATGGCCGCCCTCGTTTCGGCCATTCACCGATGCTCACAGGATCAACTGCCGGTCACTGTAGTGGGCGCTGGCTTGCCTCAGTTGCGCGCCCGAATGGGGCAGGCGAAATCATACGCTGAGCGCCTTTTTGATTTTCCCGAAATCGGTCCATTGAGCCCGGAGTACGCGAGGGAAGCTATTGAGCTGCCGGCGAAGGACGAGGGCGTTTCGATCGACAAAGACGCGACGGATCTGATTGTAGAGAAGACCCAGTGCTATCCGTATTTTCTTCAGGAGTGGGGGAAGCACACCTGGGATGTCGCGCTGGCCAGTCCGATCCGGCGTGAAGATGTGGTCAAAGCTTCGGATGAGGCAGTTGCCGCGCTGGACGAGAGTTTCTTTCGGGTGCGGTTCGATCGGCTCACGCCGACGGAGAAGAAGTATCTGCGGGCGATGGCGGAGCTTGGACCGGGACCGCATCGATCCGGGGATATTGCTGTTCAGTTGAAGCGCGGAGTCACCTCATTGGGACCGACGCGCGCAGGCTTGATTGCGAAGGGAATGATTTGGAGTCCGACCCATGGGGATACGGCTTTCACTGTGCCGTTGTTTGATGAGTTCATGAAGCGGATCATGCCTGGGGAGGAGTGGAGGACGGCGGCGGGGTGAAACGAAGGACTCTCGGTTCTTTAGCCGCGTGAGGCCGCGAATTAGAGGTTGGCTTACATCTCTTTGCTCGCCATTTGTTGCATGATAATCTTTACCTCGAATAACAAAGCAGGAGCCGCTTCTCCACATTTCCAGCAGGAATGAGATCGCTAGTGCCAGATAACTCCGAAATCGATGATCCCGCCGGTTGGGAGGATATCACGCGTGAAGATTTATTCTACGCTTTCCGAAAGGCGAAGACTGATTGCTTCTATGAACACACGGTCCTTGCAGCTGACCGTTTTACCGCATATGAGGCAGAATTGTTTTCGAATCTTAATCGGCTTTGCGATCGCATAAAGGCTGGCGACGTTGACGCCTTATTCGCAGAAAACCTGGGAGAGGTGGCAGTTGTCGCCAAAAAGCTCAATAAAACGCCAAACCGCAATAATCGTAAGGGCTTGCATGACTTTTTTTCAGATCCAACAAAATTCTTTGAACGTTTGACCCGGGACACCACCTTACACCCCGAGTTTCGACTTGTTGGCGATTTTCCGGTGGAGATGCACGTCCTATCTGCATTGTGGATCAATCTGGTGGGTCACAGGTTCGATGCTCGACTCGGACCTCACGTGTATGGATCGCGTCTCCGAAGATATCGAATGGTCGATAACCAAGACACACGTGTAGCGGGGCGATACCACCGGGAGGCGCTGGGGATTTTCGAGCCGTACTTTACCCCATACAAGACCTGGCGGAACCGTGGATTGGGAACGATGCGGGCGGAGTTGAAGGCGGGCCGCGCGATAATTGCCATCTCACTTGACCTAAGCAACTATTACCATCGCATCGATCCGAATTTTATTGCGGCCCCACACTTTCAAGCGGCTCTCGGCGTTAATCTTTCCCCATGGGCCACTTCTTTCACTCGCACGTTCGCGGATTCGATGTCTAACTGGGCGAATCGCACAACCGAATTACTGAAAACCTACGGATGCGAATTGAGAGACGACGTCCCGGGCGGATTGCCTATCGGACTCGCTGCCGCAAGGCTAGCCGCCAATGTGTTGTTGCACCAGTTGGATCAGGCTTTTATGGCCGGGTTAGCGCCTATCTATTACGGACGCTATGTCGATGACATGTTTCTGGTACTTCAAGATTCCTGGAGCTTTGGGAGCGCTCAAGATCTCTTTCATTGGATACAAGCACGAGTACCCCTGCTGCAATCCACGAAGCGTGAGGAGATGGAGATCCGATTCGAACCCGAGTACAGCGCTCATTCGAAGATTACCCTCCAAAAATCGAAGCAAAGAGTATTTTTTCTTTCCGGCTCAGTGGGCCTCGATCTGCTTTCGAATATTGAGAGTGAAATCAACGAGGTTTCCAGTGAACGCCGATTAATGCCTGATCCAGAGG
>DASZVV010000407.1:0-2344 GCA_035546955.1 Bryobacteraceae bacterium
GGGGACGATCTCGTGTCCGGCGGCGAGCAGCGGCGAGCCGCCTTCGACCATGTCGGCGGGCAGACCGGCACCGGCAGGCGCGTTGGCCAACTGACGGCTCAGGGCGAGCGCGCCCATGGCGAGCTTCGCGGGATCACGCGGTTCGACCGTGATTTCAGTTGAGGTCTTTCCAAAAACTCCATCCGACGGGCTGATGGCGGCTTTGACGGTGTACTTGCCGGGCGCGAGCGAGAGCTGATTCTCGTAATGGAAAGGCAGCTTGAAGAAAGCGTCAGCCTTTTTCTGATCCGGAAATTCGAGGTTCAGAGTTTCGCTGAAGCGGGAGGCAACGGACCCATCGGCGGCGTACGCGGCGCCTTCAACTGCGAGCTCGCCGTGTACCTTGCCTTTCTGCTTCTGCACCTTGACGCCGGCGGTAGGAGCGTCGAGGACGACATCAACGTGGGCGCGATCCGCGCCCTGGCTCCAGAACCACGGGGCCTGCATCGAGAGATTGAGATTGCCGTTCGCCGTTGCGGCGAGCGCGGCTTCCAGTTGTTTGGGAGGAGCGCTGCCGGCGCAGAAGGATTTGCGCGCGTAGACATCGGCATCGGCGGTATCGACCTTGATCTTGAGCGAGTGGCAGGCGCCCGCGGCTCCGGGGGCTGAAGCGAAAGTGAGGGCGTAGTAGTGATCCTGAAGCTGAAGAATCTGGCCGAGCGCCTCCGGCAGATACTGCGTGGGGCGGATGGATTCGGCGCCGGTGCCGCCGGACATCGTGCTGCCGTAGGCCGTGTTGTTGGAGATGGTGTAGAGCGCGACATCGGCGTGGTTGGCTGCTTCGAGCGCGGCATCCACCTCGGCGGTGGCGTCCTGCGAGAACTGCTGTCCGCCCGTGAAGAAAATGACGACTTTGCGGCCACGAATCGACCGGAGGGAATTGGAGAGACCCTGGAGAGATTCGGCCATGGCCTGGCTTTGCAGTAGCGCGTCGCCTCCGGCCTGGGAATCGCCGAGTGCGTTCGAGCCGGTCATGATGGCGCCGGCTGTGGCGCCGGTGGTGATGCTGCCGAGGCGGGTGCTGGTGGCGGTTCCGTTCAGAGCGGTCTTGAGGGCGGCGACATCGCTGGTGAAGGGCTGCAGAATATCGATGCCGGCCCCGCTGCGGTATGCCGCAACTTCGAAGTAGATATCAGGGCGAGTGGAAGCATCGAGGAATTGGGCGACCCAGCCGCGGAAATTGCCCTGCATGGCGGCGCTGACGGTGGTGTTATCGAAGAGCAGGACGACGGCGTGCGGCACGCGGCCGAGGGCAGTGACAGAAGTGACGGGCTGCTCTTTGCCGTCCTCGGAAAGTTTGAAGTCCTTCGGGGCGAGGCCGTTGACGAGGGTGTTCTTCGCGGCGACGAGAGCGTCAATGGTGACGGGTTCCTGCGCGGGGAGAGTGCACGCGGCGAGGGTGAGAAGTGAAATGGTGCGGATAAATGAGGACATTTTCGGGTTCAGCTACGAATTGGAATGCAATTCAGATTCGGACAGAATTATCTCACGGAAATTGAGCGCCACGACACTCTATGACTGAAGCTTCAGCTCAATGAGATCGTCGCTCGCGAAATCTTCGTACACGATTTCTTCGGAGGCTGAGGGTATCTTTCGGGCGTAGAGGATTGCCGCCGTCAGGGCCGCCGCGGTGGCGATGTAGGTCAGCCAGGCCGATGCGATCTGCTGTTCCCATTCCACAAGCTGCATCAGCGCGAGCGGGAGGAGTTGTATCGTGCCAGCGAAGATGAGGTGGAATCTCGACTTGCCGGGGAGATAGGAACAGGCGAACGGGATCTTGCGGAAGGTGATCAGCCAGGCTTCGATCAGCAGCATACCGAACAGCGCGACGAGGAAGAGATGTTTCGCCGCGTCCGCGACAGACCAGCCGCGGAGGAACCAGACGGCTCCGCCGATGACAGCCGGGAGCAGGGTGAGGGCGAGCAAGGCGCGGCGGGCGGTGGTGCGGGCGGTCGCGGCGCCGCTGACCGGCAATATTCTGAAAAGCCAGTTCGCGCGCAAATCGAGCGGACGCGAAAACGCCAGCCGCGTACCGACGACCGCGAGGCACAGGAGCAGCAGGATGGAAGGCATCGGCGCTTTGATGACCACGGCCATTGCAAAACCAACGCCGAGATAGAACGCCAGATTCATGCGGTGCTGCCGGCTGCGGGCGAGCGTGCGGATCGTGAACTGCACGAGTGCGGACTGGGGACGGCTTCCGAACGGCGGGAGCCAGACGCCTCCGCGCGTGCCGGGAAGAATATCCGGCTCCTCGGCGATCTTTCGCATAGTGCGAAGCCAGGAGAGGACGAAAGCGATCAGG
>DASZVV010000408.1:0-17608 GCA_035546955.1 Bryobacteraceae bacterium
CGGATTTCGAACACAGCGCTTTCGGACGCGGCGGTTGCATTCGATGCGGGGCGTTCCACTCCGTTCGCAGACGATGAAGTACTGGTTTCGCTGGCCGGGGTTTCTCCCGGGGAGCTGGATTATTCGGTGAGCGGCTGCGGGACAGCAACGTACAACTACCCCGGGATCCCCATCACCAACTTCGCGCCGCCGAGCGGACTGCTCACCGCGGGCAGCACCAGCGTGACGATCACGTTCCAGACGCTGGACGCCACAACCTGCCGCTATTCGACCGGGGCGGCCGCCGATTACTCCTCCATGCTCGCGCTGGATACAGGGCCGCCCGGCACTTCGCATCAGGGGATCGTTCAGGCGCTCTCCGCGGATCCACTCACGATCAATCGCGTGTATGTGCGATGCGAATCGAACAGCGACTTCCTGCAATCGGTGACATACCGGGCTGTAGGGACGCCGGGCGGCAGCTATCCGCGAATCGGGAATATCTGGATCGGAGACTACGTTTTGAGCAATGCGCCCGATGAGGCGAAGAAGACGCAACTCACGCTGGGCGCCGACGAGATCAGCGCTGCAAACATCCTGGCGCTGCGCGCCACAGATCCTGCTTTTCTGAATATTCCCGCGGTGAATGTGACGGATAGCGGCGGCGAGGGTTCACCGCCCGACAGCTACTTCCTGAGAGACGTTCACGGAAACAAGATCGCGGACTGGTGCGGACCGCCGCGCTACGTTCTCAACGTGACGAGGCCTGAGGTGGCGCAATTTCTGGCACAGTATGCCTATCAGACACTGGCGCAGACGAATTTCGTTTCCGACGGAATTTTCTTCGACAGCTTCAGCACAAGCATTTCGCAGCCGTTCACCGATTGCTACGGAAATTCCGTGCAGCTCGATGCGGACGGTGACGGCGCCGCGGACGATCCGCTGGTCCTGAATGCGGCATGGAGCGCCGGGGAGTACGCCATCGTCCGCGCCTTCCGGGCGCTGGCGCCGGGCGCCTACGTTTCCGGACACGTGCTGGAATCCCCGCCGCAGACGAAATCGCTCGCAGCGTTCAACGGTACGAGCCTCGAATACCAGACTCAGAGCGTACGGGAGGGTCAGGCGCCGTTCAGCGGATTGTGGGATCTCTATCAGGCGTGGAATTCGGAGGCCGTGATGCCGGCAATGCCGCTGATTCAGGCGTGCCCGCCGAATCAGCTTTCGTATGGATACGGCTACTACCCGCTCGAGGCGCTGCTGCCTTCGACTGTAGCTTTTGCCCAGAGCTTCTATCCGAATATGCGGTTCGGACTGGCCCTGGCGCTGATGGGCGACGGATTCTTCGGATTCGATTTCGGTGACGAATCGCCGAAGGTGACATGGTGGTACGACGAATACGATTTCCCGTTGGGGACGCCCACGGGCCCACCGGTCCAGACCGGAGCCGCGCCGGGGGCCAATCTTTTGACGAACTCCGGCTTCGAGAGCGGGCTCAACGGATGGCGGCTCAACGTCACTCACGACGGCAGCGGGCGGGGAACTGCGACGGTGGATAGTACCGTGGCTGCCGATGGACTTGCGGCGGCTCATATCGCGATTCAGACCGCGGCAACGGTTAACTGGCATATCGAACTGGAGCAGGCGCACATTTCCCTGGCCTCGGGCGGAGATTACCGGGTTCAATTCTGGGCTCGCGCGGATTCGCCGCGAACCATCACGGTGATGTCCGAGGGTCAGGCTGCTAATTCCGGCAATTACGGGCTGTTCGCGGAGATTTCGATCGGCACGAGCTGGAACCTTTATACGGTTTCGTTCCTTGCGGCGGTGACGGCGGACGATGGACGACTGGAGTTCTGGCTGGGCGATGTGACGGGGGATGTGTGGCTGGATGACGTGGAGCTTTCCCGGCAAGCCGCCGCCGTTTATCGCCGCGATTTCACCAATGGCATTGTGCTTCTGAATGGTTCAGCCGTGCCGCAAACCGTTTCGCTGGAGCCCGGGTTCCAGCGATTCACGGGCACACAGGCGCCCCTTTACCAATACATTGTTGACGATGCCGGTCCGGATTTCAGCGCCACGGGTTCGTGGAATACGGTTCTTTACAACACCGGTTCATGGGGCCCTCCTGCGAAGAATCTGCCGGAGGAGCCGCAGAATTTCAACGGCCCCTTTTATCACTGCTGGCAGGGGAGTTGTCATCAACTGGATTCCGGCAGCGGGCAGGCGCAGTGGAATCTCAACATCCCGGCGGACGGGCAGTATTCGATTCAGGTGTGGCTGCCGGCAGCGCCGGGCGCGGCGAACTGGACAAAGAGCGCGGTGTACGAAGTTGTGGCAGGCGGAAGTGTGGTGGCGACGGCGACCATCGACCAGACAACGGCGGGTCTGGGAGATGCCTGGCACCCTGTTGCGACGCTGAACCTGAAGGCGGCGGACGCTCCGATGCTGCGCGTTCACAACGCGGGATCCGGGTCGCTGATTGCGGACGCGGTTTATCTCGCCTCGTCGGCGCTGTATAACGACGGCTCACCGGCATCCCAGGTGACGCTCGGGGCATTCGACGGAATTCTTCTGCAGCGCCAGGAGCCGGTGAATGCCGCTTCATCACGAGTGAGTTCGGTGGTGAACGCGGCGAGTTTTCAGACGGCGATTGCGTCCGCTGGATTTGTTTCCATTGTGGGGACCGGATTCGGGACCTCGGTGCAGCCGTGGATTGCGTCCGATTTTTCGGGCAACACGCTTCCGCAGAAGCTCGATGGCGTATCCGTCACGGTGAACGGGCAGCCCGCATTTATCGAGTACGTGAGTCCTGGGCAGATCAATGCGATTGCTCCGGATGACGCCACGGTTGGGAATGTTACGGTGCAGGTGACCACGCCGCAGGACGCGAGTTATTCGGCAAGCGTTCTGAAGCAGATGTTATCGCCGGCCTTCTTCACGTATCCATCCGGCGGGGTGACTTACGCGGCGGCGGTTCATCTGGATGGCACGCTCGCCGGGCCGCCTGGGCCCGGGTCGCATCCGGCGTTTCCAGGGGAGACGATCGAGATCTACGGCACCGGGTTTGGGGCGACGAATCCGGCAACGCCCACCGCGGATGTTGTGACGCAGGCTGTACCGCTCAGCCGACCCGCGCAGGTGACGATTGGAGGGGTGAACGCCCAGGTGCAGTGGGCCGGCATCGTTTCGGCGGGGTTATACCAACTGAATGTGGTGATTCCGGTTGGAGCGGCGGGCGATGCGGCGGTACAGGCCACTGTGAGCGGGTTTCAGACGCAGGGAAACGTTTTTCTGGCGATTGCCGCGCAGTAGGGGAGAGCCTGCAGGCATCACCGATACCGGAACGGCGCGCCGGGGTGGAAGTTACTCTAAGGATTAGCGCCTTTTTCTCTTCTCATGTTGTCTATTCCTGAAAAGATCGCGCTGGCGATCCTGATTGCGGCATCTGTGGCCGGGTTCTGGCTCCGGTTCGGGCCGGTTGTGCGCATCATCCGCGCGGCGAAGCCAGAGGCGAATGCCGGGCTGGGGAGCGTTGCTCTTCGAGTCCAGCGGTTTGTGTGGGAGGTGCTGCTGCAGGGCAAGGTCATTAAGGACCGTCCGGTGGCGGGCGCCGCGCATGCGCTGGTGTTCTGGGGATTCTGCGCGTTTGCGCTGATCACGATCAATCACATTGCCTCGGGCTTCGGTGTGCCGCTGATGGCGCGCGACGGCGTGTTCGGGATGTTTTATTTCGGACTGGCGTCGATTTTCGCGGTGGGGGTCGCCATCGGGATCGCGTACCTTGCGTTCCGGCGATATGTGCTGTGTCCGATATGGCTGGGGAAACTGGCGCCGGAATCGGGTGTGATCGCGGCGTTGATTTTCATCCTGATGGTGACGTATCTGGGGGGCTTCGCGACGGCTGAAGGTTCCACCGGCTGGCGCGTTTTCTGGTGGGCGCATACGCTGGCACTGCTGGGCTTTCTGCCGCTGATTCCGCACACGAAACATCTGCATCTGGTGCTGAGTCCGCTGACGGTTTTTGAGAAGCGGGAGAAATTCAGCGATATTCCGAAGCTGGCGGGCGATGAGGATTTTGGTCTCGTGAACGGGAAGGATGTGACGCATCTGGACGCGCTGCAGGCTTTCTCGTGCGTGGAGTGCGGCCGGTGTACGGAGAACTGCCCGGCGTACAACACCGGGAAGGTTTTGAATCCGAAGGAAGTAATTCTGGGGCTGCGGTCGTATCTGCGGGAGGACGGGACGGCATCGGAAAAGCCGCTGCTCGGGCCGCATATTTCCGAAGAAGCGGTGTTTGAATGTACGACCTGCGGCGGGTGCGAGGAATCGTGTCCGGTGGGGATTCAGCATCTGCCGGTGATGATCGGGCTGCGGCGCGGGGCGGTGAATACGGGGACGTGGGAGGATTCCTACGGCACCAAGCTGTTTCTCACGATGGAGCGCAACGGCAATTCGCTCGGGATGCAATCCGGCGAGCGGGCGAAGTTCATTGAGAAGGCGGGGTTGCCGCTTTATGACGGGTCGCAGGAGTATTGCCTGTGGCTGGGATGCATGGGCGCCTACGATCCAGCGGGGCGTGAGACCGTGATGGCGCTGGTGAAAGTGCTGCGGCATCTGGGGATTACGTTTGGAGTACTGCGCAAGGAGAAGTGCAACGGAGATCCGGCGCGGCGGCTGGGGAACGATCTGCTGTTCACGACGCTCGCGGAGGAGAATCTGCAGACGATTGACAGCACGGCGAAGGAGAAGCCGCTGAAATTCCTGAGCATCTGTCCGCATTGCGTGCGGACGATGGGGACGGATTGGGCGGAGGCGGGGCGGACGGTCGAGATCGAGCATCATTCGGAACTGCTGGCGCGGCATGCTGCACGGCTGCCTTCGGGTGGGGGGCGCGAGAAGGTGGTGTATCACGATCCGTGCTATCTGGGCCGGTACCGCGGGGTGTACGATGAGCCGCGCGAGGTGCTGGAGCGGTCGGTGGATGTGGTGGAAGCGCCACGGCATCGGAATAAGTCGTTTTGCTGCGGGGCGGGCGGCGGGCAGATGTTTCTGGGTGAGGAGAAGGGCGAGCGCGTCAATGTGACGCGGGCGAAGGAGCTGGTGGAGACGGGGGCGGAGACGGTGGCGGCGGCATGCCCGTTCTGCGCGTCGATGTTCCGGGATGCGCTGAAGGTGGTGTCGGAGAATCCGCCGAAGCTGCTGGATATTGCGCAGATTGCGGCGCGGGGAATTGAGGAGTAGAGATCAGGACAGAAGCTGTTCCGTCCATCGCCGCGTATACCAATTCGATCAAACTGTGCCGGGTGGGGCAGGTTGGCAACCTGCCGGCCGATTGGCTATCGGCCTCGCACTCGACCATCGAAATTCCTCAGCACTCGCTACCAGCCCAGCCCTGACCGGATTCATTTCGATATACGACACAATCCGCGCGAATTCCGCTCGGTCGCGGACCAGATGGTCATAGCTCTCATCCTGCCAGAATGTCTGGCCCGTTCGATGCAGCAACGGTTCGCTTCTCTGGCCGTGAATCTCTTGAGTGACTGCATCAACGCAGGAAGCGGCACGAGAGGAGTCACAAGCATGTGAACGTGATTCGGCATAACCACCCATGCGTGCAGCAGATAATCGCACCCCTCCCGATCCCGATAACAAATCGCCTCCGCCACGAGGTTGGCGATCTCCGGCCGGCGAAGATAACGCGGACCGGCCGACTCGGAATCCAGTAAACGATCCAGAGCGACAAAGGCGGCGCCCGAGGTCAATTCCGGCGGAAACACGCGATTCGCCGGAAGAGTGCCATGAAGACGCCAGGTTAAGAAGGTCGGCTTATTCATAGGGGCAACGTGCGGAAGACGACGAAGTTTTCACAACCTCGTAGTGGCGAATTACCGGAAATATTCTCACGAATCCTGCGAGGCCGATTGACAATCGGCCGGCAGGTTGCCAACCTGCCCCACATGGCAGACCTGCTCACTTGGTTGAGAGGGCAGATCCCCAGGCAGAGCCTGGTCACTTGATTGAGAGGGCAAATCCCAGGCAGACCTGCTCAGTTGATTGAGAGGGCAGCTCCCCGGCAGACCTGCTCACTTGATTGAGAGGGCAGATCCCGGCAGACCTGCTCACTTGATTGAGTGGGGAGATCCCAGGCAGAGCCTGCTCACTTGATTGAGAGGGCAGATCCCAGGCAGACCTGCTCACTTGATTGAGAGGGCAGATCCCGGGCAGACCTGCTCACTTGATTGAGAGGGGAGATCCCAGGCAGAGCCTGGTCACCTGATTAAAAGGGCAATCCCCGGCAGGGCCTGGTAATTTGATTAAGAGGGCAGATCCTCTTTCCTGAAGCGATAGTCGAAGGCGTTCTGGCGGATGATGGCCAGTTCACTATCCGTCAGGCCGAAGACGTTTCTTGCGATTTCGAATTCGGCGGCGAGGCTGGAGCCGAACATGCCCGGGTCGTCTGTGTTCAGAGTGATAATGACGCCGGCGTCGACGAGGCGTTTGATCGGGTGGGCTTCCAGCGATGGCACGGCGCCGGTTCGGACGTTGCTGGTGATGCAGACTTCGAGCGGAATGCGCTCGTCGCGCAGGCGGCGGCAGAGGTCGGGATCTTCGACGGCTCGTATGCCGTGACCGATGCGCTCGGCGCCGATATCGAGGGCGTTGCTGACGGATTCGGGGCCGTCGGTTTCGCCGGCGTGGGCGGTGAGGTGGAGTCCCGCGTCTTTCGCGTATTGATACGCTTTGCGGAATTCGTGGGCGGGGCCGCGCTGTTCGTCGCCGCCGATGCCGAATGAGACGACGCCGTCGCCGACGTAACGCGCGGTGAGTCTGGCGATCTCCATGACATGGTCCGGGCCGAGCTGGCGGATGGCATCGAGATTCCACCAGATTTCGACGGGCCATTGCCGGAACGCGTCTTTCTGGGTCGCGCGTATCTCGCGCCAGACGCTGTCGAAATCGTAGCCGAGCCACTGTACGACGCCCGCCCCGAGGGTGACTTCGGCATAGGTGATGCTCTGGCGGTGAAGCGCCTGCATCATGCGGCGCGTGACGAGCGCATAGTCGGCGGGGCCGCGGAGGCGGCGTGCGACGTACTTGAAGCATTCGAGAAAGCCGGCGAAATCGGTGAAGGCCCAGACGCTGTCGATTTCATCTCGATCGGCCAGCGGGTCGAGCATGCGGACGGTGTCCCGGTCGACGGTGCCTTCGAGGTGCAGATGTAGCTCGGCGAAACCCATAGAATAAAAGTTCCCATGGATGAGCTGAAAAAGAAAGTGGCTGGCGCTCCTGGAACCATCGACGCGGTGGCGGGAGGGTATTGTTCGGACCCGTTCGCGGTATTGGGTCCGCACAAGGTGATGTCGCGCGATGCGTGGATGGTCCGCGCGTTCCTGCCCCAGGCGGAGACAGCCGAGGTCGTGCTGGAGGACGGCCAGCGATTTCCGCTCGAGCGGGTGCACAAGGAGGGCGTGTTCGCGGCGACGATTCCGGGCGGGCAGCGCCGCTACCGGCTGGCACTGCGCGACTGGCACGGCGTCGCGAGCGAAATGGAGGACCCTTATCGCTTCGGGACAGTGATCACGGGGTTCGATCTGCATCTGCATTCGGAAGGCAAGCTCTACGAAGCGTGGAACACGCTGGGCGCGCATCCGATGACGATGGACGGCGTGGAGGGCGTGCATTTCGCGGTGTGGGCGCCCAACGCGGAGGTGGTGACGGTCGCGGGCGATTTCAATTTCTGGGATACGCGGCGGCATCCGATGCGGCTGCGCGACGCCGGCGTGTGGGAGATTTTTCTGCCGGGCGCGAAGGTGGGGGATACGTATAAGTATCTGGTGCGGTCGCGGCATCAGGGATATCAGCAGCTCAAGTCCGATCCGTTTGGATTCGGGACCGAGAAGCCGCCGAAGTCGGCTTCGATTGTGTGCGATCTGGATGAGCACCAGTGGGGCGACGCCGAGTGGATGGAAGGGCGGGGGTATCAGAACTGGCTGCATTCGCCGGTGACGGTGTATGAAGTGCATCTGGAATCGTGGAAGCGCGATGAGGACGGGCAGCCGCTGACGTATCGCGAACTGGCCGAGCAGCTGGTTCCTTACGTGAAGGAGATGGGGTATACGCATGTGGAGCTGATGCCGGTGCAGGAGCATCCGTTTTCCGGTTCGTGGGGCTATCAGGTGACCGGCTATTTCGCGCCCACCGCGCGATTCGGGCCGCCGGCGGATTTCATGTACTTCGTGGACGCGTGCCATCAGGCGGGCATTGGCGTGATTATGGACTGGGTGCCGGCGCATTTTCCGAAAGATGCGCATGGGCTCGCGTATTTCGACGGCACCGCGCTTTACGAGCATGCCGATCCGCGGCAGGGGGAGCACCGCGACTGGGGAACGCTGATTTTCAATTACGGACGCAATGAAGTGCGCGAGTTTCTGGTGTCGAACGCGTTGTTCTGGCTGAAGCGGTATCACATCGACGGGCTGCGAGTGGATGCGGTGGCCTCGATGCTGTATCTGGATTATTCGCGCAAAGAGGGAGAGTGGATGCCGAATGCATTCGGCGGACGCGAGAATCTGGAGGCGATCGATTTCCTGCGGCGGTTCAATGAAGTGGCGCATACCGTGCCCGGGGCGTTTACCGTGGCGGAGGAATCGACCGCGTTTCCTGGCGTTTCGAGGCCGGTGTATGCGGGCGGCCTTGGGTTCACGATGAAGTGGAACATGGGGTGGATGCACGACATGCTGCATTACTTCAGCGAAGATCCGGTGCATCGGAAATATCACCACAACAGCATCACGTTCAGCATGCTCTATGCGTTCAGCGAGAATTTTCTGCTGCCGATTTCGCACGATGAGGTGGTTTACGGGAAGCGTTCGCTGATCGGGAAGATGCCGGGCGATCAGTGGCAGAAGTTCGCGAACGCGCGGGCGTTTCTGGGCTACATGTTTACCCATCCGGGGAAGAAGCTGCTGTTCATGGGATCAGACATCGGGACGTATGACGAGTGGGATGCGAATGGCAGCGTGCCGTGGGATTTGCTGCGTTATCCGATTCACGACAGTTTGCGGGCGTATGTGCGGGAGCTGAACCGGATTTATCGTGAGCAGCCGGCGCTCTATCAGGTGGATGCGGAATACACCGGGTTCGAGTGGATCGATTTTTCGGACGTGGATCAGTCTTCGATCTCATTTCTGCGGCGCGCGAAGGATGGGAAAGATTTCGTAGTGGTGGCGTGCAACTTCACGCCGGTGCCGCGGGAGAGTTACGCGATCGGTGTGCCGGAACCGGGATTTTATCGCGAAATTCTGAATTCGGACGCGGCGATGTTCGGCGGGAGCAATCTGGGAAACGCCGGGGGCGTGATGGCGGTAGAAAAAGCGCGGCATGGGCGGCCGTGCACCATCACGATCACGCTGCCGCCGCTGGCCGTGGTGGCGTTCTGCCTTGAGCGGTGAGCATGGCGGGGCGGTATGACGCCATCGTTGTTGGAGGCGGGCATAACGGCCTGGTGACGGCCGCGTATCTTGCGCGGGCGGGACGCAGCGTGCTCGTGCTGGAGCGCCGGGAGATGCCCGGCGGATGCGCGGTGACGGAGGAGATCTGGCCGGGCTATCGCGTTTCGACCGGAGCGTATCTGGTCAGCCTGCTGCAGGAGCGCGTGGTGCGAGAGCTGGAGCTCGAGCGCTTCGGGTATCGTGTGACGCCGAAGGATCCGTCGTTTTTTTCGGTGTATCCGGATGGACGGCATTTGTTCTTCTGGGGCGACGAACGGAAGACGCTGGCGGAAATTGCAAAGTTCTCGGCGCGCGATGCGGAGGCGTTTCCGAAATATGAGGCGCATCTGGAGCGGCTGGCGCGCGTGGTGGAATCGCTGCTGCTGGTGACGCCGCCGGAGCTGCCGCCGAAGCGTGCGGCGGATTTCATCGAATATCTGAAGCTGCTGGGGAAGTTTCGCGGGCTGGGCGCGCGCGAGATCACGGGGCTCGTCAAAGTATTCACGCAGAGCGCGGCAGACCTGCTCGACGATTGGTTCGAATCGCCGGAAATCAAGGTGACGCTCGCGACCGATGGGGTGATCGGGGCGAATGGCGGGCCGCGATCGGCGGGCACGGCGTACATCCTGATGCATCACTGCATGGGCGGCGTGGGTGGACGGCGCGGGCTATGGGGATTCGTGCAGGGCGGGATGGGCGCGGTGGCGGAAGCGATTGCGGCGTCGGCGCGGAGCCAGGGGGCGGAGATTCGGACGAATACCGCGGTGCAACGCGTGCTGGTGCGCGGCGGCCGCGCGTGCGGTGTGGTGCTGGAAAACGGGGATGAGATTGAGGCGAAGATTGTGGCGTCAAATCTCGATCCGAAGGTGACGTTCCTGAAGCTGGTGGAGGCGGGGGAACTCGATGCGGAATTCCGGGAGGCGATCGGGCGGTATCGAGTGGAGGGGACTTCGCTCAAGATGAATCTGGCGCTGGAGGGCTTGCCGGATTTCACGGCGCTGCCGGGCGTGCCGGGTCCGCAGCATGGGGCGACGATGCATATCTGTCGGTCGATCGATTATGTGGAGCGGGCGTGGGATGACGCGAAGTATGGGAGACCGTCGCGGAATCCGCTGCTCGAGATGACGTGTCCGACGATTTACGATGCGTCGCTTGCGCCGGCGGGGCGGCACATCATGGGGATCTTCCTGCAGTATGCGCCGTATACGCTGCGGGATGCGACGTGGGATGAATTGCGGGAGCCGTATGGGGATCGTGTACTGGAAGTGATAGCGGAGTATGCGCCGAATATGCGCGGGATTGTGCGGGAGCGGCAGGTGCTGAGTCCGCTCGATCTGGAGCGGCGATTTGGGATTTCGGGCGGGAATATTTTTCACGGGGAGATGAGCCTGGATCAGATGTTTGTGATGCGGCCGGTGGCGGGGTGGGCGCGGTACCGGACACCGGTGCGAGGGCTGTATTTATGCGGGTCCGGAGCGCATCCGGGCGGGGGAGTGATGGGTGCGCCGGGGTTCAATGCGGCACGGGAGATTTTGAAGGATTCGGTGTGATAATCGGGTTGTGGTTCTTCCGGCAGCATATAAACATCCGGCGGAGTTCGCGGCAGAGGTGGCGGAAGTCGAGACGCTCCTGAAGCCGCAGGTCATCCGTATTCGCCATTATTTCGATGACGATGCTACCGGTGAGCCCGCAGTCTTCTTTCTGTAGTGCTTTCGGATGAGGCCAGCCGGCTGGACATTCTCCGGGATACAACCAGACGTATCGAGGATCAGATCGAGAAGAGAATTGAACCCCGGTACAAATGGGATGTGTTCCCCTATTTTCGATATCGCAGCGAATCGGAGCAGGCTCAATTGAATTCTCCCGCGTGGGCGGCCTGAATAATGGCGCTCCCGGAAGAACTGCTGGACGTCGCTCGAAGCCTTGCCAATCCGGACTCCGGCAAGTCCCAACAAGTAAGCCTGCGGCGAGCGGTTTCAACCGCATATTACGCGCTTTTCCACCTGCTGGTTACAGAAGCAGCCTCGAACTGGAATCGGCCGGTTATTTGAGCACGGCGTGATGGTGAACGCTTCCAATCGACTGATCGGCGTAAAGGGCGATAACTACGCGAGCTTCGCGCCGCGCTCTTTCAGGAGTTCGCGGAGGACGTAGCGGTGACAGCGGGTTTCGTCTTCGCAGTAGCAGCCTACGGAGAAGTTCGAGTGGTGTGACAGAGCGGCGAGGAGGTCGAGTTCGCGCGCGCGGTCCGGGGCGCTCATTTCGGCGCGGAATTTGCGGCGGAAGGCGGCGATGGCCCGGCCGTCTTTCGCGGCCAGCGCCTGTTTGACGAGCGCGGCGCTGGGGGAGAGGTTGGGATACCAGACGTCGTAGTAATTCTGTCTGGCGAAATCGGATTTTTTGACGCCGCGGGGCGGCCGGCGAACGGTGCCGATGCGGAGCCCTTCATTCGTTTCCCGTGGGGACCCGAGCCGGACGATGGAGACGGACATTACTTTGAGTGCGCCGCGATCAGGGCGGGCAGGATCGTGCGGATCATGATTTTGTTTGGCGGCGCGCCATCGGAATTGTAATCGCCCGCAGTGAATACCGCGATGAAATCATACTGCGGGAGCAGGTAGATTTTCTGGCCGCCGTTACCCTGGGCGGCGATCATGTCGACGCGCTGGTTGCCGGCTGCCGTGGGAACGTTGAGCCAGGGGCGCCACCAGAAATAGCCGTAACCGGTGTCATCGACGCGGCTGTGTTCGGCCAGCGAGGTTTTCACCCAGGCGGAGGAGATCACCTGCTTGCCCTGCCAGCGGCCGCCGTTGGCGAAGAGCATACCGAGTTTCAGCATGTCGCGCGGGCGGAGGTGGATTTGAGAGAACTCCTTATCGGCGCTGGTCAGGTCATAGTTCCAGGACCAATCGGCGCGTTTCATGCCGAGAAGCCCGAAGAGATTGGCCTGGGCGAAATCCGGGAGCTTTCGATGGACGGCATTTTCTACGATCCGTCCGACCACGGCAACGCCGCCGGAACAATAGAAACCCTGTGTGCCGGGATCGTGGATCATCGGAAGATCCATCGTGGCTTTCACCCAGTCGGGGGCCTCGTCGATCACGGTTTCGCGGCCTGGTGAGGTGGAGCTGTGATCGTTGCAGTCGAGGCCGGAACTCATCGAGAGGAGATTACTCAACGTGATTTTGGCCTTGCGAGGGTCGGGATTCGCGTAAGAGGCGTATGAGAGGCGGGGGAGAACGGGTTCGTTGACGCTGCGCAATGCGCCCCGATCGATGGCGATGCCGGCAAGCGCGCTCACAACGGATTTTGTGGCGGAACGCATCTGGTGGGTTCGGGCGGCGGTGTAGCCGTAGAAATATTCTTCCATCACGAGGCGGCCATGCTGGAAGAGGAGAACGCTGTGAACGTCGCTGTACGTGCCATCCAGGATGCCGCGCACGATTGCGTTTGCGGTGGCGATGCCGAGGTCTGTTTGCGCGATGTCGCCGACCGGGATTCCGTCATGGGCGTCAGCGGGCGGACGGTAGTGATAGTCGTTCGGCGAATCCTGGCCGACCGGGCGGGGCCGCATCAGCGCCTGTGATTCGGGGTTTACTTTTTCGGAGATGCGCGGGTGGAATACACCGGCTTCTTCGAAGCCGGCGACGCGGCCTTCGGCGTCGCGGCGAAAGGGAATCTCCTGACCGCCGCCGTTCTTAAAGACATCGGTTCGGACGCTGGGCAGTTTGTATTTGGCATCGTCGAGAATTGCGTAGAGTTCGGCTCCGGCGACGATTTCGACTGTTTGTCCGTGGCCGTAATCGTAAGTGCCGACGTAATCGGAGAGCGGCGGCGACTGAGCGAAGAGACTGGCGGCGAGCGCGAGAAATATGGCTGGTTTCACGTCAGCTTTCAATGCCCATCTGCGTCAGGCGATAACGCAGCGAGTTGCGGGTCAGGCCGAGGAGGCGCGCGGCCTGGCTCTTGTTGTTGTTGGCCTGCTTCAGCGCGGTGCGGATGAGTTCCTGCTCGTACTGATCGAGGCTCATGCCTTCGGGCAGCGCCATTTCGCCCGACTGGACGCGCGGGCGGAGATTCATGTCGAGGCGGATGTCATCGGCGTCGAGCTTCTCGCCGGTCGTCATCACGATGCTGCGCTCGATCACATTTTCGAGCTCGCGGACGTTGCCGGGCCAGGAATATTGCATCAGCTTGTCGATTGCAGAATCCGTGATGCCGCGGACCTGTCCGCCGTTTTCGTGCGCCAGCTTTTCGACGAAGTGGCGCGCGAGATAGGGGATATCCTCCTTGCGGTCGCGCAGCGGCGGCACTTCGATAGGAACAACATTGAGCCGGTAATACAGGTCTTCGCGAAACGTGCCGTCTTCAAGGGCGGCGCGAAGGTCTTTGTTGGTGGCGGCGATGACGCGCACATCGATATTCAGCGTTTTATTACTGCCGAGGCGCTCCACTTCGCGCTCCTGCAGGACCCGCAGGAGTTTGACCTGGATGTTTCCGGGAACGTCGCCGATCTCGTCGAGCATAACGGTACCGGAATCGGCCTGCTCGAACTTGCCGGGTTTCGACATGTTAGCGCCGGTGAACGCGCCCTTTTCGTAGCCGAAGAGCTCACTTTCCATCAGATTTTCGGGGAGCGCGGTGCAGTTGATCTTTACGAACGGGCGGTCTTTGCGCGGCGAGTGGAAGTGGATGGCGCGCGCAATGAGGTCCTTGCCGACGCCGCTTTCGCCCGCCAGCAGTACGGTTGCCCGCGAAGGCGCCACGCGCATGACGGACGCGAAGATATTCTGCATCACGGGACTGCGGCCGACGATGTTGTCCCAATTGTATTTGCGGCCGAGCTCTTCTTTGAGGCGCACGTTTTCGGCGCGCAGGCTGCGGACTTCGAGAGCTTTGTTGACGACCGTGGTCAGGTGATCGAGCGAAAACGGCTTGGGGAGGAAGTCGGCGGCGCCGGCCTTCATGGCTTCCACGGCGTTTTCAATGGTGCCGAAGGCGGTCATCATGATGACCGGAATCGCAGCGTTCTGCCGCTTGACGATTTGCAGCATTTCCATGCCGCTCATGCCCGGCAGTTTGTAGTCTGTGAGGATGAGATCGGCGCGGTCGATCAGGGGCAGGGCTTCTTCGGCGCGCGCGGCTTTATCGACGTCGAAGCCCGCATCCTCGAGCTGCAGTTCGACGATGCGGCGCAGTTTATCTTCATCTTCCACCACCAAAATTCGCTTTTTCATTGGATGTCCGTCACGCTTTCGAGCGGAAGACAAACGCGGAAAGTGCTGCCTTTGCCCGGCTCGCTGTCGACCGTCATTTTACCGCCGTGGCCATTGACGATCTTGGAAACGATAGCCAGCCCGAGCCCAACGCCGGATTGCTTTGTAGTGAAAAACGGGTTGAAAATCGTTTCGATTTTATCGGGAGGGATGCCGGAGCCGCGGTCGATCACGTCGATCTCAATGCGATGCGCCGTCCGGCGGGTGGAAACGGTGATGGGGGCGCCGGAGTCGGAAGCCTGCGCGGCGTTCGAGAGGAGATTGATGAACACCTGCTCCATCAAGGCCGGATCGATCGAGAGCTTCGGAACGGCGGGTGAGTAATCGCGGATGATTTCGACATTGGCGTGGTTCGCCGCGCGCTCGATGACTTCCGTGATGTCGACGATCTCCCGCTGCGGCTCGAGCGGCCGCGCGAAGGAGAGAAAGCGGGTGACGAGCAGGTTGGTGCGGTCTACCTCGGAGCTGATGATGTCGCCGAGCTCGCGCGACATCGGGTCGCTGCTCGAGCGGCGGGCGAGGAGATCGGCAGAGCCTTTGATGCTGGCGAGGGGGTTGCGGAGTTCGTGGGCGAGGCCGGCGGTGAGCTGTCCGAGAGCAGCGAGGCGTTCATGCCGGCGAACGGCGGCTTCGGCCTCCTGCAGGCTTTCATTGGCGGCGGCGAGCTGTTCCGCGGTGGCTTTGTAGCGGGCGGTCTGGAGGTGGATGAGGCGGGCGAGAGCGTTTACCAGGACGGCCGTTGCCGCCATGAGCACCGCGCGGATGGTGAGAGTGTGCCAGGCGTCCGGGCTGAGCTCGGCCTGGCTCCAATCCACGAGGAGCAGGAACGACAGATATGCTCCTACTGCGACGACGGAGACAGTGACGGTGGCGGTGAGCCCCAGGGATGAGGCAGTGGAAACGACAGGAAACAGAAGGATCGGGTAATACGGGCTGGCGATGCCGCCATCGAGATGCATCAGCTCGCAGCTCAGGGCAAGCTGCAAAACTACCGACGCCATGCGTCCGCGCGCGGTGCTGAGAAACGAAATCCGGCCTTCCACCAACTGCAGGAGCGCGAGACCGAGGAGAAGCAACTTCTGCTGATAGTCATGGGCGAAGTAGATGAGCACGCCAAATAAAATGGCGAGCACCATGTCGGTATTTCGAACCGGAATTTTGGAGTGCAACACCGGAGCGGAGTCCATGCGCCTCTAGCTATTGTCGTTCAGGGGGCGAACGGTCTGGGATCGTACGGCGTCCAGCATTGCGGTTATGGGCTCGCGCGTCGCCGGATCGCGGAGCGTGGGATTCAGCTCGGCGAGCGGCTCCAGAACGAAGCGGCGCTCGCGGTAGCGCGGATGCGGGATTTCGAGCTCCGCGGTGCGCACGATCGCGTTGCCGTAGAGAATGATGTCGATATCGACAGTGCGCGGTCCGTTTACCACGGTGCGCACGCGGCCGAGTTCGTTTTCGATACGGTGGATGCGATGCAGCAGCCGCAGGGGAAGGAGCGCGGTTTCGAACTCCGCCACCTGGTTGAGGAACCAGGGCTGATCGGTAAGCCCCATGGGCGCGGTTTCGTAGAGGCTGCTGGCGCGGATCAGGCGCAGATCGGGCGAATCGAGTTTTTCGAGAGCTTGCCGCAGACGAGCCCTGCGATCGCCGAGATTGGAACCGAGGGCGAGCCAGACGGTTTTCAGAAGAGCTCCGGCTGGCGCTCAACCCCGCCGAAGCGCCGCGGCACTTTGAAGTAGTCGTAGGCGCGTTCGGTGGCGATGCGGCCCCGCGGAGAGCGATGCAGGAAGCCGAGCTGGATCAGGTACGGCTCGTAGACTTCTTCAATGGTTTCGGACTCTTCGCCGACGGACGCTGCAATCGTATTCACGCCCACTGGCCCGCCGCCGAACTTTTCGAGCACGGCGCGCATGATCTTCTGATCGATCTCGTCCAGGCCGAAACGGTCGACTTCCAGCATGTCGAGCGCCGTGGTGGCGACATCCTGCGTGATGTGGCCCTGGGCGCGCACCTGCGCATAATCGCGGACGCGGCGCAACAGACGGTTGGCGATGCGGGGTGTGCCGCGCGAGCGCCGGGCGATCTCCTCCGCGCCTTCCAGATCGATGGGCGTTTCCAGCAGCCGGGCGGAACGCCGTACGATCCCGGTAAGATCGGCGACATCGTAATGATTGAGGCGCAGGACGAGGCCGAAACGGCTGCGCATGGGCGCGCTGACCAGCCCCTGCCGCGTGGTGGCGCCGATCGCGGTGAACTTCTGGAGCGGCATGGAGTGCGTGCGCGCGCCGGGGCCGGTGCCGATCAGGATATCGAGATGAAAATCCTCGAGCGCCGAGTAGAGCATTTCCTCCACATCGGGCAGCAGGCGGTGGATTTCATCGATGAAAAACACCTGCCGCGCCTGCACGGTGCTGAGGAGCCCGGAAAGATCGAGCTTCTTCTGCAGCACAGGGCCGGAGGTTTGGGTGAACGGAACTTCGAGTTCCTGCGCGATGATCGAAGCGAGCGTTGTTTTGCCGAGGCCGGGGGGGCCGTAGAGCAGAACGTGGTCCATGGCCTCGCCGCGTTTGCGGGCGGCTTCAATCGCGATCTGGAGGTTTTCCTTCAGGCGCGCCTGTCCGGTGAAATCGGCGAGGCGGCGCGGCCGCAGGCCGGCTTCGAACTGGAGTTCGTCGTCGAAGGAAGAAGCGGAAACCAGACGGTCGCTCATCAGCGTACGAACTCCAGAGATTTACGGAACAACGGCTCGAAATCCGCCGGAATGCCGCTGCCGCGGGCCTTGCGCACGGCGGCTTCCGCGGCGGGACGCGCGCAGCCCAGATTCAGCAGCGCGGAAAGCACATCATCTTCGATGGCGGAGAGTGC
>DASZVV010000409.1:0-46205 GCA_035546955.1 Bryobacteraceae bacterium
CGCAATCGAATTCGCTACGCTCTGAAAACCACTCCGAAGCTGGCGCTGAATGAAGATCCATGGGGCCGTCCGCTTGCGGGTCTGGCGGGATGGATGCCGGAGCTGGATGCGGCGTCCGCCCAGCAGCTTGCGGCGATTGAAACACCGGATGGGGCGGCGGCAATGCCTCTGGCGCAGTTGCTATCGGTCACACTCGACGGGCTGGGGCGGCCTGTACTTCTGGATGATCTGACGAGCTATCTGGGGAACGCGCTCGGAGGGTTCGCGCGGGAAGAGAATTTCGATGCGGCCGCGGGCGTTGCAGCGTTCAATCTGGCTGAGCAGATGGACCGTCGAGCATGGCTGACGCACTTGTGGACGGAAATTCTGGAACTGCCGCTGAATCAGAGGATCGCGCTGCTGCTGAACCTGCGCGATCACATCGGCGATTCGGCGCTGCGGCTGCTGCCGGCCGCCGGCGTTGCGAGTATCCGTCAGATTGCGGCGGCAATGGGAATGGAGGCCCCGGCGCTGGCCGCGCTTTGGAATCAGCTCCCGCTCGACGATCTGCAGATCGGCGAAAGGCTTTCGCTCACGAGGCAACAAATTGCAAATCTACGGAAATCGGCGCGGGAAAGGCTGGCGCGCCGGATGGGGAGCCGAAGGTGATATCCCTGGCGGTAATATTGGGTGAAATTCGGCCTCAATAAAAACAGATGGACGAACACCTGACATCACAGCAAGTGTCGGACTGGCGCGCTGGTGTTACGCCCGCGGAGGAAATCCTGCGTGTGGACGACCATCTGGCGGTGTGCGAGAAATGCCGCCTGCGGCTGAGCGCGGCTGATGACTCTCGGATTGCCGGGATCCAGGCCGAGTTCCTCTCGCCACACCTCAGCGAAGCTGAGCTGGACGTGTATGCTCAGGGAAATGCGCTCACGAAGGACGCGGCAACGCATCTGGAGGAATGCGCGGAATGCAGAGACGAGGCGCGCGATCTCCGGCAGTTTGCATCTGCATCGCGGAAGGTGGTGGAGTTCCCCACTGCCGCGAAGGTGCAGTGGCATGCGATTGCTGCGACGATTGCGATCGCTGCGCTGGGGTTTGCGGGGTGGTTGGCAGACCGCCGTTCTCCGGCGCTGCCGATGGAAGCAATCGGTTCTGACATGGCGCGCGATGTCTACGCCACGATGCGATCGGGGAAACTGCAGTTTCCGGTGGAGATCGCGGGGCTTGCATACTCGGTACGGCTCCGTTCGCCTGCTCCCTCCTCTGGCAGCAGTCCGTTTCGAGCGATATCGCCGATCGCGACAGCTGTGCTGGATGGCAGACCCGTGTTCCGGTGGACTTCGATCCAAGGCGCGACCTATAGTGTGGCGGTTTACGACGATCACTTTCACGAGGTCGCTCAATCGGGGCCGATAAAAGCTCCGGAATGGCGTCCCGAAAAACCTCTTGCGCGTGGAGGAGTCTATCGCTGGGAGGTAATCGCGGCGCGCGGGGCCAAAGAGGAACGTGCGCCCGGGCCCGCTGATCCCGAAGCCCGTTTTGCGGTGCTGGATGACTTCAGCGCCGCGAAGTTCGTTGACGCCCGGGCGTCGATTCCCCATACACCCCTCGCGCTGGGAATCCTCTACGCGCGCTTCGGCGCGTTTGACGATGCGCGGCGCGAATTTGAATCCGTAGCCGCGCAGCAACCGCTTGCGAAGAAGTTCCTCGCTCAGCTCGATCAGATGCCGGCGCCAATGCCGATGATTCCGGCCCAGTAAAACGGGTGACGGTAGGCGGGATTTTTCATCAAAGACAGTTTGGCTTCGCGAAGGGCCTTCGACGGCGATTCCTTCTGAGTGAGCCCCTTGTGCAGCGTCATCATCAGCTCGGCAGTGGACTGGGAATCCACTTTCCACAGGCTCGCAACCGTGGTGGGGGTGCCGGCGATGAAGACGGCCCAGGACATTCCCGCTACGCCAAGTCCCGACCCGCTCGACCGCGCCGTTTCGCAGCCCGAAAGCACGACCAGCCGGGCCCGCAAGTGAAGATCCATAATTTCGCGGGTTTCGATGTTGCCATCGTTCGCCGCGTTCTTTGAAGCCGGAGAGGGCGCGAGCGCCAGATAAGAAAAGAGCGGCCGCGAATCGTCATACATGCCATGCGCCGCCAGATGAATCACGGAGTAATTGCCCGCATTGGCTCGAAGCGCGGCTTCGGTGGCTGCTCCGCCGGTCAGCACTTTGCTGTTCGCGGGCGAATAGAGTTTCGCGATCGACTGCACTTCGGCGTAAGCTTCGGGCAGATCGCCTGACGGATCGCCGAGCGCCAGAAGCGAGGAGCCGGCAGGAAGGTGTGCGCTCACCTGACGCATCCGGTCAAGCACCGTGGCGGATGGTACGTAGAAAACTTCTCGGCTTTCGGCCACGAACCTGCCGCCGGCGTCCTGCAGAGCTTCGAACGGCACCTGCCAGAGCGGGGCATCCGGCGAAATCACCAGCCGGTTTACGCCGGCCGGCAGATCGCGTTCGAGCGGTTTCAGCAGCGTGGCGTACAACTCGCCGGCCATGGCCGCGAAGCCCAATTCGCGACCCGCGATCTGTTCCCGGAACGACTCGACGCGGGCCGCCATCCGGCCCTCGCTGATTTTCAGCTCGTGGGCCCGCAACACGGGACGTCCGCCCGCGCGAAAGATCACGAACACCCAGGTGGAATCCGCGCCCACCGAATAGGAGATCAGGGCCGTGTGTTCGTCCGGCAAGAGCGCCGCGGCGCGCGCGGGAGAGATGGGCGCGGGATCGGCGCGGCGCAGCGCCAGTTCGGGATGCGCAGCGTAAACGCCGGTGCGGAAATTAGCGTAGTCGAAGCGAAGCTGCTCCATCTGGCTGTTTGCTGTTTTCAGAGCGGCGCCCTTCGCTGAGCGCTGGCGGGAATTCAGATCCGCCAGACGGGAGAGCAGTTCGCTGTTGCGCCGCGATTCCTCCGGAGTGAGCACGCGCGCCATTTCAGCGCGCCCGGAGGTGAAAACGTCCAGCAGGACGCGGCTCTTCGAAAGCTCCGTATAGCGGAAAGCGTCAGCCGTTCGTCCGGAGGAGGCTTCAAGCGCAATCAGCGACGTGTAAACGTGCTTTGAATTATCGGAGAAATCGGCCTGCGTTGATTCGTCGCCGGCGACATCGAGGCGGAGGTCTTCGTATTGCTTGATGGCCGAGAGGTACTTCTCTCGCGCGCGATCGATGAGGCCCTGTTCGCGGCAGACGTCGCCCTCGGATAGAGTGACCAGCATCAGCAGATAGTGATCGCCTGCCTCGGCAGCCTTCCCGGCGATGGTGTCGAGGTGTCCCTGCGCATCGGCCGGTTTGTGGAGCAGCACGTCCACGTCGGCGGCGAAGAGATGGCCGTAGAGGAACTGGCGGCTGTCGCCGGCCTGCTCGGACATGTTCGCGGCCTGCACTTCATAATCAAGGGCACGCGCGAAGTCCCCGCGCTCTTTGGCTGTGAGGCCGAGATTAATGGTTGCGCCGATGCGCACGCCGGAATCCTGGGGCATCTGAACGGCGTCGAGCGTGAGATGGAAATAGCGGTCAGCTTCGTCGAGACGCTTGCGTGCCAGCGAAAGCTCGCCCAGATTCAGATAGGCGGATGAGATGCGCGCCAGCGGGCCGCTTTGGCGGCGTTTGAACTCGAGGCTCTGCTGGAAATAACGTTCGGCGCAATCGTAGTCGTAAACGTCGCGGCAGGCGACACCCAGGTTATTCAGGACAGCTGCCTGGCCGCCGATACTGTTTTGCTTTTGCGCCACTGCGAGCGCCTTCTGGAGGAACGCGATGGAAGCGCGGTGATTGCCGCTGAGCGTGGCGGCCGAGCCAGCGGCGGACCAGGCACGCCCCATGCGCAACTCGTCACCACTGGAGACGGCGATATCGATCGCCTGCGCGCTGGCTTCCACAGCCGCTTCGATCTGGCCGCTGTTGCTCAAGGTCAGCGTGAGCGAGATTGCGGTGTCGGCGGCCGGGATTGTGAGCGATGGATCGGCGAGCTGAAGTGCCAGCGCTTTACGGAGGAGGGAAGCGCTCTCAGCGAATTCGAATCGGCGTGCGCGCAGCAGCGTGCCCAGTTCGTACATGGAGCTCGCTTCGGCGGTATTGTCCCCGGTTTGCCTGGCAATGTCGAGCGCGACACGATAAAGGGCTTCCGAAATGTCCGGATTTGCCTCGCGCGCAATGCCTTCCGAGACGAGGGCGCCGGCGAGACCTGGCGTCCATTCCGGTTTATGCGAGGCGGCGGCTTCGGCGGGCGATGCCGCCGTGGCGATCGAAACGGCAAGCGACTTTTCGGCGCTGTTCGGCGGCGCGGCAGGGGCGGCAAGGGCCGCCAGAACCAGGAAGAAGGCGGCGCATGCGGGAACCGGCAGCTTCATAGAGGGGTTGCGGCGTCCGTTGCTACAGTGGAAGTAGTCATGGCGTTCTCCGACTCTTTCTTCGCCAGTAAATTCGGGCTCACCCGGCACGATCTCGAAAATTACATCTCGGAAGCTCTTTCGCGCGGCGGCGATTACGCCGATCTCTATTTCGAGTACCTGGCAACCAGTTCTATCAGTATCGACGAATCCATAGTGAAGAGTGCAACTCAGGGCGTTTCACTCGGCGTGGGGGTGCGGGTTATTTCCGGGGAGCGGACGGGCTATGCGTACTCGGACGACCTGAGTCCGGAAAAAATCCGGCACGCGGCGCAGGTGGCGGCGATGATCGCCGCCGGCCCGGCAAAAGTGGAGAAGACGCCGCTCGAAGAAGGGCCGCGCCGAAATCTCTATCCGGTCATTACCGCGCCGAATGAGACCGAATTCCACAAGCGCGTGGCTCTCGCGCAGCGGGCGGACATCGCGGCGCGCGCTTACGATTCGCGCATTTTCCAGGTGCAGGTGGTTTATGCCGATAACCTGCGGCACGTGCTGGTGGCAACAAGCGACGGCATGCTGAATTACGACCGGCAGCCGATGACGCGCATGAGCGTGTTCGCACTGGCGAGAGATAAGAACGGTCCCCCGCAGCAGGGCCACGCGGGAGGTGGCGGCCGTTATGAGCTGGACTGGTTCGAGAACGTTCGGACGCCGGAGTATTTTGCACACGAAGCCGGACGCCAGGCGATCGTGCAACTGGACGCAGTGGATGCGCCGGCGGGCGAACAGGTGGTGGTGCTGGGCCCGGGCTGGCCGGGCGTGCTGCTGCACGAAGCCGTGGGACACGGCCTTGAAGCGGATTTCAATCGCAAGGGCGTTTCGGCGTTTTCGGGGCGTATCGGCCAGCAGGTGGCGAGTCCGCTGTGCACAGTGATTGACGATGGCACGATCGGCGGCGATCAGCCAGGCGTCGCCGGTGGACGCCGCGGTTCGCTCAACGTGGATGACGAGGGCAACCAGACGCAGCGCAATGTTCTGATCGAAAACGGCATTCTGCGCGGTTACCTGCAGGACAAGCTATCGAGCCGCGTCACCGGTGCGCACGCGACGGGAAGCGGCCGCCGCGAGAGCTATGAGCACATTCCCATGCCGCGGATGACAAACACCTTCATGCTGGCGGGTGATAACGAGCCCGAGGATGTAATCAAGTCCGTGGAGAAGGGTCTCTACTGCGTGAATTTCGGGGGCGGCCAGGTGGATATCACGAGCGGCAACTTCGTGTTCTCGGCATCGGAAAGTTATCTGATCGAGAATGGCAAACTGACGCGGCCGGTCCGCAACGCGACGCTGATCGGCAACGGTCCGGAAGCGATGAAGTACGTGAGCATGGTGGGGAACGATCTGAAGCTCGACGAAGGCATCGGCATCTGCGGCAAGGAAGGGCAGAGCGTGCCGGTCGGGGTCGGGATTCCAACGGTGCGGATCGACCGCATGACGGTTGGAGGGACCGCTTGAAGCCGGGACTGCGTTTCGAAGATCTTCCGGATATCGCACAGAACGCTGTTCGCCTGGCGCTCGAACGCGGCGCCACGGACGCGGAGTGCACGATCTCCGAAGGCCAGGAATTTTCCGCCAATGTGCGGATGGGCGAGATTGAAACCCTGAAAGAAGCCGGTTCGCGCGGCGCGGGGCTGCGAGTCCTGATCGGGCGGCGGATGGGGTCGTCGTACACGTCGGATCTTTCGCGTGAGGGCATTCAGAAGATGGTGGGATCCGCCGTGGACCTGGCGGGGCTTACGACGGAAGATCCGCACGCGGGCTTGCCGGATGCTTCGGAGCTCGGGTCGCTCTCCAGCGATCTGAAGCTGTTCAGCGATACGGTGGCGGGGCTGCCCGCTGATCAGAAGATCGATGCTGCGAAGCGCGCGGAAGCTGCGGCGCTCGGGTTCGATCCGCGGATTACGAATTCGGAGGGCGGATCGTTCGACTCGAACGTGGGCGGGCGCGTGTTTGCGAATTCGCGCGGCTTCCTGGGATCGTATCGGTCGACGTATTGTTCGCTCTCGGCGGTGCCGGTGGCGGCGCGCGACGGGCAGATGGAGCGCGACTACTGGTTCACGGTGGCGCGCGATTTCAGCGGTCTTGAATCGCCCGAACTGGTGGGGCGCACGGCAGCGGAGCGCGTGCTGCGCAGGCTGGGCGCGGTAAAAGTCGAGACGCAGAAAGTGCCGGTGGTGTTCGAGCCGCGCATCGCCCGAACGCTGCTGGGGAACCTGTTCGACGCGGTGCAGGGAACGGCGATCTACCGCCATGCGTCGTTTCTGGCGGGGAAAATCGGAGAGAAGGTAGCGTCGGCGAATTTCACATTGATCGACGATGGCACAATTCCGGGCCTGTTCGGCAGCCAGCCATTCGATGACGAAGGCGTGCCTTCGCGGCGGACGCCGGTGATTGAAAAAGGCGTCCTGAAGAATTACCTTCTCAACACCTACACGGCCCGTAAACTCGGGATGAAGACGACGGGCAACGCATCGCGCGGGATCACCGGCAATGCCGGGATCGGGCACGGGAACTTTTTCCTGGAGGCGGGGGAGAAGACGCCGGGCGAGATGATCGCGGGAATTAAAAACGGCTTTTACGTGACCGAACTGATCGGCAGCGGCGTCAATACAGTTACTGGCGATTATTCGCGCGGCGCGGTAGGATTATGGATTCGCGACGGCGAACTGGCGTTTCCGGTGTCCGAAGTCACGATCGCCGGGACGCTGCAGGAAATGCTGACGGGCGTGGAAATCGCCAACGATCTGGAATTCCGCGGCTCGGTTTCGGCTCCGTCGCTGATGATTAGGGAGATGACAGTTGCCGGCAGATAGGACGGAAAAGAGCGGCGTTAAGATATCGCCGATCATGATGGTGTTCGGGATTGGCGCGGTGCTGATTCTGGGGATCGCGGCCTATCTGACGTTCGGGCCGAAGCCCGCGCCGCCACCTCCGCCGGTAATGACGGATGAGGCGAAGGCATACCTGCCGAATCTGGATCTTTCAAATGTCCATATGCAGGCGGCGGAAAGCTTTTCCGACCAGCGGGTGATCGAGATCCTGGGCAACATCACGAACAAGGGCAACCGTGAGGTGAAGGAAGCGCTGGTGACGTGTGTGTTCCGTGACTGGGGCCAGCAGGTGGTGGCGCGCGAGAACGATTACATCGTGGGGAATGTATTGGGCCCGCTCCCGCCCGGCGCCACGAAGCCGTTCCGGCTGGCATTCGATACGATCCCGCAATCCTGGTCGCAGCAGTTGCCGACGCTGGTGATCCGGGAAATCAAATTCCAGTGAAACTGCTGTTGCTGTTGCTCGCGGCGACTTTTCCGCTTGCGGCCGAATGGAGCGATGTGATGCATCTCTCCCCGGGCGACAAAGTTGAGGTGCGGACGAACGATGGGGCGAAAGTGCGCTCCGAATTTGTTTCCGCTACCGCGGATTCGCTGTCGGTCAAAGATAAGACCGTGCAGCGATCGGAAATTCAGGAAGTGAAGGTCTACGATTCTGGCCGGCGGATTCGGCGCGGCGTGTTGTGGACGATCATCGGGGCGGCGGCCGGAGCAGGCGCAGGATTCGCGGCCTGTCCGGGTTGCGCGAATGAGGGGCACGGCGGGAGATATGTGGGACCCGGTGTTGCGGGTGGCGCAGCTATCGGGACGCTGGGATTTTTAAGCTCGCCCTGGAAGAGGGTTTACAAGTAGGTGCGCAACAGCTCACCAGTCGCGATCCTGCGATGCCGGTTTCTGGGTCTGACTTTGATCCTTCGGCGCCATTTTGGTCCTGAACGCGATGTCTTCGGCGGACGTTTCGTCGACTTCGAATGCTGGCTGCGATCCCTGGCCTTGCGGATGACTGGCGGGCAGCTTCAGCTTCACGACTTCCACGTTGTAGCGCGCGATCTCGTTTAGCGGAGAACCGGGGACTTCCGCCGCCTCTCGATAGAGATGCAACGCCCGTTCCAATCCCCGAACGCGCTCTTCCAATTGCTGCTGCATGGCGAGGCGGTATTCCGCATTTCCGCGCAGCAGGAGACAGCGGACGCGCAATTCGCCGGTTGCCGAAGGCTGCACACGATCGAGATACTGCCGTGTCAGATCGTAAAGCTTGTCGCGGTAATAGGCGAGTGCGAGGTCGTAAAGCGGTTCGGGCGCCTGCGGCGCTGCGTTGCTGGCCTGCTCGTAGGCCGCTGCAGCCGAAAGGAAGTCACCCCGCCGCCACGCCGCATCCGCGGAATGGATGATCTCCGATCCGGAGGGCTTGTGCTCCTGCGCGCATCCGCAGCAGATTACCGCAATCGCCAGTGTGCAGCAGAGCTTCATTTCGCGATGCGCCTCCAGGCAGATTCCCCCGCAAGGAGCAGAGCGGCGGCGACCGCCAGGACCGATGAAGCGGTCACATTTTCTCCCGCTCCGGCGAAGAGGGCTGACCGATCGTCCACGGCGCGCTCAAGATTTCCGGACGCTAAATCCGTGTACGCACAGTTCTTCGCGGCCTGGCAGATATGCTGGAGCGCTTCCGCGTCGAGCGGAGCGATTACCGGGTGGCCCTGGTAGAAGACGGGGAGATCTTCGCCCTCACCAGCCGGTACGTAGGCCCGGGTTGCGGGGTCGCCCACGCCCGCCACGACCAGCCGAATCCCGTGTTTTTCCAGTTCGGCGGCGGCCTGAATAGCGGCGTTTGTCTCATCGCCGCCATCGCTGATGAGAACCAGTTCGCGCGCTTTCCGGCTGGCGTCATCGAAAGCGGTGCGCGCGGCGAAGCGAATTGCCTCCCCCACGCGTGTACCGCCGACCGTCACGGAGTTTCTGGATACTGCGATCAACTGCATCCGCAGAAATCCGGCGTCATTGGTCAGGGGGCATTCCAGACTGGCATCCCCGGAGAAGACGACCAGACCGAAACGCTGGTCCGCGGCGTGGTTCACGATCGCGGTGATGGCGGAGCGCGCGAGATCGAGGCGGCTCTTTTCGCGATCGCGGGTGTTCATGCTGCGGGACACATCCAGCAGGAAAACGATGTCGGGTGTTTGAGGAGACTGGCTGCGCTGGCCGCTCCTCACCGGCTCCGCAATCGCGAGAGCGATCAGCAGCAGCGCGGCCGGTACAAGATGGCGCCACCATCGTTGGACGCGTGGGGTCGCCGCTCCCCGAAATTTTTGCAGAGCCGCGGAACGCCGCAAATCTCCGAAGCGAGAGAGCCAATACCAGCCCGGCAGAGCAGCCAGCAGCAGCAATCCCCAGGGATGAACGAAGTAGTTCGTCATGGGACGGTCCTCATCCATGTCTCACGCAGCAGGATCTCGGAGCAGACCGCCGCAAGTGCCAGAAGAAGCGCCGGGAGTGTGGCGTCGAATCCGCCGCGCAGCCCGGTAGACGGGATGGTATTGGGCTCCAGCCGGTCTATGGTGGCGAAGAATTGCCTCAGGCTGGCGGTATCGGTGGCGATCACCGACATGCCGTTAGTCGCTGCCGCCAGAGCGTCAAGGCTGTATTCCGCCGTTTCGTCATGTTCCGCATCGGGCGAGGGACGAATCCCGATGGCATACACCCGGATGTTCCAGCGGGCGGCAAGCTGCGCCGCTTCGGGCCACCGGCGCGTGCCGCCGTTTTCCTGGCCGTCCGTCAGCAGCACAATCACCTTGCTCCGGAATGACGTGGAGCGGGTCTGTTCGGCGAGCCGCATTCGGGAAGCCGCCAGTGAAATCGCATCGCCGATCGCGGTCCCGTCTTCGCTGCCCTGGGCGATTTCGATGCGGTCGATGTCGTGCGAGAGCCGTTCTTCGTTGTGGCTCACCATCGGGCTCAGGTTCTCCGGGTGAGCCGCGAATGCGATGAGCCCTACGGCATCGCCGGGGCGTCCATGCAGATCGGCTCCGTTGCCGTTCAGGAATTCTTTGGCGATCCGCTTCACGGCGTCGAGGCGCGATGCCGCCTGACTCTCGGCGGCCTGATTGTCGCGCATGTCATTCAGCGACATACTACTTGAGCGGTCCACCAGCAGTTCGATTGCGATACCGCGCGTTTCATCGGAGGTGCGGACTGCGCCCCAGTGCGGACCGGCGGCGGCGAAACCCAGCAGCGCGAGCGCGAGTGAGCGCAATGCGCCCGGTATCCAGGAAAGTTTTTGCCGCAGTGTGAGCGGCAGGGCGATACCCGCCGGAAGCGGGAACGCATAGCCGCAGCCGCCCGGCGACGGAAGGCCGTGAGCGGCAGAAGGGCCAGCAATATTGCCGTGAGTGCCCATGGGTGTTCAAAGACGGGCACGTTCGCTCCTGCCGATATCGCTATCGAGACATTCGATAATCTCCCTGCAATTCCCGATCGCTTCTTCCAGCGTTCCCTGCAAGGTGAGGCGCGCGAAGCGGCCGTGATCGCAGACGCTCAGAAAATTGCGAAGATCCTCTTCGGTGGAACCGAGCCCGATCGACCGCGCCCGCAAAGCATCCATCAGCTCAGGCGAAGAACAGAAGTGGGCTCGAAGCCCGATTCGCTCGTCCAGATACTCACGCAGGATGCGCTGGAGTTCAGAAAACGATGCGTCGCCCTTTCGCAATTGCCGCAAGCGCCGCTGCGCACGTAGCACCGGCTTGCCGCGCCAGGCGCGCCAGCGGAAAAATAACAATCCGAGGCAGGTAACCGCGGCGGCAATGGCAAGCCCGATCGCAAGCACCGAATTCCTGGCATCTTTTGGGTCTTTCGAAGGGACAATCGGCGTTTCTTCGGTATCGCGAATCTCCGCGATTTTCGGGTCCCGAACAACGGTATGGATCGGGATCACAACAGCCTCCGAGCGGGCATCGCACGAGTCTCGCCTGCCATGCAGGCATCGCACACGGAATGGCGGAAGCGCACACGGGCCCGGTTTCACCGGATCGAGAGTCAACACCTGATGCAGTCCCTGATCGCTCACGTTTTGAATACGAACGCAATCGGAAGGGATATCGGCCGGATCGATCGCCAGATCGGCGGCATCTGTGCCATTGACCCGAACATCGATCCGGATGATGTCCGAAAGCGACGGCGCGGCGGGAGTCACCTGCACCTGGAACTGCGCTGCGCAGGCGTACAGCGGAACGGCGAGGTAAGCCCGCAATACCTGGCGCAGCATCGTTATGCGCCTCGCTGCCGCAGGAACGTCGTCAGGCTGCCGATATATTCCGTGCCTACCTGAAGTTCCAGATAGTCGATGCCCGCGTCACGGAAGGCGTTGATATGCTGCTCGCGCTGGGTATGAAAGTAATTACGGAGGGCATCGCGGACTTCCGCGCTGGATGTATCGATCTGTGCGGCCCGGCCCGTCTCGGGATCGCGAACATTGATCAGACCGCAATCGGGAATGTCGCTGCGTCCGATTCCGTCGATCCCGACCGCCACGAGTTCATGCCGGCTCGCGCACCGGCGCAGCGCGTCGGCAAAGCCGCCGTACAGGAAATCCGAAAGCAGGAAGATCAGGCTGCGCCGCTGCTTTGCTCGCTGCAGAAAATCGAGCGCGGCTCCGGCATCGGTCGGCCCTGCGTCCCGGGCCTGTGCGCTCCGGAGCGTCTGAACGATTCGCGTCAGATGACCGGCGCCGGATGCGGGAGGCACATATTGACGCACCGTGTCCGCAAACAGCAGCAGTGCGGTTTCGCAGCCATTCCAGATGGCCGCGCTCGCCAGACGCGCCGCAAGGTCCGCGATCGTTTCATGGGGCGATGTTTCCGTACGGGTGCAGCCCGTAGAAGCCGAGATATCCGCCATAATCACGACGGGGAATCCGCGGGCTTCCAGATAAGTCCGCACCAACGGCTTGCTGAGACGTGCCGTCGCGCTCCAGTCGATACGGCTCACCTCATCGCCGACCTCATATTCGCGGAGCCCTGCGAATTCCACGCCGTCGGCGCCTCGCGCGCGGGTCTTCGTCTCGCCGCTGACGAAGCTTCCGATCGGCCGCCGCGTGCGAATCGGAATCCATCGCACTTCTTCACGCGAATAGACCCGGATCATGGCGTTGGTACGGATTTTAGAATCCGGTCCACCAGCGATGCCGAGGTCACATTTTGCACAGCAGCGTCGTATGTGAGGAGAATGCGATGCCGCAGCACGTCTCCTGCGATCGACTTTACATCGTGCGGGACGACGTAATCGCGCCCTTCGAGCAGCGCTTCGGCCTTCGCCGCCAGCGCCATCGCGATTGCAGCCCGCGTGGAGGCGCCCGCCCGGACCATGCCGTCCACTTCAATGCCGTATCGCTTCGGTTCGCGTGTGGCGCCGATCAGGTCAACCACGTAGTCGCGAATCTTTGAGTCGAGATGAACATTTTCCAGCTCCGCGCGGCTCCCCAGAATGTCGCCGGTGGTTGCGACCACGTGAGCCTGCGGCAAATGCTGCAGGCGGGTCATGCTGTCGACGATCCGGCGTTCGTGTTCGGCGTCCGGGTAACTGACCGTCAGATGGAAGAGAAATCGGTCGAGTTGCGCTTCGGGCAGCGGGTAGGTCGCTTCGTGTTCGAGAGGATTCTGCGTAGCGAGGACGAAGAACGGTTCAGGCAGCGCGTAGCTTTCCTCGCCGATCGTCACCTGATGTTCCTGCATCGCTTCAAGCAGTGCGCTCTGTGCTTTGCCCGGCGCGCGATTGATTTCGTCGGCGAGCACGATATTCGCGAAAATCGGGCCCTTCCGGGTGGTAAATCGCCCGGAGGCCGCTTCATAAATCAGCGTGCCGGTAATGTCGGAAGGAAGCAGGTCGGGCGTGAATTGCAGCCGCCGAAACGAGGCGTCCAGGCACTTCGAGAGAGTTACGATTGACTGCGTCTTGCCGATGCCCGGTACGCCTTCGAGCAGCACATGCCCGCCGGCGATCAGCGCCTGAATCAGACGCCGCAGCAGATGCTGCTGCCCAATGACGACCTCATGAAATTGCTCCGAAACGCGCTCGATCCACTCCGCCAGCATGAATAAGGGCCAGTGTATCGTCAGCGGACTGACGCCTCTGGCCAGCCTGTAGCCACGGCTTGAGAGCATCCTCCAGACCGCGAATTACTGATGCATTTCGAGGATCCGTTCCAGTATCTCCGGAATCTCGAATACCGCCCGGTTCCGCAACTTTGAGACGTGGTTCACAAACGCCGCGTGCTGAATCGGGTCCAGCATCCGCCGGACGGCCCCCGCGATTTCTTTCGAGAAATTCCGCAGAGCGATGCCGACGCCTTTTTCTTCTACCCAGACCGCATTAAATCGCTCCTGCGGCAGAGTCCATGCGTTGGTTTCGACAATCACCGGCAGGCCCATCGCCACCGCCTCGCTGATGCTGCCAGGACCCGGCTTGCCGATGAAGAAATCAGCTAATTGCATCAACCGCGGTACTTCATTGGTGAAGCCCTCCACGTGCACCCGCAGCCGTCCACCTAGCCCCCGCAGCGCAGTTTCGAGCTTCTGATTGCGCCCGCAGACCGCGATGATCTGAAGAGAAAGCTCGCTCTCATTGAGCCGCCTGGCGATCTCGAGCATCTTTGCCGAGCCCGCGCCGCCGAACATCATGAACGCAGTCGGCAGATTCGTATCGAGCCCTAGGGCCTCGCGCGCCGCACTCTTATCCACCGGGGGGATCTCGTAGTAGCGCGGGTTCAGAATCATGCCGGAGACGAGAAACACCCGTTCGGGCGCGTGCCCGAATTCGAGGGCCTGTTCCCGCGCCCGTTCGGTACCGCAGATAACGTACTGCGGCCCCTGCCGCTCCAGCCAGAAGCTCGGCGGAAAGTCCGCCATATCCGTCAGGATGGTAACGAAGGGGACGCCCGGTAGCGCCCGCTGTACGCCCTGAAGCAGCGCGCGATTGAAATTCGGAACCAGCGAAACGACCATATCTGGTGTGGATCCGCCCGCGTTGTCCCGCCAATAGCGTTCCAGGCGCTTCACCTGCTGCGAATGAAACATCCGGATGATGGCATGCATCGGCACCAGCAGCTCTTTTGAGCCGAGCGTCCATCCGCGGCGCAGCATCAGGTTGTAAACGTCCTGTAACCGAAGGCCCGTGATCTTGCGGAAGACGTCGATTTCGTCGAGAAGTTCCTGCAGATTCATCATCCGCATGTCCCACCGACGGTGCTCGCGCCTGACCACCTCGCACAGTGCATTGGCCGCGCTGCGATGTCCCCCGCCGGCATCGAAGAACACGAGCTCAATCGTCTTCATTCTTCCCGATTCTGACACGACATGGGCGTTCCCTTATGTTTTGTTTCAATGAAACGGCGTGCAGCGATATCCCTGAGCTACCCTTGTGTGGGGCATGAGCAGATTTTCGAGACGCGCGATGCTGGCTGCCATGGGCGGTTCGCTCTTCGCGCAGATGCAGCCCGAATCCGGCTCGGCGTCGCGGGGAGTGCAGGCGCAGGCGCGCCCCCAACCTTCCGGCCTCCCCTGGATCGCGCAGTTTACCGATATTGCGGCGAAGGCCGGGCTCACGCAGCCGGTTATTTTCGGCCCCACGGATCGCGCCGATTACATCCTCGAAGCTACGGGCTGCGGCGTCGCGTTTTTCGACTACGACAATGACGGCTGGCTGGATATCCTCGTGCTCAACGGCAGCCGCCTCGATACATCGACCGTGCCCCCGGACACGACGAATCGCCTGTACAGGAATAACCGCGACGGCACGTTCACCGACGTGACCGAAAAGGCGGGGCTCATCTGCCAGGGATGGGCGCAGGGCGTGACGATCGGTGATTACAACAATGATGGCCATGAGGACATCTTCATCACTTACTACGGCCAGAACGTTCTCTATCGAAACAACGGCGACGGCACGTTCACGGATGTCACGAAAACCGCGGGTCTGCTGCATGAGGGCACCCGCTGGGGCTCCGGCTGCACGTTCATCGACTATGACCGGGACGGCAATCTCGACCTCTTCGTTGGTACCTATGTCGATTTCGATGTAAATAAAGTGGGCCGGCCGGGAGCGAACCGCGGCTGCACGTACAAGACGCATCCGGTTTTCTGCGGCCCCCGTGGACTCACCACGCCCCGCCAGTACATTTACCGCAACAATGGTGACGGCACGTTCCGCGATGTCACCGCCGAGGCATTCGGTATTCTGGAAGGCCGCAACAGCTTCGCGATGAGCGCCATCGCAACGGATCTGGACAACGATGGCTGGCCCGATATCTTCGTCGCCTGCGATTCCACTCCGAGCTTCTATTTCCATAACCGGCATAACGGCACATTTCACGATGACGCACTCGAGCGCGGCATTTCGCTCGCGGAGAACGGACAAGTGCAGGCGGGGATGGGCGTAGCGGTCGGCGACTACAATCTCGATGGCAGCCTGGATCTGTTCAAAACGCATTTTGCGGAAGACACGAACGAACTCTACCGCAATGACGGTGCGGGCAACTTCGAAGTCGTCACGCTGCACGCTGGTCTGGGCGTCGAAACGAGATATGTGAGCTGGGGCGCGGGAGTTGTCGATCTGGATAACGACGGCTGGCCCGACCTGTTTTTCGTGACAGGCAGCCCTTATCCCGGCATCGAGAAGCAGGTCCCCGCGCTGACGGACAAGGGCCCGCGGGTCATCTTTCGCAATCTCGGCAACGGCAAATTTGAAGAAATGATGGAAGGCGCTGGACCGGGTATTTACGAACATCATTCGAGCCGCGGCTGCGCGTTCGGCGACTTCGATAATGACGGCGACATGGACGTGCTCATCATGAATATGAACGAGCCGCCGTCGCTGCTCCGCAACGATCTCCGGAAGCTGGAGAAGCCGCGGCACTGGATCAAAGTGAAGCTCGTCGGCGTGAAGTCGAATCGAAGCGCAATCGGCGGGCGGGTTACCGCAAGCTATGGCGGTAAGAAGCAGGCGCAGGAAGTGCATGCGCAGTCCAGCTATTTTTCCGTCAATGATTCGCGGCTGCACTTTGGGCTGGGCGACTTCGATCGGGTCGATCTCGAAGTCCGATGGCCGAACGGTGGAATTGAGAAATTTGAAAATGCTCCACTGAACCGGCTGATCACCATTCGTGAGGGCGAAGGCGTCATCCGCAGCGAAACCTTTCCTCCGCGGACGTGAGCCTGAGCCGTCGCGCCGTATAATCCAGGCATGAAGCGGCTGGCATTGATTTTGGCCTTCGCGGGCCTTCTGGCGGGAAAAAATCCGCCTTCGGGGAAGGCTTCCGATGCCAGCGTTCAGATTTCTGCGACGTTTCTGGATCCGGCAGCCACCAAAGAGGCCACTGGTTCCGATTTCGACAAGGCATTTACCGTGATTCAGGTGACGGTTACGCCGCTCGGCGGAAAAGCGCTGACTGTCCAGCCGGACGATTTTCTGCTCCGGGTGAATTCCAACAGCGACAGCAGCGGACCACTCACCGCCTCGCAGGTCTATGGCGCAGGCGGAGGGCTGGTGTTGCACACTGCGACGGCGACGATCGGCATCGATCCGACCAACATGGGCAACACCGGGGTGACCCCGTCAACGCAGGTTAGCCACGTCGATCCCGCGACCATCAAAGCTCTGCAGGCGAAATTGCTGCAGTCCGGGAAGACCACGTCCGCGGTGACCGGCCTGCTCTTTTTTCCGATTTCGAAAAAAGGGCACCGCGATCTGGACCTTGTCTACAGCTCGCCTACGAGCAAAGTCCACGTCGATTTCCGCTGAGATCAGAGCTCGGTGATGCGCTGCGCGTCAGGCGATGCCGCCGCGTGCGCGCGCCATTCGATGGGCGTGACGGGATCGAGTTGCGTCCAGATGAAGAACCCGATCATGTACACGGCAGCGCCCATGTAGAGCACGTAATCCCAATTGCGGTGGGAGTATTGGAGGACGAGGCCGGAAACAGTGCCGTAGAGCGCCCCGCCCAGGTTGCCGACCATGTTCATGGAGCCTGCAACGGTTCCGGAGTAGCTCCCTGAAATGTCCATCACCGCACCCCAGGCCGCCGGCATGACCAGATCATTGCAGAAACTCGACATCGCGATTGCGCCCACCACAAGAAAAGGCTGATGCAACAGGGTCGCCAGCACCAGGCATGCTGAAGCGCCCGCGAAGCCAGTGCAGGCGGCGATGCGGCGGGCGTTGATCACGCTGCCCGTCCAGCGCGCGAGTGGTTTTGCCATCATGCCGCAGGTAATGGAGCCGAAACCGCCCGCCAGCAGCGGCAGAGTCTTGAGGATCGTGCTTTGCGTGACGTCGAGGTGGAACCGCTCGTCGACGAAAGTGGGAGCCCAGGTGATCAGGAAATACCACGTGAAACTGACGGCGAAATACTGAAGGCAGAGCAAAACCACGGTTTTGGAAGCGAGCAGATCGCGCCAGGGGAAGCCATGTGGCGCCGGCTTCGGATTCCGGCTCAGCAACTCGAGTTCGCCGGCGTTGACGCCTTTTTTATCCCGCGGATTGTCCTTATACCAGGCCGCGAAGGCGAGAGTCCAGATGATGCCGAGAAAGCCGAAGACGGTGAACGCCAGGCGCCAGTCCATGTATTGGAACAACAACGCGACGAGCAGCGGCGTAAAGGCGCCTCCCCACCGCGAGCTCATCCAGATAATGCCCTGCGCGCGGACGCGCTCACTCTGCGGCAGCCAGACGGTAAACGCGCGCGCGATGTTCGGGTAGCAGCCAGCCTCGCCCGCACCGAACAGAAATTGCGAAATCCAGAGCGAGATGAAATTCCACGCGCGGCCGGTTACGGCTGTGAAGATGGACCACCAGATCGTAATGCGCAGCAGGACCCGGCGCGGTCCGAGCCGGTCCCCCATGAAGCCGCTCGGGATTTCAAAAAGCGCATAGGCGACCGCGAAAGCCGTGAAGACCAGCCCCATTTCCGCGTCGCTGAGATGCAGCGACGTCGCCACCTGCTTACGGGCGTTCGACAGCGCAACCCGGTCGATGTAGGTAATCATCGAGAGGGCCACTGCGAAGCCGACTACGCCGTGTCTGACTTTGCTCGGTGGGACACTGGAAGTCTGCTGTCCCGGCTTTCCCTGGGATGAGGTTGCGTCGGCTGCACCGGGTGCCATAGTCTTGCATCATATACGAGGACAAGTGCTGACTGGGTTTCAGGCGATGGACGCGAATCTGCGCCAGTCCTTCCGGGTTCTGGCGCAGGGACGTCCGCGGGGAGATATCGAGGAGCTCGACGGCGTGAGCATCGCCTCGGTGGGCGTGTCTTTTCAGATGTTCAACGCGGCCTTTCTCAGCCGGGAGGTTTCCGGGCCGGAGGACTTCAGGCGGCGATTCTGCGCCGCCCGCGGGCTTTTCAATTCCCGTCATCTGCCCTGGTCGTTCTGGATCTGTGAGGAATGGCTCCCCCGGGGAGTGCGACGCAGTCTGGTCGATATTTGTGAGAATTACGGGATGCGCCCCGTTACGGAAATGCCCGGCATGGTCGCCGAGCCGTTGCGGCCTGCTCCCCGGTTTTCGCGCCACTCGTGGGAATCGTCGCCGCTGGATGTTGTCCGTGCCGTCGATGGCCGTACGATGAACGATTTCCGTGCCGTCGGCTCGCTTTGTTTCCACGTCCCGCCGGCATGGTTCAGGGAGGTCTTCGACGATACGATTCCCTCAAGGGAGTTCTATTGCTGGGTCGGCTATTACGAAGGGCGGCCGGTGGCAACGGCGGCGACCGTCGTTTCGGATGGCGCGATCGGGCTCTACAACGTGGCCACGTTGCCCGGCGAGCAGCGGAAGGGATTCGGCGAAGCCATTACGCGGCGAGCCGTAGGCGAGGCGGCAAAGGAGTCAGGCCTCCGGCGGGTGATCCTTCAATCCACGTCTCAGGGCGAACGCCTCTACCGCAAGCTGGGTTTCCGCGAGGTTTCGCGGCTGGTGGTCTTCAATTCGGTGGCGCTGGTCTGATGCCTCTTCGTCCGTCCGGCGGGCTCACGGCAACAGTGCGCGCGGCGCTGATCGCGCTGGCCGGGAACAGGAAACTGAGGACGTGGGCAGAAACATCGCCGGCCGGCCGGCGCCTTTCCTCGCGCTTTATCGCGGGCCGCACGCTCGAAGATGCGCTCGCTGTCTGTGTCAGGCTGCGAGCCGCCGGAATCACTGCCACGCTCGATTATCTGGGTGAAAACGTGAAATCCGCTGAACAAGCTGCCGCCTGCCGGGACGTTTTCCTGAACGCTCTGCAGGCGCTCCACGCGGCCGGCCTCGAGCCGAATGTATCGATCAAGCTGACGCAGTTCGGAATCGACTTTTCCGAAGAGGCATGCGAGGCGAATGTGGCGGTCCTGGTCGAAAACGCGGAGAGGCTGGGCGGATTCGTGCGCGTCGATATGGAGGGGAGCGCATATACCCGGCGCACTCTGGATCTGGTGACGCGTGTCCACCGCCGTCATCCGGCCTGCGGGGCAGTTCTGCAGGCCTGCCTGTACCGCAGCGCGCAGGATGTCAGCACGCTCATTCGGGAAGGAATCCGCGTCCGTCTCGTAAAAGGCGCTTATCTGGAGCCGCAGGAAATCGCGTTTCCGTCGAAAGAGGACGTGGACCGTCACTATATAGGGCTCGCTCACCACCTGCTGGCGGATGGCCGCTATCCCGCAATTGCCACGCACGACGAGCGCATTATCGACCGGATCGAGCGCTTCGTGGCGAACAACCGCATCCCGCCCGACAGCTTTGAGTTCCAGATGCTCTACGGGATTCGGCGCGATCTGCAGAAGCGCCTTCGGGAAGACGGCTACCCGATCCGGGTCTATGTTCCGTTCGGCGAAGCCTGGTTCCCCTATTTCATGAGACGGCTGGCGGAGCGCCCCGCCAATCTGCTTTTCCTGTTGCGCAATCTGATTTAGGTGCCGCAGGCCGCGAGATAGGACGCCACGGCTTCGGCAAGCGGCGGCATTGCCCGAATCCCGCGTTCGGCCATACGCGCGTTGGCCAGCGCCGAGAACCTCGGACGCCGGGCCGCTGTACGGTATTCCCGCTCGTTTGTCGGCGTGAGATCAGCCCGGACGCCTGCCTTCTCGAATATGAGACGGGCATATTCGAACCAGGAGATCGCCTCGCCACCGCCGCAGTGGAAGACGCCATCCAGATTGCGCTCCAGCATGTCGATCGACCGGCTCGCGAGTAATGGCGCAAAGGTGGGCGAAGCGACGTGATCCTCCACTACCCGAATCGGTTTGCCTTCGCGTGCCAGACGCAGCATGAGCTCCGGAAAATTGCCGCGCGCCGTACTGCGCCCGGCCGGTCCAAAAACGCCCGAAGTCCGCACGATCAGCGGCCGGTCGAGATACGCCTGCGCGTAAAGCTCGCCCGCCAGCTTCGAAACCGCATATGCCCCAAGCGGGTGCACGGTGTCAGCTTCGGTATAAGGCCGGCCCAGCGTGCCATCGAAGACATAATCGGTCGAAAAATGGACGAGGCGCGCGTCATTCTGGCGGCAGGCGAGCGCGATGTTGCAAACCGCCAGCGCGTTCGCCTGGAAGGCGGCCGCCGGTTCGCTTTCCGCCAGGTCCACCTGATTGTAGGCCGCGGCATTGAAAACGGCGAACGGATCACAGCCGGCAAGCGTGTGCTCCACCAGTTCGCGGTTCGAAATATCGAGCTGCTTTCGCTCAAATCCCCGGACTTCATAGCCGCGGCGGCCAAGCTCGGCGCAGAGTTCCACGCCCAACTGGCCGGCGGCTCCGAACACCACAACTCGCTTCGCCATATTAGAAATGAGAAACCCGAAATACAGACGCAATCAGCGCGGCCGCGGCCAGAAAAAGCAGGATGCCGGCCCAGGCGGTCCACGAGAGCCCGGCGAAACCGGAAGAAGCGGGGGGCGGCAATTCGATGGAGGGTGGCGCGATCGCGGCAGGCGTGCTCTGCGCCTGCTGCTGGGCCTCGCGCTGAGCGACAATCTCCGTCCACTGCTCGCGCCCTGCGCGGTCGGCAATGACGATCATCCCGGAATTCTCGCTGTTGGTGGTTTCAATGAGCGTCCGGCGCAACGCTTCCGGTACTTCCTGCACCGAGCGGTAGAAGCTCTGTTCGTCACCAGCCGCAATCATCACCGCCGATGTTTTCACGATTCCCGAAACCTTGCGCAGCACGCGCACGCCGCATTCCGGACAATGCGTGGAGGCTTCATCGAACTCGAACTGGCACTGGGGACAGATCATGTAATTCTTCCTAATCGGCCGCCCTTGAGCGAGGCGGCGCCTGGCCCGTCAGGCCATGGTGGTGCGAAACAAAATGCGCGAGCGTCACTTGAATAAACCCGAGCGCCGCTTTCGAAAGGGCCTTGTCTTTACGATAGATCAGCCCCAGCTTGCGGGCCATCGGTTCCGGCGCAACCGGAATGGCGCAAAGAATACCACCCTTGACTTCTTCTTCCACGGTGGCGCCCGAAAGGAAGCTGATCCCGAGACCGGCGATCACGAAGCGCTTCATCGTTTCTGTGGAATCGAGCTCCATCGAAACCTGAATGTCATCTTCCACTTTCTCGAACCAGGCGTTGAGGCGGGTCCGCGTCATCCCCGATTGAGGCAGGAGCAGCGGATACGGGACCACATCTTCAGCCGAAATTCGTTCCATGTTTGCAAGCGGATGGCCCGCCGGGACGACACACAGCACTTCGTCCTTGTAGATATCCACCACCTGTACCCGCTTTTCCGCCACGGGAAGCTGCGTCAGCCCGAAATCGGCGACGTTTTCCATCACCGCCTCCACCACACGGGAGCCGTAAGACCGGTTCACCTGCAGCTGCACGCCCGGAAACTGCACTTTGTACTCCGCGAACACGCCCGGCAGGACATATATACAGGTCGCCTCATTGGCGGCAATCACCAGTTCGCCGCGCGGCGAAGATTCCAGCTCATTGAGGGCGTTTTGTGCCTGGCGCCGCACATCCATCATCTGCTCGGCGTAGTGGGCGAAAAGCTTGCCGGCGGTCGTAAGCGAAATGCGGCTGCCAAAGCGTTCAAAAAGCTCACATTTCAGCTCATGTTCCAGTTGCCGGATCTGGGCGCTGATAGCGGGCTGAGTCCGGTAACACGTCTGCGCGGCCTTCGAGAAGCTCTTCAGCCGGACAATTTCGAGAAATGTATGGATCTGATCGAAATCCATCGCTGAACATCACACGGTCCGGCGGAGCGAGGCGATCGCTCTCTGGTGCGTATCTATGGATTTTAGCAGGGAATAGAGAGTCGGGGGCGAAATGGTTCTGTCCCTATAGTTTGCGGCGCAGATTTTCCGGGGGACTCCATGTGATGCTCGCCCCCATCTGTATGCTGTGCTGTGCGAGAGGAGTGTTGTCGACCCAATACCGCAGATAGCTGAATTGAGTTCCGGCGCTGAAGCCTTCGCCCAACGACCGCGAGACTGATACATACGCGGTCTCATTCTTATAGAAACCGATTCCGCCTGATGTGGAGGAGAGAGTCGAATAAATCACCCCTGTGCTGAACGGGACTCGACGGCGGAAAAAGCTGGTGCCGAAGCCCCCGGTGAGAGTTTGCTGGATCGAGGTGAGCAGCACGCCGTTTCCGGGCATTTCTCCATGCACATAAGCGATGGACGCGGTACGCGCGTGGCGGAAGTCGCGGACCAACTGGACGGATATGTCGGAAGTTTTCAGTAATGAATAAGTATTGATGATCACGGACGTCTGCCCGAGAATCTGAGCCAGCGGAGGCGGCAGCGGTACCGCCGAATAAGCCAGTGTTTCGAGTCGTGTGAAACCAAGTCGAGTTTGCAACTGCATGTTTCGGCTGATCGCATAGGAATAAATCGCGCCGATCGTGTGTGAATCGGAGGTCGAGACATTGTGCGCAAACAGATAATCGGTAAACGAATAATACGCCCCCACCGTGGTTTTAGAGGTCAGGCGGTAATTGATATCGCCGCCGTACTGCCTGCCGTTCATTCCCACCCCTTCGGTCCGGCCAATGACGAAGTATGAGCCGGAAAGATTGTAGGAGAGGCGTGCTGTCTGACGGAAGGTCATGCTCAGTGCCGACGAAGATTGCAGAATCTGACTATTGAGAAGCTGAACGCTTGGACTGGTGGACAGATTGAGATTCGCGACGGAACTTCCAGGCTGAAGTGCCGGGTTTTCCAATGAATAGTTCTGCGACAGATCCTGCAGGGATTCGACGAACTGGAAAGAAATACGCCGCGAGAACACGTGGGAGTAATCCAGATTGAGGGTGTGATTGCCGCCGTTCAGGCCGCCCTGTCCATAGGTGGAATAGCCGCCGGAATAATTCAGCCCGATCTGATCTCTTTCCCAGATATGACGACCGCCGAATGACCAGCCGAAAGCTCTGCCCTGCGTGGATACCGATTGGTAATTGGTGACGCCGTTTTCGGCGCCTGGCGCCTGACCTGTGTTCAGGAAATAGGAAAAGTTTAGACTGCCATTCCACTGGATCTGACGCGGAACCATGGGACGCGCGAGCGTATAGCTGCGGCTCAGCACCGCCGGTCCGGTGTATTCCGCTCCATTCGCCGCCGCGCTGTCCGCATCCGGATCGAGCGAAGTCCCGTTCGCCTGGCGGTCCTGCGCGGCCTGCTGTTGATTCATCGAATCGATGGATCCGGGAATCGGATCCGGCTTCTTCTGATTCGGCAGAGCCGTGGGATTCTGGCGGTCGGTCAGGCGATCGGGGTTGGTGGCCGGATCGGCCGTGGGATCCACTTCGCGCTTCATGGGATCGTACTTGTCGATCTCCATCTGCTGCAATTCGGCGGGAGTGTAGGGAAGGCCGGTTTTCGGGTTGATCTTCGCCGGGGGAGCCGCCGGCCCATCGGCGCCGGGATTCTGGACGTCGCCGGCCGCCGGAGCCGGCGGCGTGTCATCCTGCTGAGCCGAAAGCACAAAAGAGCCCAGCAGAAAGAGCCCAATGGCAGCAGTGGTGAAACGAGTCACATATTAAAGTCTGCCCGCTGGCCTGCGGCCTGTCAACCTCGCCAGGTACTGCCAAAAAGCTAACAGCCCGGGTCGCCGGCAGTCTATGCTGGTGTGCCGCTTCGGCATCCCCGGCCCAGAACGCCTGCGGGAATCCAGTAACGAGGAAAAATTTATGACATTGCGCTCCTGCGCGCTCCTGGCTGCCTTCGTGGCGGTGCCTGTCTTCGCTCAGCCTCAGCCAAAACCGGCTCCGATGGTCCTCCGCAGCTCCGGAGGGCAGCTCACCGATGACGAATCCATTAAAGTGGCGGCTTTGAACGCCATTATGAACGCTGATCCCGACCGCGGGGTGCCGCTGGCCGAAGGCATTCTGAAGGGCAGCGGTTCAGCCGCTCTGAAGGATCGCGCCCTGTCCGCCCTGACGCAAAGTAAATCCGCACGCGCCCAGCAGATCGTTTCCGACTACGCGAAATCCGGCGCCGATCCCGATCTGCAGCTTCGCGCAATTCGCTACATTAGCCAGCCACAGACGAAAGAGACTCAGCAGCAGGTTGCCGCTCTCTATCCCACGGCCGGAAATGCCCGCGTGAGGACGGAAATCATTCGCTCGCTCGCGAACTCCGGCTCGACGGATGCCCTCATGACGATCGTTTCGAGTGAAAAGGATCAGGACCTGCGCAACCAGGCCATCCGCGCGCTCGTAAATGCGGATAACACGCCGGCGGCGACTATAAGCCAGCTCTATGCATCGGAAACCGACGTCAACGCGCGGCGCACCATCATCAACGGCTTACTGGGCCGGGGCGACGCGAAGACGGTGATCGAACTCGCGCGCAGGGAAACCGATCCTTCCATGAAGGGCTACATCGTCCAGCGGCTCAGCGGCATGTCGAAGAACAAAGATGCGATGGATTTTATGGCCGAACTCCTGAAGTAACGAAAGGAGGCGCTAATCTGGCCTCGTGGATGTGATTCGCGTTCTTCAGGTCATCCTCGGGCAGCGCCTCCGCATGATGGAGCAGGTCGGTGCGGAGATTCCCCGCATCGGCAGGGTGGATTTCGGGCGATTCCAGATGGTACTGGTGAACGCGCCCGAGCTCGTCCCGGAAGTCCTGATCGAACGGGCCGACGATTTCACCAAGGGGTGGGTTCTCCGGGTGATCGCGCGGCCCGTTTTTGGCGATGGACTTCTGACAAGTGAAGGCGACCTGCACCGGCAGCGCCGCCGTCTGGTGGCTCCCGCGCTCGCGCATCAGCGTATGGGCCATTACGCCGATGTGATGCGCGAGCACACGGAACGCATGGCTTCCACGTGGCGCGACGGCCAGAAACTGGACATCGTGGACGCGATGATGCATCTCACGCTGGGGATCGTTTGCCGCACGCTGTTCGATGTGGATGTGCCGGGCGAGGCGGACGCCATCGGCCGCGACATCACTGCGGCCCAAACCTATGCCACACGGAAGATGCGCTACCCGTTCCCGCTGCCGCAGCGCCGGCCGCTCGCGGCACTCGCGCGGCTGAACGAACGGATCTACGGGATCATTCATGAGCGCCGCGCGAGGCTCGAAGACCGCGGCGATCTGCTTTCCATGTTGCTGCTCGCGCGCGATGAGGAGACAGACGCGGGGCTTGACGATAAAGCCGTACGCGACGAAGCGATGACGCTCTTCCTCGCGGGCCATGAAACGACGGCGCTGGCCACCGGCTACGCCTGGCACCTGCTGGCGCGCCATCCGCACTATTTCGCGCGGCTGCGGGAAGAAGGGGCGCCGTTCGCCCTGCAGGTGATGAAAGAATCGATGCGGCTCTATCCGCCGGCCTACAGCATCGCCCGCACAGCCGCCCGCGATACCGCGATCGGCGGTTTTCCAATACGTGAAGGGGAGACAGTGGTGATAGCGCAGTGGCTGCTCCATCGCGACCCCCGGTTTTTCGAAGATCCGATGCGTTTCGATCCCGACCGCTTCCGGCCGGAACGCGAAGCGCAGATCCCCAGGAATGCGTACCTGCCGTTCGGCGGCGGCCGGCGCATCTGCATCGGCAATCATTTCGCGCTTATGGAAGGACAGATCATTCTTGAAGCCATCGCGCGGTGCTTCACCATGGAGCCTGCATCCTCGCGGCCCCTGCGGTTTGAGCCGATGATCACGCTGCGCCCGAAAGGTGGAGTTCCTGTGATTCTGCGTCGCGTGTAGTCGGAATCTCGTACTGGCATCGCCCCGAGAATTGCGTACGAATAGACAGACCTCGACGATCTCCCCCGCTCCGCTAATGTCGCAGCGCGATGCCGAATTGGATGCACTCTTTGAAACCTGGTTGGCCGAAAAGAAGCGCTTTCAGGAATCAACTTGCAATCGTTGCGTCTCGGCTGCAACACGACCTGTCCCAGGTTGACGAGAGCTACCTGTTTACAGTCAACGTCGCCGACCAGGTGAGTGCCGAGTGCCCAATGCAGTTCCTGGCCGACCGGCTGCACTACTCCGCGAACCCCCTGGGAGTTCTTCCACGCCCGCGTTCTTCGACTGCAGGCGGGTACGAAAACCAAATATTGGCGTAAGGTTGCACAGCGTTGGGCCAGCATTCCGGGGCCTTGAAATCGCTGTCTCGTATCTGACTCGCGGCGAGGAAACGATCGCACTATGCGACGATGTATTTCGAATTAGCCATAACAAAGACTTACGTGAGGTGAATCAGCGGTTCCTGGTATGGCTGGACGCAAGTCTGATCCGTGGTCTCGCCGAATGGCGTAAGCCGCTCGACTGATGCTTCGGGATCGTCGGTAAAATCGCCGGTATGAAGTTCCATACCGAGTACCTGACCTTCAACACGAAAAAGCACCGCGAATATATCAACATCACTCAGCAGGTCGAATCCGCCTTACGCAAGAGCGGGATCAAAGAAGGAATGATCCTGGTCTCCGCCATGCACATCACCGCTGGCGTTTATGTGAATGACGCAGAGGACGGCCTCATTCAGGATATCGACGCCTGGCTCGAAGGTCTCGCGCCCTTCCGTGAAGATTACAAGCACCATCGCACGGGCGAAGACAATGGCGATTCGCACCTGAAGAGTCTTATCATCCATCACGAGGTCATCGTGCCGGTGACGAACGGCAGGCTCGATTTTGGCCCCTGGCAGCAGGTGTACTATGCCGAATTCGATGGTCAGCGCTCGAAGCGCGTCATCGTGAAAGTCATGGGCGAATAGCCGGAAGACGCCACGCTAAAATAAGCCTGAGTGGCACCCGACACAGCCCTTCGCGCCGCAGCGGAGCGGCTTGGAATCCAGCAACAATTCTGGGACAACTTCGGCGTGGCCCACGTCACGTCCGATGCGACGAACCGCGCGATCGTGGAAGCCATTGCGGCTTCCGGCGGCACAGGCGGCGACGAGGAGTCCTTCGCGCTCGTCGTGAGCGAATCGGAGCCGTTTGAGGCCGGAGAGGGTCTCGAAATCACCACTGAACAGGGCGAACGAATCGCGCTCCGGCCGGGGACAAAATCACCGAAGCTTCCGCTCGGCTATCACCAGATTCGCCGGGGCGCGAGGACGCGCGCGCTGATCGTCACTCCCGATCGCGCCTGGCAGCCATCACAACGCATGGCCGGATTCGGTGTAACGCTTTGGGGTCTTCGCTCCGCACGCAACTGGGGCTGCGGCGATTTCCGCGACCTGCGGGATCTCATTGACTGGGCCATCCCCGCGCTGGGCGTGCATTTCATCGCCCTCAACCCGCTGCACGCCCTCCACAACCGCCGGCCGTACAACATCAGTCCCTATCTTCCGAATACCATCTTCTACCGCAATTTCCTGTATCTCGATGTGGAAAGCCTGAAAGGCTACCGCGCCGTGGAAGATCCCGCCGAACTCGAACGTTTGCGCCAGGCTCCCACGGTGGAATATGAACAGGTCGCCGCGCTGAAACGCGCCGCGCTCGAGCGCATCTTCGAAAGCCATCCTCCGGACCGCGATTGTCTCGAATGGATCGAGCAGGAAGGCGAACTGCTTCGTATCTTCGCCACCTATAGCGCGATCGACGAACATTTGCACAAAGCGAACCCGGATCTCTGGATCTGGCCCGACTGGCCGGCGCAGTATCGCGATCCATCCAGCCCCGCGGTCACTGCTTTTGCGGCGGAAAATCCGCGAGCCATTCTCTTTCATGGCTGGCTGCAATGGCTGATCGATCGCCAGATCGCAGACGTCCAGCGTCATGCGCTCGCCGCCGGCATGTCCCTGGGGCTTTATCACGATCTCGCGCTGGCAACCGACCGCTGCGGCTGTGATCTCTGGGCGTGGCGCCCCTACTTCATCACGGGATGCCGCGTCGGCTCGCCTCCCGACGGCTTCTCCCCCAACGGACAGGACTGGTCATTCCCGCCGCCGAATTCCACGCGCCATCGCTCGGATGGCTATCGCCTGTTCGCCGAATCCATCCGCAAATCCATGCGGCACGGTGGAGCACTGCGGATCGATCATGTCATGCGGTTGTTCCGGCTCTATTGGATTCCGGAAGGTCACACCGCCAGGGAAGGCGCCTACGTCCGCGAACGCGCCGAAGACCTTGTGCGGGTGCTGGCGCTCGAAAGCGTGCGCAACCGGGCGGTGATTGTCGGCGAAGACCTCGGCACGGTCGAAGATGAAACGCGTGAAATGCTCGCCCGCTTCGGCATCCTGAGCTACAAACTGCTTTTTTTCGAACGCAACGGAGAAAAGTTCCGGATGCCCCCGGAATACCGTCCCTCCGCTCTCACGTCCACTTCCACGCACGACCTCGCCACCATAGCCGGTTACTGGGTCGGCGACGATATCGAAGCGCGCTTCCACGCGGGCGCCATCGATGATAACCTCCGCCGCTCGCAGCACGCCGACCGCACGAGAGACAAACAGAAACTGCTCGAAGCCCTCTTCGAGGCTGGTCTGTTGCCGCAGAGCTATGAGCGGGACGCCTCCAGGATTCCGGAACTGACCGGCGAACTGCACTACGCGATTGCCGGCTTCCTTGCAACCACACCGTGCTCGATGTGGCTGATTAATCAGGAAGACCTGACGAAAGAACTCCACCAGCAGAATCTGCCGGGAACAACGGCGGAGTATCCCAACTGGGGCCGGAAAATGCGCTGGACGATCGAGGAGCTATCCACCGTTCCCGAAGCGCGCGATTGCGCTTCCATGCTGCGGCACTGGGTCCAGAAGAGCCGGCGATAGACGCTTCTCAGCGCGGCTCCGCCAGCATTGCGTCCGAACAGTTGGCCGGTTTCAGCACCGGATTGCATCGTGCGTTCGGATAGGTTTGGCCCGCGGGCCGCACCGTCACGAAAAATCCGGATTTCGCCGCTTCACCCGCGGGATAATCCGTGCTCACAATTTGCGCGCCGCTCTGAATGGAGGCAGTGCTGCGAGTCGTGTCGTTCGCCTCCACGGCGGCCGGCCCGCCGTCGGTCATCGTACGCACCAGATATCCCTTGCGAATGAGCCCCGGCACAAGATTCGGATCGTTCACCGAATCGTTGCATTCAGTGAACGCCGCGTCGGGCGCGCCTGGCGTTGCATTCGTGAAGAGTACGCGGTGTTCGAGCGACGGATGTCCAGCCGTGTAAAGGGGCTCCACCCGCCGCTGGTCGAGAAGGAAGATCACTTTGCCGCGCGCCTGATCGAGCGTCGGCCAGCCTTCCGCGAGCACGGCTTCATTCAGCGTCTTGTGCGCACCGCGTACGTCGTCCGGCGTAATCATTTCGGAGGGCTGGAAGACAGACCGGATCTCCCCATCGAGCGCATCGAACGTCGCTGTGGTCAGTGGTTCGGGGATCGCGCCGTTTTCGAGCCGCGGCTTTTCATCTTTGTTTTCGATCAGGATGAAAACCGGCAGGTGCCCGGGATGCGCATGGGACCAGTTCCGCACAATCGTGAGGCAATTGATGAACGGCTCGCAATTACTTCGGTAATCGATATCCTGGACGTGCAGCACCTTGAAGCCGGGCTTCATCATGATGCCCTTTGGATCGAAAGGCGGATCGGCCGGCAGTCCTGCCTGCGCGGCCAGCACCGGACCCTGTGGATGCGCAAACAGGCCGCCCTTCGTGTCGGCATAAACGTCGATCTCGAGCTGGCGAACCCCATCATTCAACTGCTTCTCGATCGAAGGATGACGATAAGCAAGCGACGCGGCCGCCTTCGGGTTCATCTTTTCCAGATTGGCGAATTCATTCGGGCTGATGCCGGAATGATAGCTGTTGTGTGTGCCGACCACCTGAATTTCGTTGATCTTTACGTTCTGTGCGCTCGCCGAAACAAGCGCACAGAAGAGGAGGATGGCGCGTTTCATCAGAACACCAGCCTCAGCGCCAACTGCAACTGGCGCGCCGGGAAAGTGGCGTTGAAGACGCCGAATGTGCTGCTGTTGGAATTCGTGCTGCTCACACTGGCAAAGTTTGTCCTGTTGAACAGATTGAAGGCTTCGGCGCGGAACTGCACGTAGCGTTCTTCCGTAATCGGAAAGTTCTTGTGCAGACCGAAATCGGCTTGATAGAAGGCGGGCATCTTCACGCCGTTGCGTGGCGCGTTGCCGAACGGCTGCGTGTAGTTCGGCACGCTGAACGCTGCCGGATTCAGGTAATAGATCGGATTGCTGCTGTTCAGATAAACGGACTGGCCGGGAACCAGATTCGGCCGTTCGGAAACAAGGTCGCTGACCTGCTGTTGCGAAGTCGCCGAATAGCCGACGTTGATGGGAAGTCCGGAGGTCATCGTATTGATCAGATTCGCCGACCATCCGCCCACCACGTAATCGAGCGCTTTACTCGAAACATGGAAGCGGCGGCCGCGCCCGACCGGCAGTTCATAAAGAACAGAGAGCGTGTCGTTGAGCGGCTGGTTGTATCCCGAGAGACCCCTCTCGATCGCAGTGTTGTAGTAGTTGATGCGGGAGTTGTCGCCATCGTAATTCTCCAGATGGCCCGGCGCGTTGTCAATCGCTTTCGACCACGTGAACGAATTCAGGAAGTAAAGGCCGCCCGAACTGCGTTTCTCCAGCTTGGCCTGTAGTGCTTCATAGCTGCCAAAACCGCCGTCGTAAGCGATTTCGATATCGGTGAAACCCTGAATCGGCCGGCGTGCATTGAGTGCGAGATTCTGGCCGTTCGCGTTCGGCAGAGCCTGGTTTGCGTCCGAAAGAACGTTCAGGCCGACGCTGTGATTGCCCACGTAAGCGACATCGAGCAGGAGGTCCTTCGCCAGTTCCTGCTGCACCGTGAAATGCCAGCTCTGCACGTATCCGTTGCGGGTGCTGCCGGGGATGTATCGAACTTCGGAAATCGCGGTGCTGAAGTTCGACGCATCGATGAGACCTGCGGGGAAGCCCTGCGCGGCTGAGCGGAAGCAGGTCCCCGCCGGAGCGGAAGCACTTCCGCAGATCCCGAGGCTCGGAATCTGGTTGATCGAAGAGTTGATGATGTAGGGCCCGTTGTAAGCAAGCAGATTCTCGCCGCCCGCGCGGTTGAACAGCACATAACTGATGCCATAAGCCGAGCGGATCACCGTCTTCGGCAGCACCTGCCACGCGATTCCCGCACGCGGCGCCCAATCGTTCGGATCGGGATGAACCAGGGCGCGGTTGTAGAGGCTGCCGTCTGAAGCATAGATCAGGCTCTGCGTAATCGGATCGAAGTTCGCCAGCTTGTTGTCGCTCGTGTACTGCGGTGTGGCGAATTCATAGCGGAGCCCCAGATTGAACGTCAGCTTGCTGTTCAGTTTGAAATCGTCCTGAAGATAAGCGAAGTACATGCGCTGCCGGTAATGGGCCACCGGATTGTTGTTGAGCTGATAATTGCTCATCGCGCCGTAGAAATAGTCCGAAAGCCCGTATACCGCCTTCGCCGTGTTGCTCAGGTTGTTGACGCAGGAAGGAGTGGCTGCATAGCAGGGGTTGCTGAAGAACCCGCTGAACGAAAGCTGCCCGTATTTCGGATTGAAATCGCTCACGTCCGTGTTGATCATCTGATATTCGAAGCCCATTTTGAGGCTGTGACGGCCGGCGACCTTTGTGTAGTTGACCTTGGGATCGTAAACCAACGGATATTGATACTGCGGATTGCTGCCCTGGCGGCCGAACTGGGAGAATCCGCTGACGGACGAACTGATCAGGCCGCCCGCAAACGATGGGTCCAGCGGCTCGTTCGGGATTGTGAATCCCTGCGTCGGCATTCCAACCGTCGAAGGCAGCTTGCCGTTGTGGCTGTAGTCGCCGCCGAAACGAAATTCAAGGACGGACGTGGGGCTCAGCGTCCATGTGACACCGCCAACACCCTGATAAGTCTGGATATAAACGTTGCCATTCGCATTGCCGCCTGCGGGGCCGGGAATATTCGGCGGGCTGAAAATGCGCGTGTCGAACTGGCTGTAGCGGCCGAAGGCGGTGAGCTTCGGACCCACGTAGTAGTCTACGCGGATATCGCCCTTGTCGTTGTATATCGTGTCCGATGGCGCGGACTCGTAGTTGTTCGAAAGCCCGGGTAAATTCGGAGCAGGAAGAGACGTCAGTGCGCCGGCGATCGGGCTCCACTCGGACTTCGGGATCACGCCGCCCGGTGCCAGGGCGCCGGTGAACGGATTCGCGATCGGTAAACCGTAGGCGCTGAAGTCGCCATTGTCCATCGCGGTGGTGGGAACAGTCGCAAACTGCAGTGGATGATAGACGCGGCGGAAACCTTCATAATCGCCGAACACGAAGAGCTTGTTCTTCACAATCGGGCCGCCGGCGGATGCGCCAAATTGATTCTGATTGAAAGGCAGCGTTCCATTCTGCGGTTTGAAGAATCCGACGGCGTTCAGCACCGTGTTGCGGTTGTACTCCCAGAGTGAGCCGTGCAACTGATTGGTGCCGCTCTTGATCGTCGCGTTGATCACCGCGCCGGCGGCGTGATCGTATTCGGCGCTGAAGTTGTTGGTTTCCACTTTAAACTGCTGGATCGCATCCGGACTTGGCTGAATCACCTGGTTGGAAAAGCCCTGATTGCTGGTGCCGTAAGCATTGTTGTCGACGCCGTCCAGCATGAAATTGTTGAGTTCGCTGCGCTGCCCGTTGATGTTGTAAGAAGCGTCGCGGCTCGAATCCGTGCCGTTCTCGAGCGGCGATTTCGCGGCGCCCGGAACAAGCAACGTCAGATCCGCATAGGCGCGTCCGTTCAGCGGCAGTTCCGAGATCTGAGCCGGATTGATGACCTGCCCGCGCGCGCTGTTGTCCGTCTCGAGCACGCCCGCCGCGTCTGTGACCGTGACGGATTCCGCAACTGCGCCGACTTCGAGCTTCAGGTCGACGCGCTGACGGGCATCCACCGTCAGGTCAAACGCGCTGGTTTCCGAGGATTTGAACCCCTGCTTCTCCGCGCGCACGCGATAAGAACCCAGCCGTTGGTTGACAAAGAGAAAATTTCCGCTGCTGTCTGTTTCCGTTTTGAGAGAAGTGCCGGTGCCGACGTTCGTCAGCGTAACCGACGCTCCGGAAACCACCTCATCGGATGGATCTGTGATCGTACCGAGCACGGATCCGGATTCAAACTGCGCAAAACTCAGGACGGCCGACAAAACGGCGAGTGCAGACACACGTATGGCTTGATGAAAGTTCAGCATGTTCTGGTATTGATCTCCCCTGGATCAACACCATGTTGCCAACCGGTCCTTACATGCTGATTACGGATGGGAGACAACGGCTGTAACAGCAATGGGGAAACATACCGATGTGCCTTCCTGTATGAATTCTCGCGTTCTATGAATGTAGAAAACCCGGCCCATTACATATATTTACAGCTGGAGATAAATTTTTCACAAATATTGGGAACAAGCGGGTAACTGCGGTTTCCTCGCATCGTCTTCTCTTCAGGTACAATGCATAGATCTTTATCAATCAACAATATTCTCGCTTTTCTTGCATTGCTTTCAGTGGGGTTGGTGGCGCCGCTGGAGGCTCAGACCACGGGTTCCGTAAAAGGCACAGTAAAGGACCCTTCGGCCGCCGTGGTGCCGAATGCGCAGGTGCAGGTGACCGGCGCGGGCGTGACGCGTAACGACAAGACCGATTCGAACGGACAGTTCACGGAAACGCTTCCCGCAGGCCAGTACACCATCAAAATTACTGCCCCCGGCTTCGTCGCAGCGACCGAGCAGGTCAACGTGACAAATGGTCAGGCAAGTCCTCTGGACATCGCACTGCAGATCGCGACATCGGCCGAGCAGGTGAATGTGACCGCCGGCCAGACGAACGCAGTCGATGTCGATCCTTCGCAGAACGCCGCCGCGATTGTTCTTTCGCAGGAAGACATGGATCAGCTCCCCGACGATCCGGACGATCTCGAAGCCCAGCTCACCGCGATGGCAGGTCCCGGCGCCGGTCCCAATGGTCCGCAGATTTTCATCGATGGATTCAGCGGCGGTCAGATGCCGCCCAAGAGCTCCATCCGCGAAATCCGTATCAATTCCAACCCTTTCGCTTCTGAATTCGACAGTCCCGGTTTCGGCCGTATTCAGATTTTCACCAAGCCTGGCACGGATGCCTACCACGCAAGCGCGTTCTTCATTTACGGCAATCACAATTTCGATACGCGCGATCCTTTTGTTCAGGGTGCGATGCCGAACTATGACAACAAGCAGATCGAATCCAGCTTCAGCGGACCTCTGGGGAAGAAGATCTCCTGGTTCCTGACCAGCAACTATCGCAACTTCAATACAGCACAGCTGATTAACGCCGAGACGCTCGATCCGGCCACCCTCTCGCCGATTTCGTTTAATTCCACATTCGCCACGCCCTCCACGAACTGGTCGGTGAATCCGCGCATCGATTATGCGATCAACAACAACAACACGCTGGTTCTGCGTTATCAGCACGCCAGCGGAACGAACGTCGGCGGCGTCGGCGGCTTTAATCTTCCGACGCAGGAAGTGTTCGGCATAAACAAGAACAATACGGTGCAGGCAACCGAGACCATGGTGATCGGGACGAAATCCGTCAACGAAATCATGTTCCAGTTGCACGACAGCCGGTCCAACTCGAACGCGGCCTTCACGGCGGGCCCTACCATCAGCGTGGGAAGCGCTTTCACGAGCGGCGGCAACTCGCAGGCGAATTTCAACCGGAACCGCCTGTATGAGTTCCAGGAAATTAATACCATCACGCAGGGTAAGCACACGATGAAGTTCGGCGGACGTTTCCGCGAGAACCAGACGGACGTCCGGTCGACCTCAAACTACAACGGCAGCTACGGCTTCACCACGCCGAACAACTGGCAGGGCATGTCCTGCTTCAACGGCACGTTTGATCCTGCGCTTCCGGCGCTCACGGCGAGCCCAACTTCCATTCAGGACTATCAGTACACGCAGCTCGCGCTCTCTCAGGGCTATTCGATGGGCTCGATCCTCGCGGCCGGCTGCGGACCCACTTCCTTCAGCCTCAACGCCGGACCGACAACATTCGGCGCGAACCAGTTCGACGCGGGTCTCTTCGCGCAGGATGACTGGCGCTTACTGCCGAATCTGACAGTCAGCGGCGGTCTTCGCTACGAAGTCCAGACCAACATCTCAGACCCCTGGGACATGGCTCCCCGTCTTGCTGTCTCCTGGGCGCCCGGCGGCAAAGCAGGTAAGACCAGCAAAACGGTTCTGCGTGGCGGCTACGGTATCTTCTATGACCGGTTCCCGCTCAGCGACTACCTGAACTCGATCCGCTACAACGGCCTCGGTCAGCAGAATTACCTCGTCAACCAGTCGTCCGATACCAGCATTTTCAATTCGGTGATGTCGTATTACGGTGCAGCGGGTGGGCCGGTGCTGCCTCCGTCCTCTCTCCTCACTGGTCTTTCAGCCACTTCACAGAACCTTTACTACGTGTACAAAAACCTTCGCGCATCAGCGATGTATCAGTCCGCGGCGTCCATTGAGCGCGCTCTTCCCGGACGTACTACGCTGACGGTGAACGTCACGGATACACGCGGCGTGCACGATCTCCGCGAGCGTCAGATCAATGCCCCGCTGCCCGGAACCGTCGATCTGGCGGTGAACAACAGCCATGGCGTTCTGCCGTTTCCCGACCTTGGCAACCTGTATCTCTACGAAAGCACCGGTTATTACAAAGAGCTGCAGGTCATCACCAGCGCCAACAGCCGAATCAACAGCCACGTTTCGCTCAACGGCTACTTTGCGTGGAGCGACTATCACACCAATTCGAACGGGTTCCCGATGGACGAATACAACACCAATCTGGATTGGGGCCGCGCCGGCATCCCGGCGAGACGTTTCTTCCTGATCGGTACCGTGGGTCTTCCCTGGGGCTGGACGGCTTCTCCCAGCTTCAACGCCAATTCGGCCACGCCGTTTAACATTACTGACGGTCTCGACTACAACCATGACGGTGTTAACAATGACCGGCCCGCGTTCGCGGCAGCAAATGCGCCCTGCGGCGGAAATATCATCTGCACCGCTTACGGCCGCTTCAATATCGCGCCCGGCGCGAACTTCATTCCGATTCCAATCAACTACGCCAACGGCTTCGCCCGCTGGGATGCCGATGTCCGCTTCACTCGTATGTGGGGCTGGGGTGAAAACCGCAACGTCGCGGCCGCGCAGGGCGGTGGCGGCGGTGGCTTCGGTGGCCCCGGTGGCGGCGGCCGCGGCGGCCCGCGTGGCGGCGGCGGTGGCTTCGGCGGCGGTGGACGTGGCGGCGGCGGACGTGGCGGTGGGTTCGGCACGGTCGGCGGCGGAAATTCACACCGCTACAATGTAGGCCTCACGGTTGCCGTTACCGATATCTTCAACCACGTGAATCTCGCGAACCCCGTCGGCGCGCTGAACTCGCCGTTCTTCGGTCAGTCGTTGAATGCGATCAGCACCGGTCAGGGACTGGGCGCAGGTGGCGTCACCGGTACGCGGCGCATCCAGCTCACCCTTCGCTTCACGTACTGACGAGCGTGCAATCACAAAAGCGGGACACTCCCTTGGGGGTGTCCCGCTTTTTTTTGCATTTCCGGCACGTTTTCCGGATATACTTCACTCTCGGAGCGAATCATTTATGCCGAAACGTGTTTTAGTGGCTGGACCTTTGTATCTCGCGCTGACCGCAATTTTATTGGCACAAGGCCGGGGCGGTATTCCGAACATCACTCCGGAACAAACTGCGGCCCTCACGCAGATGAACACCGAACTGGCTCCCCTCACGCAATCGCTCGCGACCGCAAGGCATGATCTGGTCGAGACCTATCTCACTTCTCCCTCTGGCATTCCCGGGCAGGTGAACACGGTGAAAGCTGCCGAGCAGGCGCTCGCGGGAGCGCGGTCCGAAGCTTTTGCGAAGATCCAGAATTCGCCTCAGAAGTTCTCGGCAGCGCAGATCACCGCACTCGTGGCTGCCGGCGGTAATGCCGGTACAGGCCGCGGTGGCGGCGGACGCGCCGCAGCGGGCGGACGGGGCGGTAATGGCGCGGGACGTGGTACCGCGGTGGGTGCCACCGCGATTCCACACAGCACAGCCGCGCAGGGCAAGGCGCTTTACCAGATGGCCACTGATACCGCGCCCCTTGTCACGGCGTTGAACGAGGCCCGCGCCGATGTAATCGCCGCTTCATTCACCACGCCCGCCACTATTCCGGCGAAAGTCGATGCCGTTGCCGCCGCGGAACTCAAGCTTGCAAACGCCCGTGCCGAAGATATGGCGAAGATCCAGTCCTCTCCCAACAAACTGGATGCCGAACAGATCACCGCTCTTGCCGCGATGGGCGGCAGTTTCGGTTCCGGCGGATTCAGCCAGCCCGAGCCGATGGATTTCGGGGATCACCGCGGCTATGTCTCGCTCTTCGACGGCGTCAGCCTCAAGGGCTGGGACGGCAATCCGAAATTCTGGCGCGTCGAAAACGGCGCAATCGTCGGCGAATCGACCCCCACCAACCCCAGCGGCAACACCTATATCGTGAACCGCACCGTGGAAGCTCACGACTTCGATCTCAAGTTCGAAATCAAGATCGAAGGCTCCGGCGGCAGCGGCCTGCAGTATCGCAGCCGCAGCGGGATTCCGTGGCGGCGTCCCATCGCCGCCAGCCTCGGCCCCGTCAATCTCGACTGGATGCTCACCGGGCCGCAGGCGGATTTCTGGCCTTCACAGATCTACTCCGGCCAGGTTTACTCCGAAAACACACCGATGGGCATTGAAGCCTATCGCGGCCAGGTGGTGGAAGGCGCGGGCATGGGCGCGCGCCGCCTCATGGGAACCATCGGCGATCTCACCGAGCTCGGCAAGCTGGTGAAGATGAATGACTGGAATGAATACACGATCATCGCGCGCGGCGGCGCGTTCCTTCATATCGTGAATGGCCAGCTCATGGCGGCTTTCGTCGATGACGATCCGGATTCGTCCAACAACTGGTCCGGCAACTTCGGCATTGAAATCGAGGCGACCACGAAAGTCTCCGTGCGCAACATCTGGCTGAAGAAGCTCAACTGAAGCTGTGCATCCGCAAATCCAGCGTGAGCCGGATGCCCAAACAGATGTCTGGAGCCTCTATCGGAAGGCGCTGACGCTGCTCGCGGCCATCGCGGTCATTTTCGACGGCTTCGATATTCAGATCCTCGGCTTCGCCATTCCTTCCATCATGAAGGAATGGCACGTAACGCGCGCCGCGCTTGCGCCCGTTGCCGCTCTCGGTCTCACAGGGATGGCCGTCGGCAGCCCGTTCGCGGGCTGGTGCGGCGATCGCTTTGGACGGCGCTGCACGCTGATCGGCTGCATCGCGATCTTCGCGCTTGCAACCCTCGCAACGGCGTTCTGCGGCAACCTGATTGAGCTCGCGATCCTTCGCGCGCTGGCTGGCCTTGGGGCCGGCGGCGCACTCCCCAATGCGGGCGCGCTGGTGGCGGAGTTCGCGCCCCTGCGACGCCGCGCGATGGCAGTCTCGCTCACCATCGTCTGTGTGCCGCTGGGCGGCATGTTCGCTGGCGTGATCGCGGGGCGCGTTCTGCCGTCGTTTGGCTGGCACGTGCTCTACATCGTCGGAGGCGCCGCACCGCTGATCTTCGCGCTCGTCCTCATGGCGGTGCTGCCGGAATCGCCCCACTACGTGGCCCGCGCCGGACACGGAGGATCGGTCCGCGATCTGTTCGCGCCGGCGCTGCGCCGCGACACGCTGGGCCTCTGGCTCGCATTTTTCTCCTGTCTCGGCGGAATCTATCTCGTTTTCAGCTGGCTTCCCGCCATGCTCAGCGCGCGCGGGCTCGATGTAGCCGCGGCCAGCGCCGGGCTCGCGTCGTACAATTTCGGCGGTGTACTGGGCGTGCTGATCATTGTGGCGGCCGTCACCGCCATTGGATCCCGGGGACCGCTGCTCACGGCCGCTCTTGCGGGCTCCGCCAGCGCGCTCGTGTTGCTCTGGACACCCGGCTCGTTTCTGATCGCCGGTCTGGGCGTCCACGGATTCTTTGTCAACGCCGCCCAGACCACCATGTATGCGCTCGCCTCGCACGTCTACCCCGCGCGCGTTCGTGCCACCGGGATCGCCTGCTCGGCTGCGGTCGGACGCTGCGGAGGAATTCTGAGCTCGCTCGGCGGCGCTGCCATCATTCAGCGGGGCAGCAGCGCGTATCCTGGCGCCCTTGGCTTCGCATTCGCCCTGACGTTTGCCGGTCTCGTGATCGTGCGCAATCACTGCCCAGGCCGCAAACTTTCTACTGAATCGTGACGTTTACCGGGTTCGAAGGCTTGCCGCCCGCCGTCACAATCACGTCCATGCTCCCCTGACCGGCCAGCGAGGCGGGAATCAGGAGGTTGTACTGATCGAGTCCCGCATACGTCCCCTGCGGCCCCGCATACGCGACGGCTGCATTGACTCCACCGATCGTCGCCGTCGCCGAAGCCGCAGAACCCAGCCCGCTGCCGTACAACACCAGATAAACGGCATCCCCGTCGAGCGGAATGGGCCGCGCGATCACAGCGCCATTTGAAACCTGATAGACCTGCTCGTCTGCGGCCTGGCCGTTATGCACACGAACGACGCCCGCCGCCGCGAGCGCATTTGCATTGATCATGAACAGGTTCGGATAAACCGGCTGGATGTTGATCTTCGATGGCACCGTGGTCCCGCCCGCCGCAATCGAAACGCTCGCCGCGCCGGTAGCCAGTCCGGCGGGCATCCGGAAATTGATCTGCGCTGCCGAAGCGTACGAAATCTGCGCCTGCGCTGTTGTTCCCGCCGAGTCTGTTACGGACACTGTGGCTCCGCCGAGCGTGGTCGGCCATGATGCCGTTGCCGCGGTTTCCGTCGAGGTCGCCAGCGTGGTGAAGAACAGCGGGGTCGCAGTCACCAGCGAGCCCGGCGCAATCGGCCCCTGCTCGAACGACGCCGAGGACGAAATCGCCGCCAGCGTGGACGGCGCGTTTCCCCCGCCAATGTCCTTGCCCGATGCGTTCGACCACGATGCGCCGTCAATGAAATTGAACACTGCCACGCCGTTCACCCACATTCCCTGCGGACCTCCGGCGGTGGATTCGTGATCGTCGGCCGGCTCCGGCGTATTCGGGAACTCGAATGTCTCGTTCGACCCGCTCGGAAAATTGGAAAAAATCCCGGCCGTCATGTCCGCCGAAAACCACGGTCCCATTGCATATCCGGCCAGCCCGTTCGCCGTCACATACGTCGATGAACCGGAATACCGAATGCGCTGCGTTTCCGCGAGGGTTGGCGTGGAGACGGATCCCGATGTCTTCACTCCCAGCGAATTCGCCCCCGGCCACGTCGTGACCGGTCCGGCGGAAGGATCGAATCCGCTCACGATCGCCGCGTTCTGCTTCGAATACTTCGTCGCCCAGGAGTTCAGCTCCGGAGTGCTCGAGTTCCCGATATACGAGCCATTAGCGAAATAGTCCGACGTCGCCGCCGTCACGCTCGCCGGAAAGCTGCCGGCCGCCGTTCCATAAAACTGTCCGCCGAAGATGTAGGGAAAAGCGGGCACGCCGTTGCTGTCGATCGTCGTGTAATACGCATACGTGCCCTGCGGGAATTCCGGTGTCACCGCGAAGCGCCCGTTGTATTGATCGAGATCACCCAGCCCGGCCACGTACTCGTAGTCTTCCAGATAACGGCCCAGCGGGTACTGTGTGCTCACCGCAGGTCCGTACTGCGAGGCGCTCAGGTTCTGCGGCACACCCGCATGATTCGGCAGCGACCAGTCGGGCAGGGAAGTGCGCTCCGTAATATTACGCAGCCGATAGCTCGATGCGATTCGCCGAACCGGACTCGTTGCATCGTTCGGATTCGAATACCCATACGGCCCGTAGATCGGATAACCGTCGAGCGCCCAGCCGAGAATCGGCGAATGACGCAGGTTCGCAGTCTGCTCCGCGTAAATCGTACCGGTCCGGCCCCTCCGCACCACGACGAGATTGTCGCCGAGCTCCGCGCGCAGGCAGGTTGGACTCACATGGTAGTGGTACTGCCCCGTGTTTGGCTGGTGGCCAAGGCAGGAGTCGAATGTCAGGAACTCACCGTAATACGCGTTGCGCCGCCAGAGGCCGTCACCGCCGGCGCCCGGACCGCCGGGACCACCCGGCGGCTGCGCAAAGACCGGCAATCCGAGAGCGAGCAGAACAGTAAGCGTTTTCTTCACAAGCTTAGTTGAGCAGACGATCGTAAAGATTTTGTGCCTGTGGCAGGCAGAAATGTAAAGCTTCGGTTAAGCGGCGCCGGAACCTCAGAGCGGCGGATTCGGCGGCTTCGAAACCACCCACGCCGCAATACCCTTGCGCAGCGACGGCCGCCGGAACAGCTTGCCGTCTTCCGTTGCATAGATCCAGTTCAGATCCTTGCCCCCGAACGCAATACCCGTTACCGTCCCGAGTTCCGGTTTGCTGAGGATCGCTGCCGCACGTCCATTCGCCTCGCAGAGCTGAATCCCCACCGCCGTTGCGAAAAACACCTGGCCCTCTGCATCCATCGTGATACTCGAAACGCCGCTGTACGGCGAAATATCGGGCATGTCCACGCGATAGAACGGTTCGCCGTTGATCAGTGAGCCATCCGCCGCAATCTGCAGCGACCAGCTGAACTTATTCTGTGCGTCGCCTACCGCGATCATCGCCTGATCGGGCGAAAGCGTCAGCGTCGCCGGCAGCAGCATCTCCGTCCCTTCGAAAACCACCCGCGATTTCCCGGCCGCATCGATCAGCCCCACCGTCTTATGCGCACTGTCGACGTAATATACTGCGCCCTTCGCGGTCGGTGCCAGATCGTCCGCCGTCACATTCTGCGCGAGCACCTTCATGTCACCCGTCGGACTCCACGAAACCACTCGCCTCTGCGCCGGCTGCGAGGCATACAGCCGCCCATCCGCTCCCACATGCAGTGCCCTCGCGCCCGCCGTGTTGTTCTTAAAGACCGCGACCTTGCCCTCGGCGTCGGACTTGTAAATCACATTCGACGCAAGGTCCGCGAAATACACATTGCCTTGCTGATCCGGCGCCGGGCTCACGGCGGACTTGTACGCAGTACCCACCTGCTCCCACGGCTTGTCGATTGAGATCGTTGAGAAAACCTGCGCCCGCGGATCCCATCCCGGCTTGCCGTATCCCGCCGGCAGTTGCGCCGTGATCGGCTTCCCGTAATCGCGCCACAGCCACCGCATCATGTCCGGAAAAATGACGGAGGTTTGCCGCCCATCATGGCCGCTCTCCCCGAGCTCATACTTCACGTCATAGCCGGCAAAGCGCAGATCTTCGTACAGCACTTCGTTGTTAATCGGCCAGCTCCCCGCGAAGAACGTGCCGAAGGGCTGATCCGGCTGAAGATGGTCGTTGCGCCCGTCCTGCATGATGATCCGGATCGGCTTCGGCTCGGATTTCCGCACAACCGCCAGCATTGTATCCGCGCCCTTCATTGCCACGAATGTCCCGATGAAGCTCATCACCCGGTGGAAATAATCCGGATGGTTCCACGCCGCCATGAATGCGCCTACCGCCCCCGTGCTGGCGCCCTGAATCGCGTGATCATCCGGATTCATCGAGAGGTTGTACTTCTTCGCGACTTCCGGAATCAGTTCGTCAATCAGGAACTGCCCAAACCGCCCATTGATCGAGTCGTACTCGTAAATGCGCTCGAACCGCCGCTGAGCGGCGGGATCCACCGCCGGCAGAATGCCGGGATCGATAAAGATCGCGATCATCGGCGGAATGTCCTTCTTCGCAATCAGATTGTCAAAGACTACCGGCGCCTTCACCCCGTTGCCATTCACGTTGGCCGAGCCTCCGCCATCCAGAAAAATCATGAATGGTGTCGGTTTAGACGCGTCATACTGAGCCGGCACGTAGACCTGGCAGTTGTGCGGAACGCCGGGATAAAACTTGCCCGGCGGCAGCACGAACCGCGTCACCGTTCCTTTCGGCGTGTCAGGATGCGGCATCGAATCGGGGCCCTGCGTATAAGTGACCGCGGGCGTCTGGCCGTAGAGAGCAAGCGCCGAAGCGCAGAGGACGAGCGGAATGAAGCGTCTCATAATCGGATTGGCTCCGATTATTCTACTTCTTCGGCTTCGCAGGCGACATCCCGACGTCTGCCATCCAGTCCTGCAGCCGCAGGGCCCAGGTCGAATAGATGACGTTCGGGCGAGGGTCCGGCGTGCGTAGTCCGAAGCCATGCCCGCCGCTGTTGTAGATGTGGATCTCCGCCGGCACTCCGGCCTTCTTCAGGGCCAGATACAGCGTTGGAATCGCGGTGGACGGCCCTTTATCGTTATCCGCGGCAAGCAGGAACGCCGGCGGCGTTTCCGCCGTGACCGTGAATTTCTCCGCCTGGATGCCCGGGTAAATCAGCGCCTGAAAATCCGGCCGTGAACTCTCGCGCTCAATCGCATCGGGCGCGGAAGGGTTTCCCGCATCAGATCGCGTGGAGGCCATCAGCGCCACTTCGCCACCCGCCGAAAATCCCATGATCCCGACGCGATTCTTATCCACGCGCCATTCCTCGGCACGTGCCCGAATCAGGCGAATCGCGCGTTGCGCATCGGCGAAGGGATGCACCTCCACCTGATACGGGGACCCGGCCTCCCGCGCCAGCCGGTATTTCAGAACGAACGCCGCCACGCCGATCGTATTCAGCCACTGAGCGACGTTGATCCCTTCGGTATCGATCGAAAGAAACTGGTGCCCGCCGCCCGGCGCCACGATCATCGCCGCACCTGTCGCTTTCTCCTTCGGCGGCAGATAAACCAGCAGCGAAGGATTGTGAATGCTCGAAACCCGCCGCGAATCGCCGGGCCGCGCAGGCGTCACCACCTCCGGCTTTCCGGCAAATGCCTCCGATCCGGGCGCGCCTTTCTCCCACAGGGGCACCGAATCACCTTGCGCGCCAAAAGCCGGCAGGGCGCACAGGATGCAGATCGCGAATTTCAGGGTCATGCCTTTCTCTCGCGCTGAGTATACAAGACCGCTGGGCCATTAACTGTGCGATATATTACGGCTATGCGGTTCGCCATGAGGGCGATGTTCTTCCTTGCAGTTTTGCTCTCGGCAGTCAGCGGACTCGACGCTCAACCCTGTCAGGGCGAACTGCGGGTCTTCGTCAAAGACTCGCAGGAAGCTCCCATTTTCGACGCCCACGTCACCATCGCAGACCGGAGCCTGGCCACCCCCGCCTCCGGCATCGCCGATTTTGAGAACCTGCCCTGCGGCTCTCTGACGGTGAGCGCCGGTAAAGCCGGATTCACCGACACCACCGCGACCGTTCAGATTTCCGGCACCGTGCCCGTCGAGATTGCGTTGACCATGAATCCGCAGGCGAATCAATCGAGCATGAGCGTGAGTGAGTCGACGGCCACGCCGGTGGAGCAAAGCTCGTCGCAGAACTATGAACTGCGCCCCGCGCAGGTGAAGGATCTCCCCTCGCGGCCAGTGACCGTCAGCGACGCTCTGCCGCTCGTGCCGGGTGTTGTCCGGTCACCCGACGGCGAACTCAAGCTCGATGGCTCCGGAGAGCAGCGAAGTTCCCTCGTGGTCAACGAAAGCGACGTCACCGATCCGGCAACAGGCAAATTTGGCCAGACGATCCCGGTGGATTCCGTCGAAACCATGAACGTGCTGAGCACGCCGTTTCTCGCCCAGTACGGCCGGTTCACGCAGACCGTGGTGGCTGTGGAAACGAAGCGCGGCGGCGACAAATGGCACTACGACCTGAACGATCCCTTTCCGGACTTCCGCATCCGCAGCTATCACATGCGCGGAATCATGGATTGGACACCCCATGTCGTGGTGGGCGGTCCCGTGATCAAAAACCGGCTGTTCATTATCTCCGCGCTGCAGTATTACCTCGATAAAGTTCAGAACCGGACGCTGCCGTTTCCATTCAACGTCTCAAAGGACGAGCGCGTCAATTCGTTCACCCAGATTGACTACATCCTTTCGCAGCGCCAGGTCCTCAACGTCACCGCCCATTTCAATCCGGAGCACACCAACTATGTGAATCCGGATTACTTTCATCCCGAGCCGGTCAGCCCGAGCTACGCGCAGGATGCGTATGCGGGCACGGCGGCCCATCATCTGGGGCTTTGGGGTGGCACGCTCGACACGTCGATTTCCTATCAGCGCTTTCACACCTGGATCGGCGCCCAGGGCCCTGACGGCGAAATCCTGACCCCGCAGGGAGACACCGGAAATTTCTTCGGTGTGCAGTCGCGCAACGCGCTGCGGCGTGAGTGGCTGGAAATCTGGCCGCCCGCGCCGTTGCGGTTCCTGGGCGCGCATCAGGTGAAGCTCGGGACCTCACTCACCGACTCCACCGATCACGGTGTTTTCAACTACCAGCCGGTGGAAATTGAGAACGCATCGGGCCTGCTGCTCGAACGTATCGATTTTGTGAACCGCGGGCCGTATAAACGCAACGATCTGGAGTTTACCGGATACGTGCAGGATCACTGGACCGTGCTGCCCACCCTTGCGCTCGATGGCGGCGTTCGCGTT
>DASZVV010000410.1:0-1846 GCA_035546955.1 Bryobacteraceae bacterium
AACCTTGGTATTTCCGGCCGTATCAATATATATGTCCGCTCGCGTGAGCGAAGCCTTCGTCCTGCAAACCTGGCCGTTCCGGGAGGGCGATGCCGTAGTCAGCTTCTTCACCCGTGATTATGGCAAGCTCAGAGGGGTTGCGAGACGCGCGCGGCGGCCGAAAAGTGGTTTTGGATCGGGCCTTGAGCGCCTTTCGCAGATAAGAATGTCCTACTACCAGCGGGAGAACCGCGAACTGGTCAATATCGATTCCTGCGAACTCGTCCAGTCGCAATTTTCCGTCCTGCACGATTTCTCCGCCGCCTGCGCGCTCGATTTCCTTGCCGAAGTCTCCGAACAAATCCTCCCCGCCCACGAGCCCTCCGAAAAACACTTCCGCCTCCTCAGCGCCGTCCTCGACCACATCCGCTCCGGCGCCCCCGGCGCCGTCTGGCGCGGCGTTACCTACTTCAGCCTCTGGGTCGTTAAACTCGCCGGACTCCTGCCGGACATGAACGCCTGCATCAATTGCGGAACCTGGCTCGACGATCCCGAACAGCCTGCACGCGCCTTTTTCAGCCGCTTCACCGCCGGTCTCCACTGCGCCGAATGCCGCCAGTCGCAACGCCTCTCGAGCACATACGAAATGTCGTCGGAATCCCGTGCGATCGCGCACGAGATTTTCCGCTCTCCCATCGCCCAGATGGAACCGCGCCAGTGGACCCAATCCACCGCCGCCGATCTCCGCCGTTTTCTGATCCAGCAAATCGAATCACACATTGAACGCAGGCTCGTCACCGCCCCGGTTCTGGAAGCCGCCGCCTGACCCGCCGAATCCCGACCATGCCCACACCGAACGCATTAACGCTGCAGCAGATGATAGTCCGGTTGAAAGAATATTGGGGCGAACGCGGCTGCATCATTCAGGAACCGTTTGACGTCGAAGTCGGCGCCGGCACCATGTGCCCGGAAACGTTTCTGCGCGTGCTCGGCCCGAAGCCCTACCGCACAGCCTACGTGCAGCCCTCCCGCCGCCCCGCCGACGGCCGCTACGGGGACAATCCCAACCGTCTCTACAAGCACATGCAGCTTCAGGTCATCCTGAAGCCCACGCCGGCGGACGTGATCGAACAGTACATGGGTTCGCTCGAAGCCATCGGCATCGACCTTCGCAAGCATGACGTGAAGCTCGAAGAAGACAACTGGGAATCCCCCACGCTCGGCGCCTGGGGTGTCGGCTGGCAGGTGATGCTCGACGGTCAGGAGATCACACAGTTCACTTATTTCCAGCAGTGCGGCGGGATCGATCTGGATCTCATCCCCGCGGAAATCACCTACGGCCTTGAACGAATCACGGCGTTTCTGCAGGATGTCGACAGTGTTTACGACATTATCTGGACGCCTGGCGTTAAATATAAGGACGTTCGCTACACCGACGAACTCCAGTACTCGGTTTACAACTTTGAAGCGGCCCACGTGCCCACACTCTGGAAGCTGTTCGAAATCCACGAGGGTGAGGCGCGCCGCATGATCGATCTTTACGCCGGGTCGAACGAAAAACAGCGCTATCCGCTCCTCGCCGCCTACGATCACGTTCTCAAATGCAGCAACTTATTTAATACACTCGATGCGCGCGGAGCCATCAGCGTGACGGAGCGCGTCGGTGTGATTGGCCGCGTGCGAAAACTGGCGGTTGGACTTGCCGAAGCCTGGGTCGATCAGCAGGCGATTGTCGATGGCGCGGCCGCGGAGGTGGCGGCATGAACCTCCTCCTCGAAATTGGCTGCGAAGAAATACCCGATTGGATGCTCGCCGGCGCGCTCGAATACCTGAGCAACGCCATCGGCGAACTTACCAAAGACGTTCG
>DASZVV010000411.1:0-11181 GCA_035546955.1 Bryobacteraceae bacterium
CCCCCGAATGTTGAGGCCATGGCGGTCAGGGAAAACGGCTATTGGTTATTTTCCGTAAAAGACAATGGCATAGGCATCGAGCCGGAATTTAAGGAGAGGATCTTTGGTTTATTTAAACGCCTGCACACCCGTGACGAGTACTCCGGTACCGGGATTGGACTGGCCATCTGTCAGCGAATTGTGGAAAGTTATGGCGGAAGGATCTGGGTCGAGTCCGAGCCCGGCGAAGGATCGACCTTCCGCTTCACCCTCCCGGTCTGAAAACGAAGTCCGCCGGCCCAGAATTCTCATCGTCGAGGACAACAAGACCGACGTGTACCTGATTCGCGAAGCAATCGATTCCTGCAAAATCGACGCCGAGATCGACGTAGTCCGCGATGGACAGGCGGCCGTCAATTATTTCGAAACGGTGGAAGCGGAACGGCCGGACGACTGTCCTGATCTCATCCTTCTCGACATGAATCTGCCGAGAAGGAGCGGTGATGAGGTCCTTCGGCATCTGCGTACAAGCACGCGATGCCGGGATTCGAAGGTACTGATTGTGTCTTCGTCCGATGCGCCTCGGGATCGTGGCGCAGTCGAAAGCTCCGGAATCGCAAGTTATTTCAGAAAGCCATCCAGCTACGATGAGTTCATGAAGCTCGGACCGCTTGTCAAATCCGTCCTCGAATCCGAGCCGAAGAAGACAGGCGAGTCGTAAACCGGCCCGGGGGAGTTTCATGCCGATTCCGGTAAGTTGGTCCGAGATCGCGATTCGCCTCCTTTGTGCGTTCCTGGCCGGCGTCGTTATCGGCCTGAACCGCAGCGAACACGGGCGTGTGGCGGGACTTCGTACCTCGGTCCTCGTATGCCTCGCTGCCTGCGTGGCGATGATTCAGGTCAATCTTCTCCTGCCCCTGGCTGGCCGCCCCCCCAATTCATTTGTCATGAATGACCTGATGCGCCTCCCGCTGGGCATTCTCTCCGGGATGGGCTTCATTGGCGGCGGCGCTATCCTGCGGCGCGACAGCCGGGTACTCGGAGTTACCACTGCGGCCACCTTGTGGTTTCTGACGGTGCTGGGACTTTGCTTTGGCGGGGGCCAGATCGGGCTCGGGCTGATCGGCGCCGCTCTCGCGATGATGGTACTTGCGGGCCTGCGGGCAGTCGAAGATCGTTTGAAGCAGGATAAGCGCGCGCAGCTCTCTATTGTTACGAGTTCGGCCGGGCCGGATGAATCCGAAATTCGAGCCCTGCTGCTGGAGCAGCCGTTCGAGATTATTTCGTGCGGGTTTGCAGCCGCGGATGCAGGGAGCGGCCGCCAATGGAGCTATGGCCTCCGCTGGCGCGCGGAGACGGCCGAGAGCCGGATTCCGGATGCGGTTTCTCAGCTCACTGCCCGCACAGGGGTCATTCGGATCGAATGGAATCAGCAGGGCCAATAGAACACTCCCTAACGCGCCCGCTCCGCGTTTTCCGGGAGCTTCACGCACGAAAACCAATAGTCCGCCACGTGCTGTATCATCTTTTCGAACTTATCCAGATCCAGCGGCTTGGTCAGAAAACCGGCTGCGCCCAGCGAGTACGACAGGTCGACGTCGCGCACCTGAGATGAGGTTGTGAGGACTACAACCGGCACAGGATTGAGAGTCTTATGGCGCTTCAGACGCGCCAGCACGTCCGCGCCGCGAATTCCGGGAAGATTGAGATCGAGGAAGACAAAGACAGGAATTTCCGAAGCGGCAGCGCGCTCCATCCGCTCGAAATAGTTACGAATTTCCTCGCCGCTCGCGCAGCGCTGCACGGGATTCAGAACGCCGGCGGTCTTCAGACACATTTCGAGAACATCGAAATCCTGATCGCTGTCCTCGACGGCTAAAATTGGCCTGCTCTTTAACAACATGAGTCCTCCGGCTCCTCATTCATCCAGGGTAAAGAAAAAGGTCGAGCCCTCTCCGACTGTGCTTTCAATCCAAAGACGCCCATTATGGCGCTCAACCGAACGCGCCACAATACTCAAACCCAGCCCGGTTCCCGCGCCGTATTTCTGATCCGCGTGCAGCCGATGGAAAAGGCGTAAAACAGCATCGCGATCATCCGGGGCAATCCCGATTCCGTTGTCTTTTACATACAGAATGCCCGGACCCGTCCGGCCGGTAACCGTGCTCGCCGGCGGCACCAGATACCCGATTTCGAGTGTGCGTTTCTCCTTATCGTTGTACTTGATTCCGTTCGCCATCAGATTCAGAAGAATCTGCGTCACCCAGCGGAGGTCGCAACGCAGTATCGGCAGGCGGCGGGGAATGCGGATTTCAGTCCTGGTACTTTCGATATCGACGCGAAGCAGCTCAATGATCTGCTCGCAGACCTCGTTAAGGTCCACGTCCTCGCGCCGAATCACAGCATGCCCCAGCTCGGAATAGCGCAGCAGCCCTTCGATCACACCGTCCATGCGATTGGCCAGCTGCACGATGGACTGGAGACGCTCGCGATTCACGGAGGGCAGATCGGCCGCGGTACGCAGCACCATCTGAGCGTAGGTCGCGATCCCTCGCAGAGGGGATTTCAGGTCGTGGCTCGCTGTATAGACAAATTCCTCGAGTTCGCGATTGCTCCGGCTGAGGTCCTGATTGAGGCGCGCCATCTCACGCGAGCGTTGCACCACTACCTCCAGAATGACGCGCCCCAGACGCGATGCAAAATCGAGTTCGCACTCGAGCCACGGCTTGGACCGGCCGCGAACCTCCGTGCGCCAGACATCGAAGGATCCGTTGGGATTAAGCCGGGCTTCGCGGCCCGGAGCGCGCACCACCAGTTTCTCGGGATCGCCGGCCCAGGCCACGGTCTGGCGATATTCCGGCCGAAACCAGATCACGAGGTCGGTATCGAATTGCCCAATCCGGGTAGCGAGAATGCCGCTCGCCCGCGACGCGGTTTCATCATCCATCGCAACATCGCGCGTTGCCAGATCGCTTGACCAGACCGGCTGCACTTTCGAAGCAATCGCCGCGGCGAGTGCCTGCACCGCGCTCTGTGAGGGCGTCTGGCCGAGCAGCGTAATCGTCTCTCCGAGAAAGATGGCAGCACCGGAAGCGTCCATAGCGGAAAGCAGATTCACTTTGGGACTGGAGAGCGCTTCAGCGGTGGAAGTCCGCAGGCCAAGCTGGTGCACCAGGGCTTCGAGCGAATGGCTGAGCGACTCGCGGTATTTCGCAAACTCAGCGTCCTCTTTGGCCGACATCAGGAGGGACGAGGTCTGGGCCAGCATCTCGCATACGGCGCGCACCTCGATATTCAGGTGCCGCGGCGCGCTGTGCTGCATACAGGAGATGAGGCCCCATAATTTCCCGCCCTTGAACAGGGTGAGAACCATGGTGGCCTTTACGCCCATATTTCGCAGGTATTCCGTATACATCACGGAAACGCTGCGGGAAAAAACGTAACTCAGATCCGCCAGATCGCTGGTGACGGGGTTAATCTCCGGAATCAGCGGCACCGGCTGATAATTCACATCCGGCAGGTGGCGAAGCCAGGTCAGGGCGAAAAGACGGCGGGCCGGCTTCGGAATATCGGCGGCCGGATAATGCAGACCGAGATAGCGTTCCAGACCCTGATGAACCGCTTCCGCCACCACTTCACCGCTTCCGTCGCCGTGAAACCGGTACGCCATCACGCGCTCAAAACCGGTACACCGGGCAATCACATGGACTGCCTGATCGAGGAATCCAACTACCGAAGTGGAGGCGTTCAGTTGCGCAATGCCGTTGCGAAGTTCATCGTAGAGTTGCTTCTGTGCCACTCCGGGATGCGCGCCCTGACGCTCGGCTTCGAGAAACAGACTTCCATTATTGATATGGATGAACAGGTCACGCGTCTGACCGCCGAGTGTCGAGGAGCCGATGTGCAGCGGAGGAGCCGGATAACGAAGCTTCCGGGCGGCATCGGAAACGCACTGGTAATCGGAGGGAGTGAAGACATCCTGCAGACGCCGGCCCGGCAGATCCCGCGCGGGGCCGAATCCGAGCTCGTCTGCATTGCCGCTGACCTGAAGAATCCGCCAGGTCGCCGGGTCCATCGCCAGAAGAACGCAGTGCGGCTGCACTGCGTTTGAGAACTGAATCTGCTCGCGGTCGCAGTTGCTCAGATCCACATTTCTGGAGGTGATCCGCTCTTCGGCCGAGCCCCTCATCGCACTGCGAACTCCCCTTCGTACTGGTGAAGCCGCTGGCCGCGAACCAGCCACTCATGAAGATCCATAAAAGTAGCTCGGGCGGCGATGACTGCGGTTTCCCGATCGTTCGCGCCGGTCAGGTACGAAACCAGGCATCCGGAGAGCTGCCGCCACCGGAATGCGGTGTTTTCCCCATAGCCCGCAAGGAATCCGGTCTTATCCTCGACCTCCCTTCCCAGGGTGCCGTGGACGGAGCGGATGAGAATCTGCGCACCGAGCGTGGAACCTTCCAGAACATAAAGGCAGCCGAGTGCCTGCGGGACAGAGTGGAGTTCAGGCACCAGTGAAAGGTCCATGTCATCTTCGGGCAATTTCCCGAGTGCGCGCAGATCCCGGGCGAGTATCTCCGTCTTCCAGCGGGCGTCTAGATCGGGGACTGCACTGCGCAGGCCGGTTATCGCAGCAAGCCGTGCCTCTACCGCCGAATAGAAAGGATACAGACGGCCGAGATATTCCGCGTATTGTTCGAGCGTGAGCGCCGGGGCCATTAACGGAACCACGGCTTCGATGCCTCGATGCAGATCCGCGGTACGGCGTTTCAGCTCAGCCAGAATGTCAACGGTCAAAATCCGGACTCTCTTCGGCAGATGCCGGCCAATTCGCCGGCCAGTTGCAGCGTCTCGTCCCAATCGATTGGCTTTGTCCGGTAGAGATTGACGCCAAGTTCCATCACGGCATTTTGCTCACTCGGCGATGCAATCGATGGGAGCGCTACAACGGGCACGTCACGCAGCACGGGATGCGCGCGCAGTGACCGCAGAACGGTCGCGCCATCCGTCGTCGGGAAGTGGAGATCGAGAACAATCAGACAAGGTTTCGGATCGCCAGGCCCTAGTTGGTCAAAAAACCGCAAGGCACGCTGCGGGTCTTCAATCACGTTCAGATCGCAGGGTTGTCCGATTTGATGAAAAGCATCTCGCATGATCTGGGCGTCCATCGGATTGTCCTCGATCATGAGAATCGTGTAGGGGGATGCGCTGACCATAGATTGCGAATTTCTTAGCAATCGGGAGACCATTCGCCGACGCCTGTTTTCAGGGCTTTTCATTTGTGCGGTCTTTTTTCTGTTAGATCCTGCAGAGCCTGCCGATACAAATGCCTCTCGAAGACGATATAGAATGTCGCAGTACGGGGGCAGCACGCCCGATTCATTTCAGGAACGAGGGAATATGTGCGATCAGGAATACTTTGAGAAAGATCTGAAGAACTACGAGGCTCGCGGACTGGTGACCCGCAAGCAATTCGGTGCGATGCTGGGAGCGGGGATCGCCATGATGCTGCCGCGCGCCGCCGACGCAGTCACTGTAACCGAATACGATGTCACGGTGAAAACACCGGACGGAGCGGCTGACTGCTATTTCGTGCACCCGGCAACCGGCGACGCGCCGGGCGTCCTGATGTGGCCCGATATTTTCGGACTCCGGCCCGCATTCCGGCAGATGGGTAAACGGCTGGCGGAATCCGGCTATGCCGTATTGGTGGTGAATCCGTTCTACCGGATGAAGAAGGCCCCCACGGCATCGGCCGGCGGCGCGACGCCGATTAATGACGTAATGCCGCTCGCACGCGGCCTGAATGAAAACACCCATATGACCGACGCGAAGGCATTCATCGGCTGGCTGGATGAGCAGAGCGCGGTGGCAAAGAACCGGAAGATGGGAACCCAGGGTTATTGCATGGGTGGGCCGATCGCCTTCCGTACCGCGGCTGCAATGCCGGAGCGTGTGGGCGCCGTCGCGTCATTCCACGGCGGAGGGCTGGTGGTCCCTAACCAGCAAAACAGCCCTCACCTGCAGGCGGCGAAGAGCCACGCGCAATTTCTGGTCGCGATCGCCGCAAGCGACGATGAGAAATCGCCAACGGACAAGGACGCAATTCGCGAGGCGTTCGCCGAGGCTAAACTGCCGGCTGAAATCGAGGTCTATGAAGGTTCCATGCACGGCTGGTGCCCGCCCGATTCCCGTGCCTACAACGAGCCGCTGGCCGAAAAGGCATGGAGCCGGCTCCTGGTGCTCTACGGAAAAGCGCTGGCTTAACCTTCGTTCGCCACCGTTCCCGCCACAATCTGCCACCCGGCGGCCTTGCGCACCCAGACGCGCAGGAACCGGAGTTTGAAGCTGGCTTCCGCGGTCGCATAGGTCCCCGTGCAAGTGACCACCGCCGCCGATTCGTGCGTGGTCACCTTCAGATCGCTCATTTCGACCTGGATGAACTTCGGTCCCTTCCCCGGCCGATGAGCGTCCACAATCTGCGCCTTCGCAAATGCAGGCTTCCCGTCGCCGGAGACGATCACCGCGTTATCCGCCACGTGAACCTCAAAAAATGCGGGATCTGGCCCCAGTTCCGCCTGGCGCAGCTGTTCTTCCAATCTCAGAATTTCGTCTTCCACCGCCGGCATTCCAAGTCTCCAGGTGAATTGTACACTCAGCCTTTGTGACGGTGGCTGAGCAGAATATTGATCAGGCCGAAGGCCGCGATTGCAATGCCGCCAATCCGGTTCAGCCAGCGCATCGTGTCATCGCTGACCTTGTCCCGCAGCAGGCTTGCGCCTCCGGTGAGGACAATCCACCAGCTCATCGACCCGAGAAAAATCCCGCCCACGAGCAGCGAAGTCTGCCACAGCGGCTGGTGCTGCCCCAGACCGAGCATGGCCAGAATCGCGAGAAAAGAAAGTACCGTCGTCGGGTTGGTGGCGGTCAGCAGAAACGCGGAGAAAAAATCGGACTGTTCGGAAGATCGGCCGTTTGAGTCGAGCGATCTCGGCTCCCGGAAATAATAAACGGCGCCGATTCCGATGAGCAGGAATCCGCCGATCAGGCGAATCCAGAACTGCTCTTTGACCAGAAATTCGATCACCAGGCTGATGCTGAAGCCGGCGATCCCGCCATAAAGCGTATCCACCAGCGCCGCACCCAATCCGGAGACAAGACCGGACCTCCAGCCTTTCTGCAGCGAGCGCTGGATACAGAGAACGTTTACCGGACCTACCGGGGCCGCAATCATCAGCCCCGCCGCCATGCCCCGAATGGGCAGCGAGAACTCCATCAGCATTGTCCTCTCATCATCCCCTGGAACCCGCGAAGCTTCAACGTTTCGGAATCGGCCATCCATGTTATTCTTTCGCTGGCTGATCTCATGCGTTCCCTGATTCCGATTCTGTTTCTTCTTCCGATCGCGTGTTTCGCCCAGCAGCAGCCCTCCGGCCAGCAACTGTTCCGCACGAATTGCGCCAGTTGCCATGGCGACGACGCGCGCGGTTCGGCCCAGGGGCCGGGGCTGGCGATGAATTCCCGCGTGGCCGAGCAAACCGCCGAGCAATTGCGCGCTTTTCTCGACCATGGCAATCCGGCTGCCGGAATGCCTTCATTCGCCGATTTGCCGGCAGCCCAGAAAGCCGCACTGGCCTCTTACCTTCGCAGCATAAATAACGACACTATCCAGCATCCGGCCGGCGCGGAAGGGGGAACGGTCAAATGGGGACCACCGCAGCCGGGTGACTGGCTCACCTACAACGGGAACGATTCCGCAAATCGCTACAGCCCCCTGCGCCAGATCAATACGGCCAACATTGCGTCCCTGAGACTGAAGTGGATTTATCCGATCGACTACTTCGGCCTTGAAGCCACGCCGCTCGAAGCGGACGGCGTCATTTACGTAACGGGGCCCAACCAGGTCTTCGCCCTGAATGCGCTCACCGGCGAAGCGATCTGGCATTATTCGAGGCCGATGACACCGGGTCTGGTGGGCGATCCCCGCCTCGGCACCAATCGCGGCGCGGCGCTGCTGCGCGACCGCATCTACTTCATCACCGATAACGGCCATCTGCTCGGCATCAATCGCGCGGATGGGAAGCTCGTCTGGGAGACGCCCATCGCGCCCGAAGTGAAGCAACCCTACGGCGCGACAGTCGCACCTTTCGTGGCGGGAACGAAGCCAGGCGAAGAGAGAATCATCACGGGCGTTACCGGCGCGGATCACGGCATTCGGGGATTTCTCGCGGCGTTCGATCCTGAAACCGGCGCGCTCGACTGGCGCCGCTGGACAGTGCCGCGCGCGGGTGAGCCCGGCATTGAAACCTGGCAGGGAAAGGAGCCGGTGGCGGGCGGCGGTTCCACCTGGTTGACGGGATCCTACGACGCCGAAAGCAACACGCTCTATTGGGCAACCGGCAATCCCTGGCCCGACAGCGATGACCGTGACCGCCCCGGCGACAACCTCTTTACCGATTGCGTTCTTGCCCTCAACCCGAAGACCGGAGAAATCAAGTGGTATTACCAGTTCACGCCTCACGATCTGAAGGATCGCGACGCAGCCGAACCCAATGTGCTGGTAGATACGGTTTATCATGGCAAGCCATCGAAAATTCTTCTCCATGCGGATCGCAATGGATTCTTTTACGTGCTGGACCGAACAAGCGGCAAGGTGCTGCTGGCGAAATCGTTTCTGAAGCGCGATGACTGGGCATCGTCGATCGGTCCGGACGGCCGTCCCGTCGTCAAGGATCCGCGCGGTTGCCCGAGCGATGCCGCCAACTGGGATTCCACCGCATATTCGCCGGTAACCCGGCTCTACTACTTCATGGCGCTCGAAGAGTGCATCGGCAAGCCCACGAGCTATCCCGACCAGCAGGGGCAGCATTACCTGCGTGCGGTCAATATCGATACCGGCGATGTTGCCTGGGAAATTCCACAACCTGGTTCGACGCGCGCCAAGACCTGGAGTGGCGTGCTCGCGACAGCTGGCAGTCTGGTCTTCTATGGCAGCCCGAACGGCGGCTTCAGCGCTGTGGATCAGAAAAATGGCAAAGTTTTGTGGGAGTTTCCCACTAACGTTCGGATGAAAGCATCGCCGATGACTTTCAGCTTCCAAAACAAGCAATATATCGTGGTGGCAGCGGGGCCGAATATACTTTGTTTCGGCCTGTAGCGTGCTCTTACCCGGAACTTTAACTCTGGCCACGGCGTTTCCTGCGCGGCCGGAAAAGGGGATTCCGGATGAGCAGATTCACGATTGCCTTAATGCTGGCGGCTCTGGCCGCCTTTCCCGTCCTGGCGCAGCAGGATGTTTCCGGCACGATTGAGGGGACCGTGCTCGACCCCGCCCAGGGTGCGATCGCCAACGCCAAAGTCACCCTCACAAATGTGGACAGAAACCAGGTGGTGCGCACGACTACCACCAACGCGCAAGGCGTATTCTCCGCACCGCTGATTCCGATCGGAAATTATTCGCTCAGCGTCGAAGCCAGCGGATTCAAAACCAACACGATCTCGGGTATCGTTCTCAACGTGCACGATGACCTGAAATTCAACGTCACGCTCGAGGTCGGTCAGATTAACGAGAGTATTAACGTAACCGACCAGCCCACGAAGGTGGAACTATCCTCCGTCGCGATTCAGAACACAATCACAGGGGCGCAGGTCAGCGGCTTGCCGCTCGCCTCGCGCAATTACGAGCAGCTTGTCGCTCTGATGCCGGGCGTGAGCGCCAACCCGACCGACGAGTTGTTCGTCGGCGTCTCTTCACCTTCGGGTCTCAGCGCGCAAATTCCCTTCTCCGTCAACGGCAACCGCACCTCCGGGAACAACTGGACAGTGGATGGCGCCGACAACGTGGACCGCGGCTCCAACCTCACTCTAATGACATTCCCGAGCATCGATTCGATTGCTCAGTTCAAGGTACAGCGCAGCATGTACTCGGCGGAAACCGGACGCGCGGGCGGCGGCCAGATTGAGGTCGTCACAAAAAGCGGAACGGCACAGTTCCACGGCGACCTCTACGAATTCTTCCGCAACGACGTGCTGGCCGCGAACAACTGGATCAACAACGCAGACCGCGTGAATGTGGTGAATGGCAAAGCCAAGGTTCCGCCGCTGCGCTGGAATGACTTTGGCGGGACGCTGGGCGGGCCAATCGTCTTCAATCACTCGCAGTACAAGGCGCCGAAGAGTTTCTTCTTCTTTTCCGAAGAAGCGCGCCGCATCGTCACCTATACGAGTCTCCAGCCGACAATTCCCACCTCCGCCATGATCGCCGGCAATTTCCCAACGCCTGTCTGCCTGACCAACAACAGCCCATGCACCGCGACCAGCACGACGATCGCGCCGAGCCTCATCAATCCCGTGTCGGCGGAATATATCAAAGATATTTTCAGCAAGATTCCGCTCAATGCCGCGAGCACCACGGCCGGTGTTTTCCCGGAACGCAACCTTTTCAACAGCAACCAGCAGATCGTCCGGCTCGATCATACATTCAACGACAAAGCTTCGGTCTGGTTTAAGTTCGAGAACGACAGTATCCCGACCACTGAGCCTGGCGGCCTCTTCACCGGCTCCGCGATTCCGGGCGGCGCGGTCACCAACACGAATTCCCCTGGCCGCGCGTGGGTCGCGCATTATCTCCAAACGATCAGGTCCACCTTACTCAATGAAGTGGGATTCAATTTCACGAATTCGGCGATTCACTCAACGCCGGTTGGGCTGACCGCGAAAGCGAACAGCCCCGACATTAACGTGCCGCTGCCTTACCCCGATCCGGAAGGCGTGATCCCGACACTCAGTTTTACCGGCGGCACCAGCATCGCCGGGTTCGGGCCATACAACGAATACAACAAGAACTGGGCCTGGTATGACACCGTGAACTGGCAGCTCGGCAAGCACTCCCTCAAGCTGGGCGTGCAATTCAACCGCTACAACAAAACCGAGAATGCCGGCAGCGGTCAGGGCTCATTCTCATTTACGAATACCGGCGCACCCACCGGGACTACATCTTTCAACCAGTCTTTCGCCAACTTCCTGCTGGGGAACGTGGCGAGTTTCACGCAGCCTTCGGCTGACATAACGCCTGATATCTGGACGTGGCAAACGGAAGCGTTCGTTCAGGACGATTACCGCCTCAGCCCGCGCCTGACCGTATCGCTCGGCGTACGCTGGAGCTATTTCGGCCAGCCAACAGAATCGAATGGTCTGCTCTCG
>DASZVV010000412.1:0-9522 GCA_035546955.1 Bryobacteraceae bacterium
TGGTGCCTCACCTCAAAGACCGCGCGCTTTCTCTGAAGCGCTATCCGAACGGGATCAAGGGCGAATATTTCTTCCAGAAGAACACGCCGGAAAGTTACCCTTCCTGGCTCCGGACCCACGTCATCGGCGAGGCCGGCAAGAAGGAAGTGACGATCGAGATCGATGGCCACCCGCTCAAATTCACGAATCTCGATAAACTCTATTTCCCGGATGACGGTTACACCAAGCGCGACCTTCTCAATTACTACAACGCGGTGGCGCCGCTGCTGGTGCCTCACCTCAAAGACCGCGCGCTTTCTCTGAAGCGCTATCCCAACGGCATCAAAGGTGAATATTTCTTCCAGAAAAACACGCCGGAAAGCTATCCTTCCTGGCTCCGGACCCACGTCATCGGCGAGGCCGGGAAGAAGATTCGCTATATCGTCGGAACCGACCGCGCCGCGCTACTCTATCTCACGAATCTCGGCTGCATCGATCAGAATCCGTCGATGAGCCGCGTCGGTTCGCTCGAAAATCCCGACTTCATCCTGATTGATCTCGACCCCGTCGAATGTCCATTCTCGAAAATCGTGGAAGCCGCTCTGCTCGTGAAAGCGAAGCTCGATGCCATCGGACTCACCGGCTATCCGAAAACCACAGGCGGCGATGGACTCCATATCTACGTCCCCATCGAGCCGCACTATACTTTTGAACAGGCGCGCTCATTCGCAGAAGTGATCGCGCGCCTTCTCGCCGCGGAACGCGCGGACCTCTTCACCACGCCGCGCTCCGTCGAGAAGCGCCAGAAGGACCGCGTCTATTTCGATTACATGCAACTGGCGGATTTCAAGACGATCTCCGCCCCCTATGTGGTGCGCGCCCACATAGGCGCGCCTGTCGCGACGCCGCTCGCCTGGGACGAAGTCAAGCCCGGCCTCGATCCCGGCCAGTTCACACTGGCGAATGCCGTGGAGCGCTTCACGCGTGCCGGAGACTTATTCGAAGGCGTTCTGAAGAAGCCGCAGAACCTGGCTGCCGCGTTCTCGCGTCTCGAAAAACTCCTGCGGCGTTAAGTCAGCTCGCGCTGCAGTTCTTCGAGAACCCGCAACGCTTCCACCGGCCGCATCTCATCGATCTTCAGCGAGCGAATCTTCTCCTTCAGTTCGTCGGTTCCCGGCTCGAACAAACGAATCTGCATCGGCGCGGCGGACGGGCTGCGCTCCGGCGCAATCTCATGCTGCCGCAGCACCTCACGAGCCCGCTCGATCACCGTCGCCGGCAATCCCGCCAGTCGCGCCACTTCGATACCGTAACTGCGGTCCGCCTTCCCGGGCTCCACTCTATGCAGAAAAATAATCCGATCGCCCGCTTCCTTCACGCTCACGCTGAGATTGCGGACCCCGTCGAGCTGCCCTGCCAGTTCCGTCAACTCGTGATAATGCGTCGCGAAGAGCGTCTTCGCCGTGGTGATGGCCGAGATGTGCTCCACTACGGCCCACGCGAGCGAAAGCCCGTCATACGTGGCGGTGCCGCGCCCGATTTCATCGAGAATAATGAAACTCCGCGGGGTCGCCGTATTCAGAATCACCGCCGTCTCCGTCATCTCCACCATGAACGTGGAACGCCCGCGCGCCAGATTATCTGACGCGCCGATTCGTGTGAATACTCGATCGATCAGGGGCAGGGAAGCCGCTCCGGCGGGCACGAATGAACCCATCTGCGCCAGGATCACAATCAGCGCGGCCTGCCGGAGATACGTGCTCTTGCCGCCCATATTCGGGCCTGTGATGAGCGCGATCCGGTCGGCGCTATTGTTCAGATACAGATCGTTCGGGATAAAACGGCCTGCCTCTTCGCCCGCCAGCTTTTCGATCACCGGATGCCGTCCCGCCGCGATCCGCATCTCGCCGTCCGCCGAAAATAAGGGACGCGTGTATCGATTTTCCGCCGCCACCTGCGCCAGCGCCGCCGCAACATCCAGCTCCGCAACCGCCGCCGCTGTCGCGCGAATCCTCTGCGCCTGATCGGCAGCCCGCTGCCGCAGTTCCTGAAAAATCCTCTTTTCGATGTCCAGAATCTTCTCTTCCGCCGAGAGAATCTTGTGCTCGTATTCCTTCAGCTCCGGCGTGGTGAAGCGCTCCGCATTGACCAGCGTCTGCTTGCGTTCGTAATCAGGCGGCGCCAGATGCAGATTCGCTTTCGAGATTTCGATGTAATACCCGAAAACATTGTTAAAACGGACCTTCAGCGACGAGATATTCGTTCGCGCCCGCTCACGCGTTTCAATCTGCGCGATCACCTGCCGGCCGTTCTGGCTCAGATCGCGTAATTCGTCGAGTTCCGCGTCATAACCCGCCCGCACCGTGCCGCCATCACTGATATTCACGGGCGGCGTGTCGGATAACGCTGCGACAATCGGTCTGCTGATCTCCGGTACCGGATCGAGCCGCGTAAACGTTTCCGCCAGCCTGCCGGAAAGCGGTTTCGATGCCAGTCGCGCCGACTCCGCCAGCTTCGGCATCTGCTCCAGGGATTTCCCCAGTGCATGCAAATCGCGCGGACCCGCGCTCGCGATCGTCACCTTCGCCAGCAGCCGCTCCATATCGAGCACCGGCGCAAGCTGCTTCCGCAGTTCGGCCCGCAGAATCGTATCGCCGGCCAGATCGCCCACCGCATCGAGCCGCGCCTCAATCTCTACCTGATCGAGCGACGGCCGCAGCAGCCGCTGGCGCAGCAAGCGGCCACCCATGCCGGTTGCCGTCTGATCCAGAATCGCAATCACCGTGGCATTGCTGTCACTGCCGCTGGAAGAGAAAATCGGCTCGATGAGTTCCAGGTTCCTCACCGTCACCGCATCGAGCACCATGTTCTCGGCGCGATCGAAATAGCGCGGCGGATCCAGATGATCGAGCGCCGCCCGCTGCGTATCGCGAAGATAGTGCAGCACAGCGCCGGCAGCGCCCACAGCCGCCGCTCGATTCGCCAGCCCGCACCCATCGAGCGAATGCAGCCGGAAATGCTCGCGGAGAATGCGGTCGCCGTAGTCCGTCGAGAAAACCCAGTCATCGAGTTCGGTGGCGACCCACCGCGTCTGTTCGGTTTTCGGAAATAGGGAATGTTCACCGGCGACCAGCACTTCGCGCGCGCCGATGCTTTCGAGCAATCCCGGCAACTCATCCGCTGCGATTTCCGTCGCGCGAAACTCGCCGGTGGAGACATCCACATATGCCACACCAGCCCGCGCTCCGTAGCGCGCTACTCCTGCCAGATAGTTGTTTTCGTGCGAGCGGAGCAGATGCGCGTCGGTCGCCGTCCCCGGCGTGACAATGCGCGTGAGATCGCGGCGCACAAGCTTCTTTCCCGCTGACGGAGCTTCCATCTGGTCGCAGATCGCGACCCGATAGCCTTTCCCGATCAGCCGCGCAATGTACCCTTCGGCCGAGTGATAGGGCACGCCGCACATCGGAATTGCCGTGCCCTTTTCTTTATTGCGGGCCGTCAGCGTGATCTCCAACTCGCGCGCCGCGGTCACCGCGTCTTCGAAAAACAGCTCGTAAAAATCGCCCAGGCGGAACATCAGCAGCGCATTCGGCGCCTGCTGTTTCAACGCGTGATACTGCCGCATCAGCGGCGTGGACGCGGCTCCGGACTCCTCTGGAAAACTCATGGGAAACCTCTATTGTCCACGAGCCCTGTTTCAGCTGAAAAATCCCAACCGGACACGCGACTTTCAGTCGCGTCGCAAAAATGAGCGAAACTCCCTCTTGCATTGTCTACTACGAAATAGTAGTATCAGTCGTGAAGTAGTAGAACAATGCGCCCACCCAAACTCACCAAACTCGAACTCCAGATCCTGGAAGCCCTCTGGGCCAACGGAAAAGCCTCCATCCGCGAGATTCAGGAAGCCTTCCCTGAGCCGCGCCCGGCCTATACCACCATCCAGACCACCGTCTACCGTCTCGAAGGCAAAAAGGCCGTCCGCCGCGTCCGTAAAATCAGCAACGCCGATATCTTTGAGCCGCTGATCGCCCGCGACGTCGCCCGCCACAAGTTGCTCGACGAGATCCTCAGCTTCTTCGGCGGCAAAGCGCAGCCGATGATGGCGCAGCTCGCCGAAGCCGGCAAGCTGACTCTCGATGACGTCCGCGAGCTGGAGAAAACGATCAAGCGCCTCGATTCCGAACAAAAAACCGAAAGGAAGGGTAACGTCAAATGATCGGCGAAGTCCTCACTCACCTTTGGCAATCCACGTTTTTCGCTCTTGGTGCATGGCTGCTGGCGTTCGCATTGCGCGGCAACCGGGCAAGTGCGCGCTTCAATCTGTGGCTGGCCGCATCGCTGAAATTCTTTGTCCCCTTCGCGCTGCTGATAAATCTGGGAAGCCAGATCCACTGGACTCCCGCGGCCCACGAGATCGCCACGCAATACGCCTCTCCCGCGGTCGCCTTCGCAGTTGACTCCGTAGCCGAGCCGTTCGGCAGGGTCTCGCCGATCACTCCTGCAAGGCCTCAAGGACCGGTCGACTGGGCCGTAATCGCCTGCCTTAGCCTCTGGATAGCGGGCTTCCTGACCGTTGCAGTCATCCGGCTCCGGCTCTGGCTTCGCATCCGCCGTATCGTTCGCGCCAGCACTGCGATGGAGACCCCGGCCCCGGTCGCGATTCGCTCCGCGCATGGCCTGCTCGAACCTGGCGTCGTCGGCATCCGGAAGCCGGTTCTGCTGCTCCCCGCAGGCATCGCGGATCGCCTTGCCCCCACGGAACTCGAAGCGGTGATTGCGCATGAGATCTGTCACGTACGCCGCCGTGACAACCTCTTCGCCGGGATCCACATGATCGTGGAAGCGGTCTTCTGGTTTCATCCGCTCGTGTGGTGGATCGGCGCGCGCATGGTCGAAGAGCGTGAGCGCGCCTGCGACGAAGATGTCCTGAATCTCGGCAACTCGCCGCGCGTCTATGCGGACGCGATCCTCGGCGTCTGCCGCCTCTATGCCGAATCGCCGCTGGTCTGCGTGTCGGGTGTAACGGGATCGAATATCAGACGAAGAATCGAGGCAATCATGAAAAATCATAGAGGCCGAACACTCAATCGGGGAAGGAAGGCTTTGCTGGCCGCGGCCGGCGCACTGGCACTCGGCGGACCGATGATCGTCGGTGTGCTCATCAGCTTCGGGCAATTGCCGGAGATCCATGCGCAGGCCCCCGCGACCCCGCCTGTGACGCCATTGGCGGTTACGGCGGTCGCACAGGCCGCTGTTCCGGATGCCACGCCGGCCGCCGCACCCTCGCAGGACCGCCGCCTGATTGTGATGCTATTCGATTTCACAGGCACGACGGCGGATCAGCAATATCGCGCCAAAGTGAGCGCTGTGGGTTACCTGGCGAATCAGAAACAGCCGGACGACGTGATTTCAGTCATGTCGGTTTCCTCCGGAACGCTGCAGGTCCTGCAGGATTTCACAGCAGATGGCGCGGCGCTGAACGCCACCATTCAAAACATCAAAGGCGTCCCGGCAGGTACTCCGTCTGCCGATGGTCTCGCGAATATCGAAACCGTGGCAAGGATGGTGAAAGCGTTCCCACAGAAGAAGACACTGCTGCTTTATGCGAACTGGATTGGCGCCGATAGTGCGGCGGCCACGCAGCACGCTATCGATGCGGCGATCGGATCGAATCTGGCGATTGTGCCAATCGATATCAAGGGTGATTCACCTGGCGGCCCCGGCAGAGGAATGTTATCACCAACCGCGCCCACAGGCGTCTCGCCGGACGAATACGCCCGCCGGGTCGCTTACGCGCAATCCACATTCGGTGCGAAAAACCCGATGGCAATCAGCTACGCCCGTTACGGCGCGCCGGACCAGATTGAAGATCGTGGGACGGCCGAAGTGTGGCGCTACAGGTATCTGGACGACTATCAGGGTGGTGCGGCATTCGAGTTCACGAAAGGCAGCTTCCCGCGCGTGCACATCCTCTACCCGCAGCCGCAGGCGACCTATGAAGGCAACGCGGCCAATCCAGGCGAGGTTGCGCAGCTCACCGGAGGTTTGCGTGGCGGAGCAGATGCTTCGAACATCAAGTCTGGACTTCCCGGCCCGCACTCCTGGATCCAGGTCTACTCGGTAGCCCCGGGCGTGGCCCCTGCACCCGACCGGCGGTTTGTGCCGATTTCCATACCCCTCGATTCTCTTTCCGGGGCCGTCGAACTCGTTGCTCAGGTGAGAACACGTGTGGAGAGCCCACAATCCGGCCAGATGATAGCCAATCTTGCCGACAGCCCGCAGGCTGCGCCTGGAGCTTATCAGTCTGCGTTCACCCTGCGCCCAGGAGCCTATATTTGTAAAGTCCTGGTCCGCGAAGCATCCACCGGCAGAATGTTCGGCGAAGTCATCAACTTCGATGTGAACTAGAGGCAATCCCATGACTCCCGCCCTGGTGTCTCATCTCCTGCAATCGACAGCCTTCGCCGCAATCGCGGGGCTGCTCGTTCTCCCGCTGCGCGGCAACCGGGCGAAGGTGCGATTCAATCTCTGGTTCTGCGCGTCGATCAAATTCCTGATCCCGTTCGCGCTCCTCATCATGCTGGGCACTCAGGTTCAATGGGCGCCGGCGAAATATTACGCGACGCCGGCGGTTTCCCGCGCGGTCGTAACGATCGCGCAGCCGCTTGCGTCGGCAACGCCCGTCATCGTCTCGCGCGTCAGCGAAACCAACTGGACTCCGCTCATCCTCGCCGCCATCTGGATCTGCGGCTTCCTCACAATCGCCGCCATCCGGCTTCGCCTCTGGATACGTATCCGCGCCACTCTCCGCGCCAGCCGCCCGCTGCAAATCCCCGCGCCGGTCGAAATCCGCTCCGCCCCAGGGCTGATCGAACCGGGCGTTGTCGGCTGGCTGAAACCCGTATTGCTGCTGCCCGAAGGCATCACGGAACACCTCGCGCCCGCCGAACTCGAAGCCCTGCTCGCGCACGAGCTCTGCCACATCCGCCGCCGCGACAATCTCTTCGCCGCAATCCACATGGTGGTCGAAGCCATCCTCTGGTTTCACCCGCTCATCTGGTGGATCGGCGCGCGCCTCGTCGAAGAGCGCGAACGCGCCTGCGACGAAGAAGTCCTCAGTCTCGGCAACCAGCCGCGCGTCTATGCCGATGCCATTGTCACCGTCTGCCGCCTCTACGCGGAATCGCCGCTCGCCTGTATGGCCGGCGTCTCCGGAGCGAACATCCGAAAGCGCATCGAAGACATCATGCGCAACCGGAACGTGGCATCCCTCAGCCTCGCCCGCAAGCTCCTCGTTTCGGCGGCCGGCATTGCCGCGCTCGCTCTGCCCCTGTCGCTCGGCATTTTGCTGAAAGCCGGCACGCCTGCTTTCGATGCGGTTTCCATCACACCCTACAAGCCCACAGGTCCCTACTCCGCCTGCTACCAACCGGTCGATGCAACCAACATCCGCCTGATGAACTGTACTCTGAAAACTCTGATCAAACTCGCCTACAATCTCAAGGCCTATCAACAACCCAGCGAGGGCCCGGCCTGGACCGGTACGGATCTATTCGTCGTTCAGGCCCACAGCGGCACCCCTCAGCCGCGTGCCAAACTCTACGAAATGCTGCAGCCGGTGCTCGCCGAACGCTTTCACCTGAAGGTTCACTGGCTCGACCGGCAGGACCGCATCTATCAGCTCAAAGTCTCACCCGGCGGCGTCAAAATGCGGCCTGCCACCGACCGTACCAAATGCGGCGAAGTCTATGTCAGGGAAAACGTCATGCTCGCCGATTGCTTCTCTATCGACGACATAACCGACGTCGTCCAGAACGAATTCCTCACAGACCATCCGGTTGTCAATGAAACCGGACTCCCGAAAGACAATTTCTACTTTTTCAATCTGACCTTTTCGCGGGACAACAACCCGGACGCCGGTCCTTCCGTCTTCTCCGCGCTGCCCGATCAACTCGGCCTTCAGATCACCACAACCCGCGGCCCCGTCGAAACCCTCATCCTGGATCACGTGGAGCGGCCAACACCGAACTAACCCATACAATAGTTTCGATGGCCATCCAACCAGTCAACGAAGAGCTCCTCGAAAAAATCGACGCCTACATCGACGACCTTTTTGTCCCGCCCGATTCCGCCCTCGATCAGAACCTGGCCGACGCACAGGCCGCCGGACTCCCTTCCATCGCCGTCGCTCCCGCCCAGGGACGCATGATGTATCTGATGGCGAAAATGTGCGGCGCGAAGCGCATCCTCGAAATCGGTCTGCTCGGCGGCTACAGCACCACGCTGCTCGCCCGCGCGCTGCCCGAAAACGGCAAGGTCGTCTCGCTTGAACTCAAGCAGGCCAATGCCGACGTTGCCCGGAAAAATATCGACCGCGCCGGCATCGGCGGCCGCGTGGAGATCCGCGTCGGCCCCGCCAGTGAAACGCTCGGCAAGATGATCGCGGCCAAAGAATCTCCGTTCGATCTGATCTTTATTGATGCCGATAAAACCGGCTACCTCGGCTATCTCGATCAGGTGCTTCAGCTCTCCCACCCGGGTACTGTCATCCTGAGCGATAACCTGATCCGCCACGGCGCTGTTCTGCCGGATCACGCCAATCCCGACGCCGACGCCCGCGCCATCGTCGAATTCAACAAGCGAATTGCCTCGCACCCGCGCCTCGAATCCATCCTGATGCCGATCGTCAAAGGCAAAATCGACGGAATGGCAATTTCGCTGGTCAAATAATGCCGGTCGATCTCAGCGGCGTCCTGCCTTCGCAGGTCCTGGAGCAGATGATTTCGGGCGGCGCCATCCGCGCGCGCTCCCCCATTCTGCCGGAACAGATTCAGCCTTCCTCTCTCGATCTCCGCCTCGGCCCGGAGGCTTATCGTGTGCGCGCCAGCTTCCTCGCCGCCGGCTCCGCCACCGTATCGAGCAAACTCGAACAGTACCGCCTCCACACGCTCGATCTCACCAAACCGGCTGTGCTCGAAAAGGGCTGCGTCTACATCGTGCCCCTGCAGGAAGAACTCGCGCTTCCCCCCGGCATTTCGGGTAAAGCGAATCCGAAGAGCTCCACCGGCCGCCTCGATATTTTCACGCGCCTCATCACGGACGAAGGCCGCCAGTTCGAAATCGTCCCGGCCGGATACAAGGGCCGCCTTTTCGCCGAAGTCGTTCCGCGAACATTCAGCATCGTCGCGCGGCAGGGCGACCGGCTTTCTCAACTCCGTCTCTTTCAGGGCGACCATCAGCCCTCTGACGTGCTTCTCCACGAAATCGTCAGCTCTGAAACGCTGGTCTATCTTCCGGACGAAACACCCGGCGCGGCCAACATCGCGAACGGTCTGCGGTTATCGGTGGATCTCGCCGGTATCGATGGTTCGCCCATCATCGGCTACCGCGCGAAGAAGCATGCTCCGCTCATCGATCTCAGCCGCATTGGCTACTACCCCACGGAAGATTTCTGGGATCCGATCCGCCGCAACGAATCCCGCACGCTCGTGCTCGATCCCGAAGATTTCTACATTCTCGCTTCGCGTGAACGCGTCCGCATCC
>DASZVV010000413.1:0-5417 GCA_035546955.1 Bryobacteraceae bacterium
TATATCGGCGACGGTGCGGATTTCGCAGCGATGAATGAGGTGTATACGGAGTTCTTCGGGAATGCGAAGCCGGCGCGATCGACGATTGTATGCGGGTTTGCGGCGGCGATCAAGGTGGAGATCGATTGTATCGCCTATAAGCCGAAATCGTAGACGGTTGCGCCCGCGATAAGGCCGGCGGCGGGGCCGGAAGCCGCGCCCAATATTTCAGTCTGGATCTGCTGCTAAATCGGGTCGATGCGGCCGTCGCGACGCAAGTGAAAGCGGAGGCCGCGCCATTCGACGGTGTCGCCGAGGATGCCGGCGCACCAGACGGCGAAGCCGAATAAGTCGCGAAAGGGAACCAGGAAGAGGCGGAGATAGTTGTTATCTCCGGTTGCGGCCATGGCCGCTGCGGCTGCGACGAGGCGGATTGCTTCTCCGGCGAGCGCCACCTGCCAGTAACCGGCCAGCGCGGCGACGACGCACCAGAACGTCGCCAGTGTGACGAGATAGCCGAAGTAGCCTGCCGGACGCGAGACGCGGATCGTGCGCGACCAGCGGACCTGGTGCCTCCAGACATCGGACCAGGAGCTTGCGCCGAGATTTGTCACCACAACAGAGCTGGCCATGGCGACGCGCTTGTCGAGGGCGGCGATGCGGGCTCCGAGCTGGTAATCGTCGGCAAGGTAATCGCGAATCGCAGCGAAGCCGCCGATTTCGGCGAGGCTGGATTTACGGAACGCCATCGTCGCGCCCAGTGCGAAGCCGCTTGACGAAAGCAGCCGCGCGACCAGCACGCTCGGAACGAATTCAGTGACGATGCCGAGGGCTTCCGCGCGCGTTGCGATCGAATGACCCTTCGCGCGATAGAGCGCGGTGACGAGCCCGACGTTCGGATCTTCGAGGTGCCCGAGGACATCCGCGAAATAGCCCGGTGGCGCTACGATATCGCCGTCATTGACAAGGAGCGTTTCATAGCGCGCTTCGGCGGCGAGGATTTCGAGAGATCCCACTTTGCCGTTCGGCGCATTGTTCCACGTGCGGATGATGCGGATCGGGAGCCCGGGGAATTCCTGCTGAAGCCTGCCAATCTCGGCGACGGCCGGATCGTTCGGGTCGGCAACTCCGAACAGGAGCTCGAATTCGGGATAGTCCTGAGTGGCGTGGGAGCGGATGGCATCGTAGAAGCCGGGGTCGCGGCCGCGCACGGGCTTCAGAATGGAAACGGAAGGCCGGTAGTCTGGGACGGGCCGGCGGCGGCGGAAACGAATCGCGCCCGCGATCGCCAGCAGGTTATAGGCGGCTCCGCAGGCGACCAGCAGGACCGCGATCACTGCGAGATCAGCGCCACGCCGAGAGCGATCAGGCCGGCGCCGGCCCATCGGCGCCAGTCCACTTTCTCGCGCAGGAAAATCCGCGCCAGGATCGTTTCCGGAATCAGGGTAGCCGCCGAGACCGGCACGGCAAAACTCAGCGGCGCGATGGAAACCAGCCGGACAAAGGTGAAGAAGGAGACTGCCATGGCCGTGGTGGAAAGGATCACCCACTTATTACGGGCAAGCGCCCAAAGCGCGCGGCGGATGGCGCCGGGGTGAAATTCGCGCACTTCGCCGTGATTTTTCATGCCGCGCGATCGCGCTACATCGCCGAGCGTGGTGGCCGTCACGAGGATCAGGACGAGAATCCACTTCATAGCGGAATGTGCTCCGTGGCCGCGGTTGCGGGCGATGTCATGCCTACGAGCGTCACGCCCGCTGTAATGAGGAGGATTCCGAGCCAATGACCGGCGGTGATGGTTTCTCCGAGTACGAATTCGCCGGAAAGCGCGGTCAGGACGTAGCCGATCGCGGTCACCGGCAGAACATAGCTCAGATCCGCCCAACTCAAAAGCGCCATGTGGGTGAGCGTCCAGACGATCAGCAGCGCGACGCCGAGCGCCACCCAGGGGTGGAAGAGCGTGCCGATGAGCGCGAGCGGAGAATTGCCGATATCGCCCAGCTTCTTCATGCCGTGCGTGAGCGCGGAATTACCCGCCACGTTCGAGAGAACGACGATTACGGTGAACAGCCTCGTCTTCGCGTGAAGGCGGGCCTGATCGCTAGTCGCCTGCATGCGCGGAGACCGCGGTTTGACGCTGATCGCGCTGCTTCTCAATGAATTCGCGGCGGCGCTTGCGCAGCGCCATATATTCGCGGCCTTCTTTCAGCAGGCGCTTGCGATCGTGAGCGTTGAACAGAACCTTGCGGACCATCCGCCAGATCACCTTCGGGCGGAAATAGTACTCGCTGTAGAAACGCTCTACCCAGTCCATCAGCTCGGCTTCGTTCAGATTTTCGTAGACGACTTTGGGCAACTGATTGCCGCGCTCGTCGACGATATTGCCGATGGAAATGAGCCCGTTTTTCTGGGCATAAGTGTGGAACTCGGTGCCGGGATAAGGATGCGCGATCGAAACCTGAATGGTCTCGTTGTCGAGCTTCTTGGCGAAGTCGATGGTTTTGCGAATACTGTCGTGCGTTTCGCCGGGCAAGCCGACAATGAAGTCGCCGTGGACGACGAGCCCGAGCTTGCGGCAGCTTTCCGTGAAACGCTCGGCCATCTGAATGGTGGCGCCCTTCTTGATGTTCTTGAGGATCTGCGGATCACCCGATTCGTAGCCAACGATCAGCAGGCGGCAGCCGGCTTCCTTCATGGCCTTCAGGGTGTCGTAATCGGTTGTAACGCGCGACGTGCAGGACCAGGTGAAGTTCAGAGGCTTCAGCTTCGCGCAGAGTTCAAGAGTCCGTTCCTTACGGTAGTTGAACGTATCGTCATCGAAGAAAATTTCCTTGATGTGCGGGAATTCCTTCAGGACGTAGGCGACTTCCGCCGCCACGTCATCGCTCGAGCGCAGGCGCCAGCGATGGCCGGAGTGGGTCTGGGGCCAGAGGCAGAACGTGCACATCGCGGGGCAGCCGCGCGACGTGTAGAAAGAGAGATACGGGTTCAGCAGGAACGGAACGTTGTAGCGCGTGGTATCGAGATCGCGATGATAGACCTTCGTCACCCAGGGGAGCTCATCCAGATTTTCGATGGCCGGGCCTTCCGGGTTGTTAACGATCTGCCCGTCCTTGCGGTAGCTGGCGCCGGGAATTTCTTCGAGCGGCTTGCCGGCGGCGTAATCGCGAATCTGATAGTCGAATTCGCGACGGATGATGAAATCGATCGCGGTGCTCGCGTTGAGGGCTTTCTCTGGTTCGACAGTGACGGGAGGTCCGACGAAGCAGACCTTGAGGTTCGGGTTCTGCTTCTTCATCATTTCGGAGATTTTGACATCGACGTCGAATCCCGGGGTGGACGTGAAGAGGACGAGGAGGTCAAAATCGGACGCCATGGCGACCGTTTGTTCGATCGTGATGCCATGCGGCGGGGCGTCCACGACCTTGCTCTCCGGGATCATACCGGCGGGATAGCAAAGCCACACGGGGTACCAGTAGGACTCGATTTCCCGCGACGCCGGCCAGCGGGAACTCGCGCCGCCGTCGAAGCCCTCGAAGGAGGGTGGATTCAGGAAAAGGGTGCGCATCTTGAATCTACTATTGTAAGGCAAGGTACCCGCCGAAGGCCCCTACCGTACGGATTTATTGACCCGGTGCGGCCTCAGATCGGATCTTCGCGGCGATGAGCCGGTTTGGGCGGCCATGTCCGTGCGGGGACTCACGGGGATGTGGTGGACAGTGGTCGCCTGCCACGATCGGGGCAAACCACGAGGATCGGGCGGCACGCGGCACCCCTCTATAATGGCCTATATGTTTTTCCGTCACGAACGTCCGAAAGTTCTCAGCTTTGATGACCACCTGGCGAAGGCTCGGGCGGAGGGCTTTACGGTGCAATCCTCAAGTGGCGGGACGCGCATCGAGCGTGCCGGAGTGGCATGTGTTGTCCGTGAGGGCCAGGGCGGTTTGCCGACCATCGTGGAGCGGCCCGGCATCATCATGGGCAACGAAATCGGCGGACTGACGGACGGCGGATTCCAGAAGTTTTTCCGCACGCCGCACGGCAAGGTGAAGCCGGCGCTGGCGGAAGAACTGGTGGCAGTCCAGAATTTCTCCGAGGATCTGCGCGAAGCGTTTGGGCTGACCAGCCTCTACAACGAATCGCTTGGAACGGTTTCGAATCAGTATCTGTACGACCGGGTGAAGGGAAGAGACAAGGGCACGACCCCCAAACCCTGGGAAATTACTGCTTAGGCGCGGCCTTTTTGGGGCTTGCCGCGGCTTTTCCTTCCGGCTTGCGCACTTCCTGGAAATACTCCTGCACGTAAGCCTGCACTGACAGCGGGATCTGATCCCGCCCAACTTCTCCGGCGCCTTCGCCGTGCGTCGCGCTCTGTTCCTTGTACGCCGTCTGAACGTGCTGGTTGCCGGACTGCACTTCGATCATCGAATCGCCGGTCACTTCCTCAGACCGTTTGCCGATCAGTTCGCTGATCTTTCCCATGGCTTTCGTCTGCTCGGCGAGTTTGATCGACTTTTCGCCGTCCTGCGAACCCGCCGCCGCAGGCCCTTCCTGCTTCTCCGGGCTATTGCCGCTCGTCTGGCCGGGAGAATTGCTCTTTTGGGTGGCGCCTTTCGCATCGCCCTGCGCCTGACCCTGGTTCTGCTGGTCGCCCTGCTGGCCAGGCTCCTGAGTGGGGTCGGACCGGTTGGACGAAGACTTCGAATCCTTGCTGGCGTTGTTCTTCTTATCGCCCTGATTTGGCGAGTTCATCATGTTGTCCATGGCTTGCTTCAGTCTGGACAGCAGTGATTTTTCGGATTTTTCGCCATTCTGGCCGTTTTGGCCGCTCTGCGCACCGGCGTTCTGGTCGGATTGCTTCTGGCCGCTGCGGTCGCCCGCTTGTCCGGCGCCGCTGTTTTTCTGATTGTCTTTCGGCTGATCGATAGGGTCGCCCTTATTCATCGAAGGGTCGAACTTCGCGGCATCGGTTTGGCCAGGAGTGGTTTCGGGGCCGCGCAGGGCATCGGCGAGGGCCTGATCGAGCTTTTCGTCCGGCTTCTGCTCGAGATTGGCGCCGAGTCCAAGCTTGTCCAGAAGAGAGCGGGCCTCTTCGAGATCTTCCTGCTTCTGGCTGAGGCGAGGGGCCTTTGCGGCGACCGGCGCTTTCGCAGCCATGTCTTCGAAAATCACTTCCGTGATGGGGGCACGGAGATCAAGGTTATGGCCGTAAAAGTAGCGGACCCCAACGAGGCCCGTCGAAACCAGCAACAGCGCGGCGAGCCCGTAAAGGGCTTTGGGGAAACGGAAAGGAACGACGATCGAGACATCGACGTTTCCGGCCATTGACTCCGCCTGGCCGCGCTGGGCGGCGAGAATGGCTTCGGATTGGTGGTCGGGCGCGCCGTGGGTGGAGTAGTAGTGGGCGGTGGAAAGGGAGTCATGCAGGCCGGATTTTT
>DASZVV010000414.1:0-3527 GCA_035546955.1 Bryobacteraceae bacterium
CCGCAGCGGCGGGCACTGTTTCCCCCCAGCTCAAGTCGATGCCGCTCGATCAGCCGGTGCAGGTGATTGTGGTGCACGCGCAGACGCTGCTCGGCGGCTTGCTGAACACGGTTTGCGGGACGCTGAATCTCATCGAGATTCTGCCGCTCGGCGAAGTTTGCTCCACGACGGTGCAGGGCGCGCTCAATCTCGCGAACAATCCGGCGGTGGCGCATGTCTCCGTCGATAACGTGCTGTTCGGAACCGGCACTGCGCAGCCGCTTTACGACTACATGCCGGAGACGGTTTCGCCGTCTTCCACAACGGGGCCAGCGAACTCAAATCTCGGCTCGGGCGTCGGGGTGGCGGTCATCGATAGTGGTATCCATCTGAATCAGGATCTGATCGGAACCGGGACTAAAGGACTATTCCTGCAGAATCTGTTCCCGAATGTGATTTACGCCGAAAGCTTCGTGCCGGGTGAGGGAGCCGACGATTACTACGGGCACGGAACGCACGTTGCGGGCATTATCGCGGGGAACGGCGCGAATTCGAACGGGTCGAATTTTCAGTTCGACATCCATGGCGTGGCGCCGGGCGCGAATCTGATCAGCCTGAAGGTTCTGAATCGCAACGGGCAGTCGACGGATTCGGAAGTGATTCAGGCGATCGAGCGCGCAATCCAGCTCAAGCCGCTTTTCAACATTAAGGTCATCAATCTTTCGCTCGGCCGGCAGGTTTACGAAAGCTACAAGACAGACCCGCTGTGCCAGGAAGTGGAGAAGGCCTGGCAGGCCGGGATTACCGTGGTGGTGGCGGCGGGCAACGGCGGGCGCAACACGCTGGCAAACGGCTACGGGACGATCACCGCGCCGGGGAACGATCCGCTGGTGATCACGGTGGGCGCGATGAACACGGAAGGCACCGCTTCGCGCGCGGATGACCTGATGACGACGTACAGCTCGAAGGGACCGACGCTGATCGATCACATCGCGAAACCGGACATCGTGGCGCCCGGCAACCGGATTTTCTCCATCCGCGATTTTGGATCGACGCTCGAGACCGAAACGCCGGGGAACGTGGTTCCGGTAGCCGCTTATGAGAAGAACCCCGCTTACGGAGACGCCTCGAACTACTTCATCCTGAACGGAACGAGTATGGCGGCGGGCGTGGTGAGCGGCGCGGCGGCGGTGCTGATCGACGACTACAATCTGACGCCGGATCAGGTGAAGGCGCGCCTGATGCTGACAGCGACGAAGAATTTTCCGCCGACTTCGACCATCACCGATCCGACCACGAACCAGACTTTCACGATTCAGTACGACCTGTTCACGGTGGGGGCGGGATACCTGAACCTGGACGCGGCGCTGGCCAGCAGCGCGAAAATTCCTTCCGGCCGCAACGCGGCCTCGCCGGTGGCGGTGTTCGCATCAAACAGCCCGAATCCGAACACGGCGATCTACCTCGCGAACGACGCGACGGAGAACAGCGACTGGGGGTCGTCGGCAGTCTGGGGATCGAGCGCAGTTTGGGGTTCGTCGGCAGTTTGGGGCTCTTCGGTCTGGAGCGGATCGTCGGCGGTCTGGGGTTCATCGGCAGTGTGGGGTTCGAGCGCGGTCTGGGGCTCGAGCACAACTGAGGGAACGTCGGCAGTGTGGGGCAGCACGGCGGACAGCGGGACATCGGCGGTATGGGGTTCGAGCGCGGTATGGGGTTCGAGCACGACCGGCGACCCGGATACGAACGAGAAATAGGTTCTTGGGTTGGGAGCGGACAGCCGTGAGGCGGGCCGCTCCCTTTTGGGTTCCACGTTTCAGAGTGAAACAGGTAAATAGCTGAAAATACAGCAAGATATACAGCGCCAGAGTTTTGTGATATTGAACATCCATGCGGCTTCTGGCGGCGTGGCTGGCGCTCGCGGCTCTGGTTCCGGCGGCGACGACGGGTAACAAGGTTTCTTACGTAGGCGGAACGATTGCCGGTGTGCCCGGGCACTCACACGCGGAGATTGACGTCCGCGATGCGAGCGCACTCTCCCTTCACCTGAAAGACAAAGCCATTTCGATCGCGTGGGACGACATCACAACGATCGAATACGGGCTGCACGTCGACCGGCGGTACATCGAGGCGGTGCTGATCTCGCCGCTGTTTCTGATGGCGAAGAAGCGGTCGCATTTCGTCACGATCGGATTCACGGATAACGACGGGCAGCATCAGGCGGTGGTGCTGGAGGTCGGGAAGGATGACGTCCGGCAGTTGCTGGTTTCGCTCGAGGCGAAGAGCGGGCGGCGCATCGAGTATCAGGATGACGAGGCGCGGAAGGCCGGCAAAGGATGAGGGCGATCGTGTGCTTCGCGCTGGCGCTTGCGGCACCGGTGACAGCTTTCGCGGTAGAGGGGCGGCCGGTGGAGGCGGCGCTGGCTGATGTCCACCGGGTTTATGTGGATCAGCTGGGTGGCGGGAAAACGTCCGATCAGTTCCGCGACATGCTGATTTCGTCGATGCAGTCGACGGGGTTGTTCGTACTGACAGAGAATCCGGAGCGCGCGGACGCGACGCTGAAGGGTTCAGGTGACGATCTCATCTATACGGACAAGCGCGAATCGAGCGACTCGATCGGGGTGCATGCGAATGCGGGTGAGAGCTCGAGTTCGCGGGCGCGCGAATCGGGAGTGGCTTCGAGCGCGTCGGCGGGATTGGGGGTTTCCGACAACGAGTCCGATCGCGTCGAAGAGCGGCGGCATGAGGCGACGGGATCGGTGCGGCTGGTGGATAAGAACGGGGACGTGATCTGGTCCACGACGCAGGAATCGGACGGAGGAAAGTTCCGGAGCGCCATGGCAGACGTAGCGGACAAGATTGTACGGCAACTCGCGGATGAGACGCGGAAGATGCGGGACCTGGCGGCGGAAGCCCGAAATCCAACGGCGGCAGCGGCGGGCCACGCGGAGAAAACCGGGCGCTAAAGCGGGGCGAGTTGCTTGCACCGGGGAGGCCGTTGTGTGAGGCACACACATGTCCGCCGCTTGCAGGTGCTCCGATGTGGCAACTACCTGTGAAGAGATTTCCCGATACGTGTGGCGTGCGGATGCAGACGCGCTCGCGCCGGAAGCCCGCGACAAGCTGAAGCAGCATTTTCTGGATGCGATCGGATGCGCGATCGGTGCCTTGGGCGCGGGGCCGATTGCGGCAATTCGGCGCGAGCAGGAGGCGGTTCCCTGCTCCGGGCCGTGCTCGTTCGTTGGAGGGGGCAGATCGACGCCCGAGCGCGCGGCGTTTTACAACGGCGCGCTGATTCGATACCTCGATTTTATGGACGCTTTCATCGCAAAAGAGGAGGCGTGCCATCCATCCGACAACATTGGAGCGCTGCTGGCGGCAGCCGAACTCGCGAACGCTTCGGGCCACGATTTTCTGATGGCTATGGCGATTGCGTATCACGTGCAGTGCAGGCTCACATACAGCGATGCGCCGGTCATGCGGGCCGGATTCGACCACACATTACCGCTCGCAATTTCGATTGCGGCGGGGACTTCCCGGCTGCTGCG
>DASZVV010000415.1:0-4243 GCA_035546955.1 Bryobacteraceae bacterium
ATGTACATCGTGCTGGCGGCGCAGTTCGAATCGTTCATCCATCCGATCACGATTCTGCTGACGCTCCCGCTCGCCGTGCCGTTCGGCATCGTATCGCTGCTCGTGACCGGCCAGACAGTGAATATTTTCTCGGGGCTTGGATTGCTGCTTCTGTTCGGCATCGTGAAGAAGAACGCAATTCTACAGATCGATCACATGAACAATCTGCGGCGCGAAGGGCTGCCGCGCGATGAGGCGATCATGCGGGCAAATCGCGATCGTCTGCGGCCGATCCTGATGACGACGATTGCGCTGGTGGCCGGTATGTTGCCGCTGGTCATTTCGAACGGAACCGGCGCCGCGACCAACCGGTCGATCGGCGTGCTGGTGGTCGGGGGGCAGTCGCTCTGTCTGCTGCTGACGCTGCTCGCCGTGCCGGTGTTCTATTCGTACTTCGAAGATATTCAGGAAGGCCACTTCTTCCGGCGGATCGCGAGTAAGTTCCGCCGCGCGAAGGTGATTGCAGTGACCACATGCCTCTCCGTGCTGGGACTCTCGGCGCAGACCCCGCCGCCAGTGCAGGTTCCACCGCGCATCGGAGTTACCGGCAGCGTGAATCTGACCCTGAAAGAGGCGATCGAGAAGACGCTGGCCAACGATCCGGCGCTGGTGATTGCGCGAATCGATCGCAAAGAGGCAGGGCTGAATCTCACCGGCGCGAAGGGAGCTTATGATCCCAGAGCCGGATTCACCGGCTATCGATCGCGCGCGGTGACCCCCGTGGGCTCGCTGTTCGGCGGATCCCCGAGCGGGAAGCTCTCGGCGGAAACCTGGCAGGCCGACCCGCAGATCAGCGGACTTTCGCCCTGGCTGGGCGGAAGTTACAAACTCGATTTTTCCTCTTCGCGGCAGGTGACGGACAGCCCGTTCGCTTTCCTGAACCCGCAGTTCAGCACCGGCCTGAATCTCAATCTCACGCAGCCGTTGTGGCGCGGACTGAAATTCGACGATAACCGCTATCGCATTCAGGTGGCGCGCAAAAACATCGATCTCAGCGTGGAACAGTTGCGCCAGCATCTGATCGAAACCGTGACCCAGACGGTCGAGGCTTACTGGGAGCTGGAATTCGCCCGATGGAATCTCGACGTGCAGATTCAGGCGGTTCGTCTCGCCGAGCAGCAGGATGCCAGTAATCGCCGCCAGGTGGAGCAGGGGCTGCTCGCGCCGGTGGATGTCACGCAGACCCAGACGCAGATCGCGACGTTTCAGCAAACCATGCTGACGGCGCAGCAGGCTGTTACCGCTGCGGAGAATGCCCTGAAGGTTTTGATTACGCCGGATCGCAGCGATCCGCTGTGGAACTCGGAGATCGTTCCGGAGGACATGTCGAGCGAACGGCCCGCGAGCATGGTGCTCGATGACGCCATCCGGACTGCGATTGAAACTCGTCCGGAGCTGAAGCAGAACATGATCGCGCTCGCGATGAATCAGCTCGACGTGAAGCGCGCGAAGGAGCAGGCGAAGCCGCAGATCGATGCGAACGCGACGCTGAGTACCGTGGGTCTGGCGGGAACACCGCCGCCCGCCGCGCTGCTGGCCGGTCTTTCTCAGTTTTTTCCCGGCGGCGTTGCCATTCCGCCGGTGCTGGTCGGAGACTACGGGCAATCGCTGAGTAATTTGACGAGCGGCCATTTCACGACGGCCTCTGTGGGCGTCACCATGTCGTTCCCGATTCGCAACCGCACCGCGGAAGCGCAGTCTGCGGTCGCCGCGTCTGAAACGAAGCGTCTGGAATCGGCGAAGAGGCAGGTGGAGATGGCGATTGAGCAGGATGTCCGGAATGCTTTGCAGGCCGAGAGCACTGCCGCCGCCCGGCTCGATGCCTCTACGAATGCGCGGAAAGACGCGGAAGAGCAGTATGCCAGCGAGCAGCGCCAGTTTCAGGCGGGCACTTCGACCGTGTTCCTTGTACTGCAGCGTCAGACTGATCTGATCGCGGCGCGCACGCGTGAAGCGCGCGCCCGTGCCGATCTCGGCGAGGCAGCGGCGAATCTGGATCGCGCGACGGCGCGAACGCTCACCGTCCGCAATATCGATGTGAAGTAATCAGGGCAGCGCGGCGATAGCCGATTCGAATTCATCGAGCGCGCCTGCGAAGAAATGGTCGGCGGCTTCGATGAAGTGAATCGTCTTCGGTTCGGCGAAGCGCTCCCAGGCTTTTTCGAACTCCGGCTTCGGCCCGTAGATGTCGTTCGTGCTGTGAACGAAGTGTTTGGGGAGCAGGCAGGAATCGAGATAGTCGAATGAGCCGATTGTTGTTGGAAATCCGGCGGCGATCACGCGGCGCGGACGAGGTTCGGCAATGGTGCAGCCGAGGCGCAGCGCGATACGCGATCCGAACGAGAACCCCGCCAGCGTGTATGGCAGGTCAGGATAGCGTTCGCGCAGGAACGCGAGCGCGGCGCGGGCATCATCCACCTCGCCGGAACCGCCGGCATGCGTGCCTTCGCTCAGATTGACGCCGCGAAAGTTGAAACGCAGCACCACACACCCTGTTTTGCGCAGAGCGCGCGCGATGCGGTAAACGACCTTGTTGTGCATGGTGCCCCCGAACAGCGGATGCGGATGGCAGACGAGCGCCGCTTCGACCGGATCGCGGTCTTCCGGCTCTTCGAGCAGCGATTCGAGACGCCCGGCTGGTCCTTCGATGAATTGCGATTCGATGCGGCGCGCCATCAGTTGGTGCGGTAATTCGTGAACTGGAGGTCGATACCGAAGTCGGAGCCTTTGATCAACGCAATCGCCTGCTGGAGTGTGTCGCGGTCTTTACCGGAAACGCGCACCACTTCGCCCTGGATGGAAGCCTGAACCTTGAGCTTACTGTCCTTGACCTTCTTCACCACGTCGCGGGCTTTTTCGATCGGGATGCCCTGCTGCAGCGTGACTTCCTGACGGACACTCGAACTGGCGGCCGGCGTGATCGTGCCGTAGGTGAAGTTCTTCAGCGGCACGCCCCGCTTCACGAGCTTGTTCTGCAGGATATCCGTGATGGCCTTCAGCTTGTACTCGTCTGAACTGGCGAGGATCAGCTTCTTGTCTTTTTCGTTCAGCTCGATGGACGACTTCGAATCCTTGAGATCGAAACGCGTGATGATCTCCTTCATCGCCTGCTGCACGGCGTTGTTCACTTCCGGCATGGAGACTTCAGAGACGACGTCGAAGCTGTTATCGGGCATTCAGCTATTCATCATAAACGACGACATACCCTCGAAAAACTGCCGGAGGATGGCGTCGGCTTCTGCCGGAAGCGCGGTTTCGTCGAGCGCTTTCGACATGAGTTCGAACCAGCGGTCACGCGCCGCCTGGTCGACGCGGAACGGCATGTGGCGCATGCGGAGGCGCGGATGGCCGCGTTCCTGAATGTAGGTGGGAGGACCACCGAAGCGCCCGATGAGAAATGTCCTCATGCGGTATTCGGCGCCTTCGAGATCGTCCTTCGGGTACATGGGGCCCAGTATCGGATCGCCCGGAACCTGGCGGTAGAACGCGGCCACGAACCGCCGGAATCCCTCTTCGCCGATGACGGAGTAAACGTCTTCTTCTCTCACTGCGATAATGGTAACTCCAGACACGATGGAGTTCGCGCAACATCTCAAAGCGCAGGTGGACATCGCCAGCGTGGTCACGGAGTACGTGCGGTTGCGGCGCGTGGGCAATCGTCTCACCGGCCTCTGTCCTTTCCACAACGAGAAGACGCCATCCTTTTCGGTCTACGCCGACAAGCAGTTCTACAAGTGCTACGGATGCGACGCGAGCGGCGACGTCATCAGCTTCGTGATGACGATCGAAGGGCTGACGTTCTGGGAGGCTGTGAAGCGGCTGGCCGAGCAGAACGGCATCCCGCTGCCGAAGCAGTCGGGCGCGACCGACGATGCGACCAGGCTGCGCGCGGCGCTCTATGAGATGCATGAGATCGCGCTCGATCACTTTCGCGAGAACCTCGCGGGGAAAACGGGCGAGCCGGCGCGGGCGTATCTGCGGCAGCGCGGCGTGACGGATGAATCGATTCGGCATTTCGGGATCGGCCTCGCGGAGCAGGGAAGCCGGCTGATGAAGATTCTGGAATCGCGCCGGTTTTCGCGCGAGCAGATGGAAGCGTCGGGTTTGGTGGGCAAGCGTGACGATGGATCGATGTATGACCGTTTTCGCAATAGACTGATGTTTCCGATCCACAGCGAGACGGGCAAGATCAACGCGTTCGGCG
>DASZVV010000416.1:0-40881 GCA_035546955.1 Bryobacteraceae bacterium
GGCTGGCGAAGGGCCGGTCCTCAAGCAACGAAAGGAACTAGAAAATGGAAACTCAAACTTCAAACGCAACTGCCGCTCTCGACTTGCCGCCGCCTACTCACGCCGTCTGGATCATCTCAGAGACGGAGGACGGAAAAACGAAATGGACGGAAGTCATGCGCCTTTGGCCCACCCGTACCGGCAATGGCTTCTCAGGCAAATTGAAGCAACACATATCGGTGAGCGGCAATCGGCTTGTAATCCTTCCGATAAAAGCCAACAAGCAGGGGGGCGCGACATGACCTGCGAAGTCGAAATCCTGAAAACGCTGGAAGAGCTCCACCGCATGGTGACGCTCACCGAATATGCCTTCGCCCCCGAAAACGTGATGGCCGCCGTGGTCATCACCAGAGCCAAAGGAGATCAGAAATGAAAAACGCTCAACGCATCCAGACCGCCCGTTACGCCCTCGCCTCTAGCCTTTGGGCTAGGGGCGAGGCGCCCCGGCCGGCCGACGATTTTACCGTCATCGACCTGCTGACCGACCTTCGGCACTATTGCGTCCGGCATGGCATCGACTACCGTCAGTGCCTAACCCTTGCAGAGGTGGAATTCACCCGGCAAGCCTCTCCAGTCGTTTAAACGCCCCTCGATCTCTCCGAGTCCTTAACGGGTCTCGGAGAGATCGCCTTTTCGGGCCTACCCCGGAAATTCTCGTTTTAGCGCACGCTTGTCTTCAGCGCCCTCCGCGTCAGTCGCGGGGCCGAGCCCCAAATGCTCAAATAGCCGCCTCTCCATGGGACGGGCGTATTCATCCAGCAACGCGAAAAGCCTCCTAGCGAAGTCGCTATCTGGATTCTTTTCCATGTGCTCAAGCGCAAGCGCCCCGACGATGATCTTCCGGCGCGTATCGTCTTTCCGCGCCTGTGCCGCCTCCCTCGCGCTCAAGTCCTTGATCTTGGCCGCGAGCTGCGCTTGCTGCTCTTTCAGCCTTTGTATCCGCCCAAGTTTGCTGACCCGTGCGGTTCTACTAACATCGTTCGGCATTCACACCCTTACCCGTTTGACTGACGGGAGTTGCCATTGTCACGAAATCGCGCCATCTTTTTCAACCACTGATTGCAAGTCCTCGAATTCTGTCCACCTAACTTTTGATCATGCGATCCGTCCATCACGAAGTGCGCACTTATGCAACTCTTCGAGTTGCGTGCGCGGGGCCAAGCCCTGCGACCCGAGCCGTCGTCCCGACCGCATGGGAGAATTCCGCGTCTCCCACGCCCTTGTCGGTCAGCGCCCGTAGCGCTGAAAGCTTCATGCCGGTTGGCCGCAAGGCCTTGCGTATACCTACGAAATCGGCACACCAATAATGCGCGTCTTGGAATTACATGCGCCGATGCAAGTCGTGCAGAGATCACAAGGCCGGACCGCGACTGCGGCAGCCGCCTACCGTTCAGGGACCAAGATCATCTGCGAGCGAACCGGCATCGTCCATGACTACACCCGTAAGCAGGGCGTGGAAGAAACGGCCTTGCTGTTGCCTGACAATGCGCCGGACTGGGCGCACGACCGCGCGAAATTGTGGAACTCCTGTGAGAAGGTCGAAAAGCACCCCAGAGCGCAGACGGCGAGAGAAATACAGATCGCCTTCCCGGCGGAATTTTCACCGGCGCAGCGAAAGAAAGCAGGACTTCAGATCGCCCAGTGGGTCGTAACGCGCTATGGCGTGGCCGCAGACTTGGCGTGGCACCAGCCGTCCATCAAGGGCGATCAGCGCAACTTTCATCTTCACCTCCTGTTTACGACGCGTAGGTTTAAAGATGGCGAATGGGCGGCGACGAAAGACAGAACGCTGGACGATCTGAAGAAGGGCCCCACAGAGGTCGCCGCGATGCGCACGGCGGTTGCGGGCGTATTGAACGACATCGCCGTCCGCGAAGAGCTGGGGATTTACATCGAGCATCTGAGCTTCGAGGCCCGCGGTCTTGACCGGGAACCTACTCAGCATCTGGGGCCCGACGCCAGCGAAATGGAACGTCGCGGCGTCGCCACCGATATCGGCAATCACAATCGCGCCGTTGCGTTACGCAATCAGCAAAGAGAGAAACTTCATCAGGAAAGAGCGGTGCTGGCGACGCAGACTAACAAGCCGGGCCAAATAGAACAAATAACGCCCAGCCTAATATCAACTGATTCCCAATCCGTTGCTCGCACAACGCTCTACGCAGACATCGCGAAGCGCCGCCGCGCCATGCTGGAGGAACAGGATCGGCGGTACGGCCAGCATGAAAAGGAACTTCGAAAACGGATTGCGGGCCTAAACGCATCCATCGATCACAACAACCCGCTAGTCAGGTCATGGCGACGGGCCATCGGCAGAACCCGGCAGGAGAAGACCGAAGTGCGGGGACTGACTGGTTCATATGATCGCATTCTGGAGGAAAGACGCAGCGCGCACGTGCAATTCGAGAAAGAGCGGCGCGCCCAGATCGAAAATATGAAGACGTCATTTCGAAAGGTGGAAACTATATCTTCATCGGATGAACGGACCCATCTCGCAAAGCCCTTCTATTCGCCGAGGCTCTTATCGGAAGAAGTCAAAGCCGCGAAAAAGTTGTTTTGGCCACCTACCGCTGTGCAGGCGCCGCATTTCGAGAAGAGGGAAGGGTTCACGAAAAAACAGGAACCCGCACTCGCTGAGGAAAAACCAGAAAGCCATTCAGAACAGTCCAAGCCGGAGCGCCGTCAGGTGGAGGATGTTGAATACGACGATGGACAGGATTACGACAGGGGATAATTCGCGTTTCGTCCAAACGACAAACCGACAATGATTTTCGGATTCCACCCAAAAAGTGATCCAGCGGGGCCAGGGCTCAATCCTTCGCGCTCGCGCTGGTTTGGGGGCCATCGATGAATTCTTTTAAAACATCCTGATAAGCAATAATTTGCGCCTCATCGATATTGCCCTTTAAGTCGCCAAGCTTTGCAGCCGTCAGCGCGTTCTCAAACCAAGGAATCGCTTCCTGAGATCCTTTCAAACCGTGCATGCACCAACCGATTTCGTGAAGGGCAACGCTTACGGTTTTATGATCGATCCTCCCGAATTGATCTCCCTTTCTGTTGGCATTCACGGAGGCATTAAACGCGGCAATTGCATCCTCTAAGCAGTCGGCGTTAACAAGATGCACGCCGATCTGAAACAGCGCACCGCCTAGCACGGCGTGATCAACTTGCCCATAAACGTCTCCGCGGCGGATCTCCATTGCGCCTTTTAGCGACCAACGGAGAGCTTTATCAGGTTTGCCCAACGCCCCAAAGCAAAGTCCAGCCAAGAGCATGCTTTTTCCCAACGCTTGACTGTCAACGCGTCCGAAGATATCTCCTTTTCGTTTGTCTGTCACAGCGTTTTTTATCTCTACAAGCGCTTCATTAAAACGATGTTGCGCGTGGTACAGTGCTGCCAACGCATGCTTAGCAATTCCCACGTTAAGGTAGTCGACTCGACCGTATTGGTCTCCTCTTTCCGTGGCGTCAACGGCCTCTTTGAACCATTTCTCTGCCTCACGGTCTTTGCCCGCTGAAAGCAGTGCAGCCGCCAATGCCTCCATACATGCTCCCAGACTGGCGAAATCTATCGCGGAGTTTACTTCCGCAGTTCTTGCCGTCATCACGGCGCGTTCACACCACGGCCACGCTTCTCGATCTTTGTATTGGGCCAGCAGGCAGTTGGCGACATTGTAGAGACTTCGGACCATCAGCCGATCGTCTGACTGGCCCCTAGTTTTCATTCCCTCGTTCACTTTCACCGCCGCTACATAGTGCGAATATGCCTCGTCAAACTGACCCTGCGCCAGTAAGCAGTCGCCCAGAGACATGACGGTAACGACAGGTGTGAGTTCCGTCTTGCTTTCTTCTTGCTCGCAGGACTCCCTCAGCGCGAGCCGCAGCCAGGGTTCAGCCTTCCGGAAGGCACCCAATCCGTAGTGAGAAGCGCCAAGATAATACATGCTCCTCATTACAAGAAAGCGGTCAAGGGATCGCCCCGATTGTAAAAGTTGCTTCGATGCTGTGATGGCCTTTAATGCCCATAAATGCGCTTGATGAAAATGACCTGTCTCATTCAGCGCTTGTGCCAGATCTGCTTGGCTCCTCACGTCTGCGTCCACTACGTCACCAATGTCACGCCATTCGGCAGGAGTGACTGGATAAGACATTAGGATCCCAATCAAGTCTGAGTTGCCTGTATCTGTAGCTACTTGTGTTGCGAGTAGTCCGAGGCGTTGGAATTGGGCACACCGAAACGCTTTTATCTTTTCTGCCTCGCCACCTGACACTTCGGCAGCGCGGAGATATTCCGCGATCAGCTGGGGCATGCGGAGATCGGTCGTGCCAGTGAGAAGGTGTTCCCGACGACAAGTTACCCAGGCCCTATCAAAGTCGGACGTCGTCCAGCCGATGCTGGTGGCTAGGCCCTGTGACAATTCTCTTTTCGGAATACGATCGAAGTTGAAGCATGCAGCGCAATGAACGAGCAATCGAGCAGATGGTGACAACCTGTTGCATGGCCCTGCAAAACTGGCTTTCGCTTCGGAGGCGAGAGAGGGCTGATACACTTCCCCGTCAACGTATTTGAATGCGGCGTCTCTTGCTGCATAAACAATCTGAAGGGGAAGACCGTCCGCATGCCTAGCGATTGCGTTCCCATAGAGCCGTGCTACCTCAGAGCCGACTCCTTTCTCGACCATTTCAGCCACCTCTTCAACTAGCCCAAGTGTTTCTTTATTGATTTCGAGCTTTGTAATTTTGAGGTGGGGCCATCGTATTTCACTAATCCCTATACCCGTCGTTATCAGGACATGACACAACATCCCGTGTAGAGGCAGCCACGACGATACCGCGCTGTACTCGACTACGTTGTCGTAGATCAACAGCGTCGGCCTGAGGCCAAGATTAAAAAACGCATGCTCTCCCCGCTTTTTCGCTGGTAGCGTGTCGGGATAGGATAAGCCCAAGAAATCATTGCCAATTGATGCGAGGTCGGCGGCGATCGCACCCGCCGACGCTTTGATGAAGAATGTTCCGCCCGTATAGTTTGTTTGAAAACACCGAGCGAATTCAAATGCCAATTCACTCTTGCCAACTCCCGGTGGACCGCATATGACCACTACCTTTTCTCGACTCAGATTCTCAAATTCTTTCTGAAGATACTGCATGAAGCTGTCGCGGCCAACAAACGGCAAATCACCACGAGAAGGAATGTTGCTTGGGAAGCGTCTGATCGATGGCGAGTCGGATATGACTGCTAGATCAGTAGCTGGAAGGATTTCGCTCGGTTCAACACGAGCGGCCGCCGAAACATGCTGCGCTGGAAGCAAGAAACGATAGACCTTCGGCTTTGTTCCAGTGGTTGCTATCACTCGACTCACTTGACTAGGTTCAACATCATCCAACTCCTTCCGCAGCCTATTTACGTGTTGCTGAAGGTTATTCGGCGTCACGCCGTTCGGCCAGACGTTGCGGACTCTTTCGTCATCTAGCGGTTGATTGTCAATTGCTGCCCATAGGAGTTGTTCCAGCAACGACATCAGTGTTTGACGCGTGCTGAGGGGTTCTTCGTCATCGTTCTTAAATAGCCAGAGCTGGCCGCTGCTTACGCGAGCCAGTCGATACCGAATCGGCCATTTGGGGTGGTTTTTGTCCTCGAAAACCAGACTGCCGGTCCAGTATTCTTGCATCAAAGAGATGCTATCAGGGTCGGGGCGTCTCTGATTGAGTGTGGGTGCGGGGACGCTTATGACGCGGTATCAAAATTCCATCGCGGAACCACTGTGTATATGTGACTGCTCCGTTCGATCGCCTATGAATGACCGCTGGCCCATCAGTCCGGTGCAGCAGGCCAGCGTGGAACCATTGTTCCTTAACCGCAATCCCAGTTTTGGGATCGCGGTTGATCTTTGCGGGCCCGCCTTCTCGATGCGCGTTTCCGTATTGGTACCAGCCTTCCGACGTAACCACGTCCGTCGTGGGATTGCGTATGAGCGATGCGGGGGCATCATAACGATGGAATCCCGTGGTCATGTGACCCGGAACGTTCACCCTGCTAGGAAGCTTGATTTCCCACCGTTCATGCACGACGGTTCCGGTCGCCAAGTCGCGTCCCAATGAAACGTAATAAAACTCGTCACGAATCTTCGCCTTGCGGGCCATTGATCGCTCATAGGGTGTTTGTTTTCAATAATTTCGCGATAATATAGCAAATCTCTGTTGGCGTCAACTCTTCCGTGGCGCCCCCAGAAATGGAACCAACGGCTCCTTAATTTCGCTGACAGAAACGGTTAATTCCGCCGTAAAGCGTAATTTTTCAAATCCCCGGCATAATTTCCTTGTGCTCTCAGAAATCACTACACGGGAACAATGGCTGCAAGCGATGATCAGCGCCGTGTGGCCGCTGTTCGCCGAAAACGGAATATACTTGCCGCCTAACGTCCGCGCCGCCTGTGGTTGGCCGCGCCTTGGCGGTGCCAGCACAAAACATACGATCGGTCAGTGCTGGGTTACCCGGCTTAGCGGGGACAACACCTCCGAGATTTTTATCTCGCCCATTCTCGAAAATCCTGTTGAGGTCGCTGCCGTTCTGGTGCACGAGTTGATCCATGCAGCAGATGACTGCCGGCATGGGCATAAAGGACCCTTTCGTCGGATGGCACTGGCAGTTGGCCTCCGTGGCCCGATGCGTTCTACGACGCCGGGGCCGGAGTTGGCGCGCCGTTTAAACGCGCTATGCGCTCAGATCGGGCCCTATCCGCACGCGCGACTGACGGATACCGGCAATGCGAATAAACAGGGTACCCGTCTTCGCAAAGTCGTCTGCGGTGGATGCGGATATGCAATTTATACGACGCGGTTGTGGCTGAATGTGGGCACACCCACTTGCGTGTGCGGCAGCAGGATGTCGGAGGTCTAGGACGAACAATGGTAACCTGTCACAACGAAAAAACGTGGAAGGATGTCGGGGCCGTTCCACGCGAATACTTCGAACTGCGCAATAGCCGCTGCGTCGTCGAGCAGGGCTGGCGCGAGGGTTTGACCTCGATGTATGGCATGGAATGGGACCCCTTCGACACACCCGCTGCGACCTATCTGGCTTGGCGCGAAGGTTTCGGCGGCGACTGCAAAGCTGGGTGCAGGCTCTCACCCACGACTCTCCCCTATCTTCTCCAGCATCGCGACTTCCGCCCGATGTGCACGAAGATTCGATTGCCCAAGTTACCCCACGTCTGGGAAATGACGCGCCTCGTGAGCAGCGCTACGCTCTCGGCCACGAGCCACCGTCGCGCGCTGCACGAACTGGTGGCCAGCGTATTTGAGTTCGGGCTTGACGGCGGCATTCGCCACGTACTCGTGGCCAGTACCCCAGCCATCATTGACCGAATTTTTCGTGAAGTCGGCGTAGAAGTAGAAGAATTAGGTCCCCCGGTTTCCCTGCGAACAGGGCCTTGCGTGGCAGGGCGGTTCGAGATCACCGCCGCTGGTCTGCGCGAAGTTCGCCGCAGGACCGGCCTCGCCGAGCCTGTTCTGTTAACGAAACCGCCGCGCGGACCGGAAGAGCTTAAGCGCCTTATCCGCCGCCGCTGAGTAATAGAGACCCAAGAAGCAGAAGTGTCCAGTCCGACGAGTTTGTCGGTCCGAGGATACGTGTGCGATTTCGAATACGCAGGTCGCAGTTGAACGTGGGCACACCCACTGGCGTGTGCGGCAAAAGAATGTCGGAAGCCCGAGAGGAGTAAAAGTCGAATGAATATCAAAACGTTGTTGGGAACGTTTGGATGGGGTCGCGATGCCAAGCCGCCTGCGGAGCCTGCATATGCCGCCGACCAGCAGGAAGTCGATGTCGAGTACGTGTATCCGGACCCCGAAGTGATGCTGGCGAATTTCGAGAAGAAGGCCGAAGAAGCCGCCATCAATGAAGGAGCCGTCAGTGTTGACGCTCATGTAGTTGGTTGCCTCTGCGATCTCGCGGGCGACACCATGGCGGATGTTCAACTCCCGCCGTATTCCCCTGATGACGATCACAATGATCGGCAGATCGACGATCGCTACAACCACGCAAAAGAGCAGTTACGCCGCGCCGATGATAATCAGCTTCGTGCTCAAGGCGCGCGAAAGGCCGCGCAGGCATCGCTAGGCATCAAGGAAGAGCGCCCGAAAGTATCGATCGCAGTCTTTTTCTCGATCATCACGCTCGCTGTGACCTCGACCTTTAGTCTGATTGAACTCCCCATGCTTCAGGCGGTGGAGGACTTCCAGACCCGCCTAATCATTACTGGGTCCGTGGGCGCGGCGATCGCCGCGCTCATCGTGTTCGCCACATTCGGCATCAAGGGTCACGTCAAGAACGGTCCCGTCATCTCGATGCCGAATGCGTCCAGTCCCGTCTGGCAGACAATCGCCAGCGCGCTCATGATCGGGGGCTTCGGTTTGATCCGCCTTTCCGCCTCCACGGACCGGAAGCAGGTTGAACTCACGATCGCCCTTATGGCAATCGATCTGGCGGCGATCATGTATTCGAAATCGGAAGCAGTTGGTTACCGTCGTCTGGATGACGAATGGGCGCGGCGCAACGACGGATATCTGGCTCGCGAAAAAACATATTTGGATGCGCTGGCCGAAGAGAAATGCTGCGAGACGAAACGCGAGCGCGCCCTGAAAACGCTGACGCGCCGCGAGCAGGAACTGACTGCGCGGCTGAAACTCAGCTTCGGCGATTCCATGATCAAGCGTGCACGCGCCGCAGTCTACGCCGCTTATGTCCGCGGCGTTACGCGCAATCTGGGCCGCACGGCGGCTGGAAAGGCGGCGGCGTAATGAGTACCTTCAAAGTTCTTCTTCTTCTCGCGCTCGTGATTGCGGCGGTGGCCTATGGTCTGCACTCTCGCACGGAAGCCGGGAAGCGTCCCGTGCGAACGTTCAATGCCGTCGCTATTGACGACAACTCCGACTCCCAGCCGACTGACTGCGCGAAATTCGCGGCGATGGTTGCAGACCACGTCGAACCCATGGAAAACCGGACATCGAAATCGGCGCTCTACATTCTCTCGCTGGGATCGCCGAAGACAAGTTTCGAGCCGGTGCCTGAGGCGACCATCCCTATCCCGCCCAGCGCCGGTACGAACTTCGGCGGCAAGACGGATATCTACGGCGGGGCGAAAGTGGCCTGTGAGCGTATGAAACCCGTACCACTCAGCCCGATTTACCGGGCGGTGGAAGTGGGCCTGCAGATTATCAAGACACGCGGTTCGGGCGGGATCATCCTCCTCAGTTCTGATGGCGAAGAGACGACCGAACGGCGCTATTTCGGAGCGACCAAAGTCTCGCCGCCATCACTGATCAATGACAACGTCCGCTTTCTGATGTGCGGATATGCCGCTACGCTTGTTGGCGGCGGTCCACGCAGCTCAAGAACCGGGCAATTACTGGATCAGTGGCGTCAGCGTTTCTCTCAACCGGCGCTGGTGACGTTCGAACCCTACTGCTTCGCGCCTCCGCGCGAAGCAGAGGACGGCGTTGGAAAGGTTGACCGCCATGAATAGCCCGAACCTCGCGGTAATTATCCTCGTCGTGATCGGCCTTTGCACAATCCTGTTCACCAAAGTGGGCCGTATCGTCGCGGCGATCATCGTCGCGCTGGTGCTGGCGATCGCGGCGCTGCACGTTCTCGTCACAATTCAGAGCAATCCGCCGTTGACGTCTTACCCGATCATCGCGCGTTAGCTTGTCGACCAACAATTCGGTCTCGGGCAGCCTTCAATAGGCTGCCCGAGAATGCCCAGCACTCTCCTAACGGTGAGCCGCCAAAGGAGCGGCGCGACTATGTTCGAACAAATTTGGAATGCACTCTCAACACCCTTCATGCCCGTCATCTCTGTTGGTGGTGGCGATAACGTCAGCGTCCATGGCGCTGGCCTCCTCTTCAACATTCTCCTGATCTATGCGGGTATTGGGACCGTACTTTTTATAACTAGATGCCTGTTTTTTCGGATCGGTTACAAGTTCGGATTTGCGCCCCCTGGAGCGTTCTACGGCTGGACTTGCTACTGTCCATGGAGAAGCGTGGCCTCGGCATGGCTGCGGTTCGAAGCGTGGCGTTCGGAACGCAGGATGATGGAGCCTTCCGGCGGTTTCGCCAGCGACTTCATTCCGCTCATTCAGGTGTACCGCCCCGGCGATCTTCTGCTGTGCCTCGCGCGCATTGCGGGCTTCAGGGGCAATGCGCCACTCGCTCTCCGGGACCCTCAAAAAGCGATTCTCGTCACAGCAGATCCCGGCGCAGGCAAGACCGCTTGGCTTACTACGCTTGTCGCCACCCATCTCGGTCCTTCACTGGTTTTCGATCCCGATGGCACCATGACAACCATGCTTCACCGGCGCTTGGGTTCCGGCGGCAACGGTATCGTTCCCAAGAAAACCCGCGACGGAAAACCTATGAAGTTTTTCGGTCTCGATCCGCGCGGGCTCGTGAAGTCGGATGGCTTCGAAAGCGGCCAGTGGAACTTCATGGACGAAGTAATCCAGACGTACAAGACGCTGGGTTCCGACCTTGCCATCTTGATGCTGATCAAAGCGCCCAAAGCCCTCATTAAGCAAAACAACAAACATCAGGCTGCTTTTGTTGAGGTGGCGCAGACATTCTGGGCGGGCCTGACGACGCTGGTGCTCTTGGCCTTTCCTGAGGAGTGCAGTCTTGTCAGGGCGCGCCAACTTCTCACGCAAGGCTGGGTTGATGGCGCTCAAGGTGACGAAGATCCATGGACGGTCTTGCTGAAGTTCATGCAGTACTTCGATGCCGGCGCCGCCGCGCGGCGAAACCCTCATGGCCTTTTTCCGAATGGCGAATTCCCGGAAGAGTTGGGCGATATGATCCGCGCCGCTGGCTCCCTGATGCTGACCAGTCAGAGTCGGGACTCCAAGAACCCGTTCCGCACGGCGGCGATCGATCAGACGAGCTTCATGGATTTGCCGGAATGGCGGCGTATTTCCAGAAGCTCTAGCTTTACACTCCGTGATTTGAAAGAGGATCTGAATATGGCCGTAATTGTGCCGGTTAGCGACCTCAAAACCATCTATTCGGGATGGTGCAGTCTTATCACCGATACCATGCGGACGATCTTTGAGAACACGCCGCCGAGCAAGCATTTGACGTTGTGCTGCATTGACGAGTGCCCGTCTATCGCGCCGCCCGATCTGCCTAATTTTGTCGCGAATTGCCGCCGCTGGAACGCGCGTGCGGTGATTATCGGTCAGAACAAAGGCCAGTTCGAACACGTCTATCGCGATGAAGCCGACACGCTGTTCAGCAGTTCCGAAGCTCAGGTGTGCATGGGCAATGAACATCTGGGCACGCTGAACTATTGGGTCGAGAAGATCAACAAAACGACGCGCGGCGAAAAAGTGAAGCGCCCCTTCGCTGATCAGGGCGACGACCGCTATCAGAACATTGATCGCGGCGTCACCACGGATTCGCTTAATCGTTTCCTGAATCCTCAGCGTCGCAACATTATCGCCAAGATCGCCTATCGCAAGACCTGGCGCGCGAAGCAGGCTCGCTACAACGAGGTTCTTCCCGTCTGGTACTACGAACCTCATCCGTATTATCGCGAAACGTGGATGCGCGCCATCACGCGGCGCATCGTGCGCGGGATTCTGGCCCGCTAACCATCGCGCGGACTGAAACGCAGTCTTCTCCGAAATTTATGACTGAGAACATCACTCCTCCGACATCGGAACCGGCGCAGCCCGCCGGTTCCGAGCGAATCCATTCCGAACAGACCGATCCCCGTATCGAGTATGGATCGTACGCCAAAACCATCCAGATGGATGGACCGCCCAGCACGCTCGATGTGGCATCCGAGAAACTGCGTGCCGATTTTCAAGCCGCCGCCGTAGGCGATTGGGATAGGGCCTACAGGGAGAGCGCAGCGGGTCTGGAAGAAACGGTGCGACACTACGAAGCTCAGCGAGCGACCAGAGAGGCCGGGCCGCACTATCGGCCCGCCGATCCTCGTCTCCGTTCGGCGGACGCTTTCGTTCATGCGGCGAACGAAGCGGCCTATCGTTCCGCCAAGAACAAATTGGAATACCAGAAGCGTCTGGAGCTTTCCAGGGTCGATGTCACGAAGAGGCCGAACCACGGCCCCGATCAAGGTCCCGACCACGGCCCGGAAGAAGATCTCGAGCCGGTCTTCTAGTCACCATACGACCGAATGTTTTCGGGACCGTTGTTGTTGACAACAGCAGCCTTACCTGGATGATCGGCGACCGACATAAATAAGGCTAAACAAAACAATCCCAACGTAATCACAAACCGAAATGAGCGAGCAGGCAAATGAGACATCTGGAACAACGACCGCTAATAGGAAACCGCATTACCGTGCCGGAAATCGCCCAACGTCTCGGCGTGGGCCGTCAGCTCGTTTACGCCATGCTTGAGCGCGGCCTTATTCCTGCAATCCGCGTCGGTCGCCCTTGGATCGTGACGCGCCACTCTTACGAAACATGGGAAAGGAACTGTGGGAGAGTAGCGCCCCTGGTGCTGCAAGACTCACACGCACGGATTGAGTAGCGCCGGTGCCGGTCCATAAACGAAAATACGGCTCCGGCAAGGTCGTCTGGTTTTTTCAGTTCGACGCGCCGGGTTCGACGAAGCTCAACCGACGAGAGGTTAAAGAGTCCGGTTTCAAAACGAAGCAGGAAGCTATCGACGCGGAAGCGACGCGGCGCGTTGAAGAGCAAAAAAAGTACGAGATCGCAAAGGCCGGACCGGTAACGGCCATTTCAGCGGCATTGCCCAAAACACTCTCTGATCTGTTGAAAGAGTTCCTCGTTTACGCGGATGACAAGCTCGCTCCTAAAACGGCCGAGCGCTATCGAGAAATGGCTGATTACCTCGCTCCTGAGCTGTGCGCGATGCCGCTTGGCGAGATCAAACCCATTCACCTCAGCAGGGAATGGGATCGCTTGCTCAAAAGCGGTGGGCATACGCGCAAGGGCGTCCCCCGTCCTTTGGCCGCGAAGACGGTAAGAAGCATGGCTGGCGTGTTGTCGTCCGCTTTTGGTCGGGCAATTAGGTGGGAACTGGTTGACCGCAATCCGGTTTCGGACAGCGAGCCGCCGGTTCCCAAAAAACGCAAAGGCATCGCCCTCGCGCCGGCTCGTCAAGCCGAAGCGATAGAAAACGCCTCCGGCCCATGGTGCATGGGGACATTTATCGAGGTTGCGGCGGCGACGGGCGCTCGGCGGGGCGAAGTTCTGGCGTTGCGCTGGCAGGATATAGAGAATGGGCGCATGACGATTGCGCGATCTTTAACCCAGACGAAGACGCTCCTCGCGTTTAAGGAAACCAAAACGGAGAACATCCGGGTCCTCACGTTGCCGGAATCGACGCGCGCGTCGCTTGAACTACATCGCACGCGCCAGCAAGAATTCGTACGGCAATTCGGTCCCGATTATCGTTCCGATCTGGACTTGATCTTCGCTAATCCTAACGGAACTCCCTTAAAGCCGAACTCCATTTCGGCGACGATTTCGGCGCTATGTCGGCGCCTGAAATTGCCCAACGGTGTAAGCCTGCATACGCTACGCCATACGCATGGCTCTCATCTCCTAGCGGCTGGCGTACCGTTACCTGCGGTGTCAGAACGGCTCGGTCATAGCAGCGTCCGGGTCACCGCTGACGTATATAGTCACGCGATAGAAGGTCAAGACGGCGAGGCCGCTCGGAGATGGGATGCCTTTCAAAAGGCCGCTTCAGCTCACCCGCAAAGCGGGGTAGCGCCGGGGTCGCACCACGTCGATTATGATTGTAGAGAGGATGGCGTCAGCAAAACATCGCCTACTGAAAACAAACCACTTGAGCCCAAGTGAGACTAGCTGAATCGAGGTTTGCCGCGTTCGATTCCCGTTAGCGCTACCAAACAATCTTTTGTGAATCAGGTACTTGCGTATCGGGACCGCCCCGCACATGTCATCCGATGACATCTCGGAGCAGCGTGCCGGGCTTCGGCACGCTGCGTTTAAGATGGATTACTTCTGTTTTTGATCGCGCAAGTACTGTGAAAATGAGTGACTGCCCGAACGATCGAGCAGTGTGCGCAGGTGAGCATCGCCCCGGACCTCCGCTTGCTTCGCAGTAAAGGAGCCACCCTGCGTTTCTGCGAGTTGGTAGAGATCTTTTTGCCTCTCAAGCGGAGATTGAAGGTCCTGCATAAAAGGTCAACTTTATAGACCTATAATGCGATGACTTCGCCGTCACCGCAAGGGCGCCTCACGCGGTGATTTGCGCTCGGTGGCGGAGGGCTCGGTCCACTGAATGCACATGGGTTCGCTACTCTATTTGGCCCACTTTGAGCTTCGCCATCGGCGCCACTTAATTTGCAGCTCGTTGATTGCGGCGCAATCCACAGGGATTGACCACGGGGTATGGCATCGGGCTGAGGACGGGTGTCCACCAGCACGGCCGCAGCGACATCGCGGACCGGCACGCGTTAGAATGAAATAGGTGGGGCGGAATGAGCCGAACCGAATTGGGGCAACCCATTTCGATTCCCGTCAGCGCTACCATAAGGCCGCTTTTGTTCGATCAGTTGGAGTGTTGGAAATATTACCACCAACAAGTTGAACAATTAGAGCCTTTCGTGCGCCCCGGCATCGCACAATTCCGATAGTTGGCAGTTCCGAATCCTAACGGTTTTTTGAACTCATGCCCTGGATTGCAAACCACAGCTGCGCTTCTGTTCCATTCCGCCCGACTGCGATGGGGTGTCCTGCGAGCGCGGGTGCCCCTGGCGCCGGCAGCCCGCACCTTCGGGCGCACGCGTTATTGGAAAGAAAAAAGAAGCTGCTATGACGGCAACTACGCAGCGATTTCTGGTGCGCGATTCTCTTGCCTTTGTCAGCCTGACTGCCATCATCGCTGTACTGTTCGCGCTGACGCTGTTTTTGTTTCGTTCTTTCGAAGCGCACCGCGCCAGCCTGGCGAAGTACTGGGCCAATCAGGGACTGGAAGCGCTGCAGACCAATCAGCCCGACAGAGCTGTGACTGCGTACCGGACGGCGCTCTCGTACGCGCCTGGCGAGCGCAACGATGAATTGATGCTGGCCGAAGCGCTGGGCAAAGCGGGCCGGATTGAGGAGTCATTTAATTACTTCACGGGGTTGTGGGAATCACGGCCCGGCGATGGATTGATCAATCTCGAAATGGCGCGGCTTGCGGTAAAACAACAGAACACGCAGGACGCGATCAACTTCTATCTCGCCGCAATTGACGGCACATGGGAAGGTGACGCGATTCAACGCCGCCGCGCGACGCGGCTGGAGCTGGCGCGCTATCTGATTCAGCACCGCGAGTTCGTGCAGGCTAAAACGGAATTGCTGATCGCCGGTGGCAATGCTCCTGATATTCCGGATCTGGACATGACGCTGGGCGGCTTGCTGGAACAGGCAAACGATCCGACAGACGCTCTGACTTACTACCAGAAGGCTGTCCGCGACCGACCTCGTGATGCCGATGCTCTTGGGGCGGCAGGCCGGCTGGCGTATGAGCTCGGCAGATATTCGCAAGCCCGCAACTGGCTGCAACGCGCCGTGCGCGAGCGCCCGGATAATGGGAAAATTGCAGCACTTCTGGCACAGTCCGAACGCATTCTGCAACTCATCCCGGCAGAGAACCTTCCGGTGCGCGAGAGGGTGAAGCGGATTCTTGCAGCTCGTACGATTGCGAAAAACCGGATGAGCGGCTGTCCCGCGACGGCGGGAAACCTTACCAATCGCTGGACCGCTCCAGAGGCCACGGCCACTGCTGCCGCGCTTCTCACCGATCCTGACCGGCAGAAAGCAGTTCTGCAACTGGCCTATGACACTGAGATCGCCGCCAGCCAGCAGTGCGGAGCGCCGACAGGCGACGATGCGCTGCTTCTGCTGCTGGCGCGATCATCCGCGCAGACAGAGGAGACCAGCCATCAGTAGCAATCCCGCGCCACTGGACACTTTACCGGCGGAGCCGCAAACCCGCCAGGAACGCTTGTTTCTTCTTCTGTCGATTTTCATCGGCGTGATTTCCGGCCTGCTCGTTGTTTCTTTCCGAATGGCCATCGAATGGCTGAACGTGCTGCTGCTCGGCTCATCGATTCAACCGCATCAACTTAACCTGATCTTCGTGCCCGCGCTGGCGGGAATCGCGATCGCAATCCTGACGCGCTTCGTTTTTCCGCAGGTGACCGGCAGCGGGATCAATCAGACCAAGACGGCGATGTATATCCACAACGGGTATATTTCGTTCCGCACCGTCATCGGTAAGTTTCTGCTCTCCGCGCTGGCTATTGGAAGCGGGTATTCGCTGGGGCCGGAAGATCCTTCGCTCCAGATCGGCGCCGGCGTGGCGTCACTCGTCAGCCGCAAATTCGGACTTTCGAAAGCGCGTCTCAGGCTGTTCGCGCCCATCGGCGCCGCCGCGGGTCTGGCTGCGGCATTCAATGCGCCGATTTCCGCGATTCTGTTCGTCATCGAGGAAGTCATCGGTCATTGGAGCGCGGACGTGCTGGGTTCGATCGTGCTCTCGGCGATCTCGAGCGTTGTGGTGGCCCGCTGGTTCTGGGGAGCCGAGCCGATGTTCAGCGTTCCCGCCGTCACGCTGCGCGATCCGCGCGAGCTTGCCGCCTATGCAGTGATGGGTGTCCTCGGCGGCGGCGCGGCATTCCTCTTCGCGCGGTCTCTCGAATATCTGCGGCCGTGGGCCCGAAGGAAGCGGGCAACGGTGCGGATGATTCAGCCGGCGATCGCGGGACTGCTCGTCGGATGCATCGGGTATTTCGGCCTGCCGCAGGTGATGGGCGCCGGATACGGCGTCATCGATCAGGCAATGCATGCTCAGTTTGCGTGGAAAATGCTTCTGCTGCTGGCCCTGTTGAAGCTCGTCGCGACCACTCTTTCGTTTTCGAGCGGCACGCCTGGCGGCATGTTTGCTCCCACGCTGTTTGTGGGCGCGATGCTCGGCGCGGGCATCGGCTCGCTGGAAAAGATTTTTCTGCCTCATCTCACGGGTTCGGTGGCATCGTACGCCGTGGTCGGGATGGGCGTGCTTTTCGCGGCATTTCTGCGCGCGCCGCTGACATCGGTATTCATGGCAATGGAGATCAGCGGCAATTACTCGATTGTGGTGCCGGTTATTCTGGCCAACACGATCGCCTATCTCATTTCGCGCTCGCTGCAGCCCGCGCCGATTTTTGAAGTCCTGACCCAACAGGATGGCCTCTGGCTGCCTTCCATGGAAGAGCAGCGAGAGGAGCGCGATCTGCATCTCGAAGACGCGCTGCAGCCCGTTTCCGTCCCCATTCTGCAGGGATCCGGAACAGTGCAGGAAGCGCTGGATCTGCCCCGGCAGGATTTTCCGCACTTCATTGTGCGGTGCGCCAAGGGCCTCTGGTATGTCGCGGAGAAACAGGAGATCGATGCGCTGCGCACCGCGGCCGCGGCGGACGAAAATGTCCGCGCAGCGCGGCTGGAGGAAAAGATCGGCCCGGCGCGAACGCCAATGCTGTTTCCCGATCTCACTCTTTCGAGCGCGCTCCCGTATTTCCACCGCTGGCCGCTGCTTCCCGTGATGAACCGGGCAGCGCGGGGTGCGCTGGAGGGAACCATCTCGCTGCAGGATGTGCTGCGGCGTTACCAGCAGGAATAGGCTGCCGCCGGAACGAATCGCGCTGCGCTTACGCGCTCCTTCTCTGCACGTCTTCACAAGGCCGCGGGCCTTCGTCCTCAATGCCGGATGGGCCCCGGCGGTTCAGCGGGACACGCCATTCCGTGGGCTTTTTGGGGACCGAGCGGGCAGGGATTCCAACAGCCAGCGAGTTCGGCGGCACATCGGATGTGACCACCGAGTTGGCGGCGATCGTGCTTCCTTCGCCGATTGTGAGAGTACCGGACTTGCAGCACACCTTGGCCCCGGTGGAGACGTTGACACGGTCGCCGATGATAATCCGTATGGGAGGACCGTCCGGCCCATCGTGCCCGCCGCCGATCTCCACCTGGTTGTAGATGTTGCAATCCCGGCCCACCACCACGTCCTCATGAAAACCGATGCACCAACCGTGATGGTGAAGCCGCGTTCCACGCCCGATTGAGCATTGCGGCGGGAGAAGGCAGTTGAAGAAGACGTAGATGAACGCCTTCGTGAACCTGGGGATCAGAGGGATATGGTGCAGCCAGCACCAGCGCCCGAAAGAGTGAATAGCCAGCAGCATCTTCGTCCTTCAGTGAATCAGTCGTAAAAATTGCGAGTCCAGCGGTGGCGCGAGAGGATTGCCATCGTGGATTCCGAAAGGGCTCCCGCTTCTGACGCGCGGAGATTCTGTTCAACGTGCCTTGCGTTCCGCGAGCCGGGGATGACGGTCGAGACCGCCGTATGCGAAAGGCAGAAGCGAAGCGCGATGGAAGCCAAAGGCTCATCGCCGCCGAGATCGGCTTTCAAAGCCAGGATGCGCTCCCACAGCGCGCCTCTCCGGCCGCCGGCAAAATAGCGCTTCCGGAAGTCGTTCCAGCGGAATCGGGTTTCTGGCGTAATTGTTCCGGTCAGGCCGCCTTCGTCGAAGGGAACACGAGCAATTACGCCGATATTCAGGCTTTCGCAGACGGCAAACAACTCATCGGCGGGAGACTGATCGAAGATGTTGTAGATCACCTGGACGCAGTCCACGAGCCCTGTGTGCAGCGCCGTCAGAACGCTGCCCGGCATGTGATCGTTGGCGGAAATGCCGACGAAGCGCACCTTTCCGGACGTCTTCAGCCACTCGATGGTGCGATGCCATTCCGGATCGCCGGCCCATTCCGGATTCCAGACGTGAAACTGCTGCAGATCGAGCGCGTCGCGTCCGAGATTGCGAAGACTCTTTTCAATGCATTGCTTCACGTATTCAAGAGGGAAAACCGCGGAAAGCGGAATCCCGGCACGCGCCGGCCATTGGCGGTTTCGAGGCGGAATTTTGGTGGCGATGAAGACGTCATGATGGCGGCCGTGCAGCGCCTTCCGAATCAGCCGCTCCGAGTGTCCGGAACCATATATCAGCGCCGTGTCGACGAAATTCACGCCGCCATCGAAGGCGCGCCGGAGAGCTGCGAGACCGGCCGCATCGTCCCGCCCGCCCCAGGAGCCGCTGACAGGCCACGACCCGAAGCCGATTTCGGAAATCATCAGCCCCGTGCGGCCCAGTTGACGCCTCTTCAGAGCCGTGGCCGGCGGGAAGCCGGGCGAACCGGTACTTTCCTCTCGAAACAACCGGATCATGGTTATTGCGCTCCGCACCGCCGGCTTCGCCGTACGCCTGCTTAAGCGATTATCTCCGGGATCGGCTCCATCACCTGCCCGTGCATGTGCAGATACCTGGTGGATCGAAGTTTGGCATCAATCATGGTGTAGGCGCGGCTGACCTGATCGTTCGTCATGCTGAGCAGCGAACCGGCTTGTTTCGCGGGAATGCAGTTATTTCTCGCATACATGCAGAGATCCATCTGCTCGTAAGGCAGATTGAAATAGAATTCTTCCTGGGATTGCTCCAGGGAATAGGTATCGGTTGTGGGGGGACGCCGCAGTATTTCTTCAGGTACGCCGAGATATTGGCCCAATGCGTATACCTGAGTTTTATAGAGGTGGGCAATCGGCTTGAAATCGGCCGAGCCGTCACCGTTTTTCACGAAAAAACCCTGAGCATACTCCAGCCGGTTGGGCGTACCGGCAACCGCGTACCAGAGCCGGTCGGCGTGATAATACTCGAGGGTTTTGCGGATTCTCTGCTTGAAGTTGGTTGCCGCCACCACTTCGCAGTACGCCTCCGGGCTCAGACGGGCGCGGCGGACTGCTCCCAGCGGCGATTGAGCGACAACGGAATAGAGCGGATAATAAGCGCCCTCCGCGATGCCCGGCAGAACAATCTTGCTTTTCCATCCGGCCCCGTACTCCGGGATCACTCTGCGAATGGCGCGGTCTCTCCGCTCATAGCAGCCGATCGCATCGAGGACTTTCCCGATATGTTCGACGGCTGTTTCCAGACCGAGCGATTCGGCCAGAATGGACGCGAGGCGGGAGCTGTCGTCCGACGACTCGTCTTCCGGCATAAGCAATCCGAAGACGTGTTTCGCGCCCAGCGCGCGGACGCACAGCGCGGCGGTGACGCTGCTGTCGATACCGCCGGAAAGGCCGACAACGGCCCCTCTGCGCCGGAAACGGTCGAGAACGGTTTTCCGAATCCATTCCTCGATGTCCGCGGCGGCGCGCCGCGCATCGATATCCAGAGACGCCCGTGAAAAAATGCCATCGATCATGTCAACTCCAGGATTTTAGATTTTAAAAAGACTTCCGCGTTGAATCCGGTTCAAATTGTCAGAGAGCCGCCCCTGGCTTTATTCAGGCGTCCGCGAGCGGCAGGCCCATGCTTCTGAGCTCGCGCTTGGATACTTTACCTGCGCTGTTTTTGGGCAGCGCATCCAGTACGACGATTTCTTTCGGGACGAGTTCAAGCGGCAGGTTCTTGCGGCAGAACACTCGCAGCGACTCCCCGAAATCCGGCGGAACAGCGCCGCAGGGGACCACGAAAGCCTTCACCGCCTCGCCGGTTACGTCGTCCGCGATCCCAATAACCGCCGCTTCGGCCAGATCGCGGCACTGCAGGATTCGATCTTCGATCTGACGGCAACTGACGCGCTTTCCGCCGCACTTGAGGAAGTCGCGCGCGCGATCGAGGATGTAGATAAATCCGTCCTCGTCTACCGTGGCGAGATCGCCGGTGCAAAGCATACCGCCGCGGAAAGAAGCGGCGGTCTCTTCCGGGGCGCCCCAATAGCCCCGCGAGATGTTCTCGCCGTCCGCCGTAATTTCACCGACTTCTCCCGGCCGCACCGGCTGTCCGTTCTGATTCAAAACGCGCAAAGTGACGCCTGGAATGCCTCGGCCGATCGACCCCATTTTCGATTCGAGATATTCTGGCGGCAGATACGACAAACGAGCGGTGGCTTCGGTCTGCCCGTACATCACGAATATTTTTGTGTCAGGCAGGATGGCCCGAAGCTCGCGCAGACTGGTTTCCGGGAGCCGTCCACCCGCTTGTTGCATATATCGAAGCCTCGGGAAACTTCTGCGGCGAAGGCCGGAGCTGCCCATCAGCAGATGGAAGTGACTGGGGACGCCGGCGAAGCCCGTGCATTCGGTCTCGACCATGCGCCCGAGGAGATCCTCCGGATACATGAACCGTGAATCGACCACCAGGCTCCCGCCGGTACGGAGATGCGTATGCAGAAGCGACGTCCCGAAACAATAGTGGAACGGCAGCACCGTCATCATCCGGTCATCGCCGGTCAGGTGGAGATATTGGATGATCGACTCCGTGTTGGCAATGATATTTCGATGCGAGACCATCACTCCGCGCGGAGTTCCGGTGGAGCCCGACGTGAACATCAATGCGGCCAGATCGTCTCCTCCGGCCGCCGGGATGGCGCCGAAGGAACCGGGATCCGCGCTCGCAGCACCAAGCGCGCCGAGTGAGTTGGGCGAGCCCCGGTCTGTAGCCAGCCGCAGCGGACTCAGAATATGAGAATGGCGCGCGAGTACTCGTTCCTGCACGAAACCGAAACGCGGTCTGGTACTCACCAGGACATCACGGAGCTCAGGAGCGGGGATACCGGGCGGCAGCGGCACGCATATCAGACCGGCGCGCAACACGGCGAGATAGGACCCAATCCAGAAGAGAGAGTTCTCGGCAATCAAAATTACTCGATCGCCCGCCTGCGCAGAGCCGCTTAACAATTGCGCGACGATGCCATCGCATACATCCGAGAGCTGTCCGTATGTGAATTGCCCATCCAGAAAGAAGAGAGCCGGACGAGAGGGGCTCTTCCCTTCCAGAAGATAATTCGTAACGTTTTGGTGGATCGCACCCATCGCGTCGCCTTTCCAAAGTGGCGCAGCCCTGCCGCTTATTGAGCTGCCGGTAATGCAGTGGCCGACTGGGCGAGCAGACTGCCCGGCTCCATCTCGCCCGCGCCGAGCTTGCGGCGGATATAACGGCTCATCCGGTCTATGGAGTCCCAGTTGTCCGTCACGAGCTCGTCGTCCTTCACATCGATTGCGTATTTTTGCTGCACGAATGTGATGAGGTGAAGGATACCCATCGAATCCACGATCCCTTTCTCCAGGAACGAATCGTCGCCGGAAAGATTATCTGCGTCGGCAAGGAACAAAAAATCTCGCAGAAAATCCCGAATGGCTGTTTCAATTGGTGGCATGCGCACCGATCTCCTTTGAATGTGAAATAAACTGATGAATAAGAAGCTGCGTCGATAGAACCCCGACCAGCGCGGCGTTTGGCAGAAAGCCGGCGGTTTGACCGCGCCGCGCCCGTTCCACCGTTTTCTGAACCTCGTGGCAATCGAAAATGCCCTCGCGCCGGATTCGTTCGGGAGAGAGGAGATCGCCAACGTATTCTTCGGTGTGTGTTGCGGTTTGCGGGTCGAAAAAGCTGATGGCATCAGGAGCGCGGTACGGCTGTTTGCGCCGCCTCGTGATATCTTCCGGAATCATCTGGCGGAACGTCCGCTTGAGAAGGTATTTCTCGTCAAGCACGTTCATCTTCAGCCGCTGCGGCAGAGCGCTGGCAAATGCGACTACCCTGTGATCGAGGAATGGATATCGCCCCTCGACGGAATTCGCCATAGCCATCCGGTCTCCCTGGGAAGACAGAAGATACTGCGGCAGTAACAGAGAACATTCCAGATACTGGGCCCGCGCGAGAAGCGGCCATGCCGCGAAGCCGCGGGGAAGGCGGCCGGCCAGATCCTGGTATGGATTTTGCTTTTCCAGTTCACGTCTGACCTCCCGTGAAAAAAGGAGGTGCAGGCGCGAGCCCAGCTTCCACCGGGGGAGGTGAGAGAAGAAGGGGTTCGCCAGATCGTTCTGACCGGCATGAAAGAACGCCTGCAGCCAGGAAATCGGTTGCTTCTGAATTTCCGGAATGTAGGGGTAAAGCCGCCGCAGCAAATGCGGACGCAGTTTCGATTGCGGCTGCGCGCTGCAGAATGCACGGACTTTCGCCTCTTTGTAGATATCGTATCCGCCAAAAAATTCATCGGCCCCCTCGCCGGTGAGCACAACCTTAAAACCGCTGGCGCGTACCAGCCGGGAAAGCAGGAACATCGGCGCGGGAGCAGTCCTCAAAAGAGGTCTCTCCGCATGGCGAATCACCTCCGGAAAGATTCGCGCAATGTCACGGGGGGAACAACGAACAGAGTGATGTCTGGTGCCCAGGCTCCTCGCAACATCCCACTGGTATTTGCTTTCATCTAAGGCAGGATCGTCGAAGGAAACGGAAAACGTGTCGACGGAAGATCCGGCGAGCCCGCGTGCGATGGCGGTAATGACCGAAGAATCCAGCCCCCCGCTCAGGTAGGCTCCCACCGGAACATCCGCGCGCAGCCGGATTCGCGTAGCATCCAGCAGAAGATCCCGCAGTTCCTCGCGATACCGTTCTTCGTCGCGGGGAGAGGAGAGCGGCGCTGAAGCTTCGGCTGGAAACTCAGGCTTCCAGTAAGGACATAACTTCATCCGGCCGTTTTCGATGAGCAGCGAATTTCCGGGCGGAACCTCCAGGACGTTCCTGAAAGCAGTTCCGGGGGGGAGCGGAAACCAGAACGTAAATATCTGACCGAGCGCCTTCAAATCCATTTCCCGCGGTATGGCCGGGTGCGCAAACAGGGCTTTTATTTCGGAGCCAAAAACGACCGAACGACCCGCCGCCGAATAGTAGAGCGGCCGTACGCCAAGACGATCGCGCGAGAGAAACAGACGTCTGTTGGTCGAATCCCAGATAGCAAACGCCCACTGGCCGTTCATGTGATGGACGCAGTCGGGCCCGTACTCGCGATAGAGATGCACAATGACTTCCGTATCCGAGTGGTTGAGGAAGCGATGCCCTTTCCGGAGCAGATCCGCCCTCAACTCGACGTAATTGAAAATTTCGCCATTAAACACGATGCAGAGCGAGCCGCGTTCGTCAGCCATCGGCTGCCTGCCGCCAGAGAGGTCGATGATGCTCAGGCGCGAATGAGCCAGACCTGTGCTGCCGTGCACGGATACGTCGCTGTCATCCGGGCCGCGGTGATGCAGCGTCCGGATCATTCGCCAAAGCAGAGATGCATCGGCTGGACTGCCGTCGAGATTGATGTAGCCGGCTATTCCACACATATCGGTTGTCCTGGCTCTGCCGTGGGATTTCTCAGATTTCCCGTGGCTTTTCGGTCAGGCCATTCCATCCGATGCGGTACGCACCGGACCTGCAGGCCTGTAATCCATGAGATTTTTGTCAGCGAAAAAGTGCGGTGAGAACGTTTCGCGTCCAAGCTCCGCCACTTTCGGGAGTCATGCTTGTGTTCCCGATCCGGAGTACCCGATTGAGAGCAGACGCTGGCGGGACAAAGGTCCGGAAGGATCGCTCTTCCCGCCAATTCGAGATTAACCTGCCGGACGATTCAGGACAACTGAGGAATACTGTAAGTCTGCAACTCCACGCGTCCCACGCACTCAGACTTGAATAAGCAAATCACCTGAAACAACCATAACCGCCGGGTTGCGCGTGCGGCTTTTTTCGCGCGGATCACCGCGTGGATTCCAGACGGCTTGTGACACTCTGATTCGAAATCGGGCGAGCCGCCCTGTGAAAACCACTTGCGCCGTCTGCAGCGCGTGGATCTGCGCGCCCGGAAAATCTGCGCCGGTCACCGCCGAATCATGCCCGCCGCAGTTGATTTCTCGCGCCCGGCACCGTGACGATACAAACACGAGACCACGCGTGGGGGAACTCCGATGGCATCGTAAGCACTCTGGCTTTGCTCCTGCTGCGTCACTGCACAGCGCTGGCGTACGCGTTCCCAAATCTTTGCGCCCCCTGGAGTTTTCAATGAACGTTCCTCTTATTTCGCGCCTTCTTCGGATCCTCATCATCAGCTCGCTTGCTGTATTGGTCTTCGCAGGCCGGCCCGCAATCGCTCAGACAACGGGCACATCCACGGGCAGCGTTGTTTCGACATCGCGAAACACGTTAACGATCAGGACAAGCGACGGGCGGTATCAACTCTTCGTGGTCGACCGGACGACCAGGAAACCTGCCACCATCCCGATCGGCTCAGAGGTGCGGGTCACTTCAACGGAAGATGATGGCGTCTACAACGCAACTGAAATCACCGTGACGCAGCAGCCTGCGAATGGCGCCGCTGGATCCTCGCCGGTTGTTCCACCGGAAGTCCGCACTCTGGAACGCGATATCGAACGGGAGACTCGCCGATTCCGCGTCGGCGTGCGGGCGGGCCTCGCGCTGGATCCGGAATTGATTCTGATCGGCGTGCAGAGCCAGATTGGCCCGTTTTTCGGGAGCAACGTCTACTTTCGGCCCAACGTCGAATTCGCCTGGGGCGAGGTTACGACTTTATTCGCCCTGAATCCCGAGGTCATCTACCGGCTTCCTCTCGCGTCCCGCAATGCTCGCTGGGCGCCCTATTTCGGAATCGGCCCGGGCTTCAATTTCCTGGAGCAGAGTTTCCAGAATGAGACGGGCGGCAGAAGGATCGATTTCAGCCAGTTCCACAGCGATGTGGGTCTGAACTTACTGGGAGGAATTCAATACCGAAGCGGCATGTTTATGGAATTCAAAACTTCGGTTTATTCGCGACCTTCACCAACGCTCCGATTGATTCTGGGTTACAACTTTTAGCCGGTGCGCGGTGCCAGGAGTTAGCGATCGACGATTGCTGAGTCGCCGGCGAATACAAACCTGCAGTTTCCGCACGCACTCACTGGGCGGCCACGTAAATTCAGCAGAGGTTCGCGCTGCGAAGCACTCTCCGATTGATTACGGCGCGCTCACGATGCCGCGAAACCCAGCAACTTCCACAGCCTCCATAACCATCGCGTGAGGCCTGCAAAACGTGCACAGTATGGAGACATACTCTCCGCCAGTTAGCTATCAGGGTTTACTTAAAAAACCGCTAATTTGACGGCAATTAAGAGGTACGATGGATTTAACACGCAGACGCGTGTTCAGGTTTTTTACTCTCTTGCGCACGGCCACGCTGGAGGGCGATCAGCCGGATTGGCACTACCGGTGCGAAGGATCAGCCGCTCTTCACTGGAAATATACGGGAGTGTCGGCGAATGTTGAATTCCGAGGTTGTGCAGGCAAGGCGATCGGCCGGCGGAACTGAGCCAAGGCTCAGGCGCTGGCGGCTGATCCTGGCGGACGATCACAAAATCCTGCTGGAGGGCCTGCGCACCATACTCGACAATTCCGAGTTCGAGGTTGTGGCTACGGTTGGAGACGGCCGTTCGCTTGTCACCGCGGCGGCGGCGCTCAGGCCGGATCTCATCGTCACCGATCTTTCGATGCCGTTACTGAACGGCCTGGACGCATCGAGGCAGATTCTTCGGCACGATCCGAGAATAAAGATCCTGATGTTGAGTATGCACCAGAACTCATCCTATGCGATCGATGCGTGGCATGCCGGTGTCCGGGGATACATTCTGAAGACCGCGGAATCGAGCGAACTGATTGCCGCGATCCGAAGAGTCCTCGATGGACAGCTCTGTTTTGAACCGGAGATGACGCAGGCGGCGCTGAATTCAGCACGTCCGCGTGAGAACGAAGCACACGATAGCCGCGGAAGTCTGACGCAGCGCCAGCGTGAAGTGCTGCAAATGCTCGCGGAAGGTAAAGCGCCGAAAGAAATCGCAGGGATCCTCGGAATCTCAGCCCGAACCGTTGAATTCCATAAATACCGGATCATGGATAGCCTCGGTCTCCATTCGGTCCCCGAACTGGCTGTCTACGCAACAAAAAAAGGAATTGTCGGATAACTTCAGGCACTGCAAAGACACCTGCGGAACTAACGCATTGAACACGGAGATTTCCGAGTAAACTTTTTGTCCCAATAACGGTATCCTTTCCGAGTAACCACAGCATTGACGCGCTGGAAGCGCGGGAGGTAATCTCCGTTGACCAATCTTTATTTCACGGGCCCGCCGGCGATAACGGCAAATGAGCATGAACCACAATTGCGCGAGCTGCTCTCGGCCCTGTTCCACGATCTTCGCGAGCCGCTCCGGACCATTCAGGTTTCGATTGAGTTGCTGCAGAAGCGGGCGGACCGGATCGAGGATCCGGCGCTTTGGCTTTCGCGCGCAGCGCAGAACACCACACGCATTTTCAAGCTGATGCACGATTTCGAAGTCATGGCGTGGGCATCGAACTCCGCCCCGGAAGGCGACGTAGAAATGAGCGAAGTACTGGAAGCGGCCAAAGGGGCACTGGGTGCTTCCATCCAGGCATCGAGGGCAGTGATCGCCGCACCGGCACTCCCCCGGGTTCGCGGAAACGGTGTAGCGCTCAGCCGGGTCTTTCAGAATCTTCTCTCGAACGCGATCAAGTACCGCCGCGAGGAGCGGCCGGATATTCAGGTGAACTGCCGCAAATCCGGGCTGGACTGGGTGTTTTCGGTCACCGATAACGGTATCGGGATCAATGCATCGGACCGCACGCGCATATTTGCGGCATTCAAGCGTCTTCATCCTCAGGCGACGTTCGAAGGCAGCGGGCTGGGCCTGACGATTTGCCGAAGAATCGTCGAGCTCCACGGCGGCCACATCTGGCTGCGATCCTCTTCGAGCCGCGGATCCACTTTCTGCTTCACCCTGCCGCGCGCCGAGGCCAGGCCGGCCGGGCGCAGCAACGGAAGCAAAAAAAGGCCGGCGGAGGCATCGAGAGCCGCAACGGTACAGTCACACAGAGCATCGGCCGCTGCTGCCTGAGGCGGCAAACCATGTCAAGCGAACAGCAGACCAACGTTTCGCTCGCCCGTCGCGTGCCTTTCACCCGGGCGCTCTTCGAGGATGGCCAGAACTGCGTTCATGGAATCGAACAGATCGGAAATCACGTTCGGCTGGAGCCGGTGGCCTTCTTCGAGGTCGGAAACGATCTCGCCCACTACCCGAGCCACCTCCGCGCCGTACTCAGCCCACGTGAGGCTCTCGCGGCGCTCGATCCCGAACCAGTCGTCGAATTCGTTGAAAGCCTGGATGTCGATCTCGGGCACCACGCCGTGCTGCCGGCGATAGGCGGCACGAAGCGATTCCGGATTTCCGGATCCCGTGTCGTGCGCGTAGGCATTCGGCACCTGCGCAAGAGAAACCGCCCGTAACATACAGCACTGATGCCGCTCATGATAGTGAACGTCAGCCTGGACCCATTGATCCCGCAGCCGCGCCTGAGCCGCGCCTCCGCCCGAGCGTCCCAGACTCTCACGGAACGCAGTGAGACCCGGCAGAAATGTATTCTGACGCTCCCGCGCCTGATAACCGGAAAAAGCCGGCGGCATGCGAGACCGGATATACCCGCAGTAAATCGCGGCGCACGGCTCGAAATCAACTCCATAAAGAAAGAGAGACCCGCATCCGCATCGCATCCGGGCGGCATGATCGAGCCAGCGGGATGCTTCGTCCTGAGCTCTTTCCGCGGCAACGGCTTCGGCGCACCGTTCCAGACAATACCCGTTCAACGCGAGCATGGGAACGAAGAGATGGTGACTCAGCAGCCAGCGCTTCCAGCCGCGTTCGCATTCGGCCTCGGAAGGAGTCTCGAAATCCGGCAGAATGGGAGCGCGATGTGACATCGCGCTTCGAACGCTCTCGCGAGCACGCAGGAGAGGGGAATCCGAACCGTTGCCTTCCGGCGGATCGGGAGCGGACGCGCAAGGAGGCCGCCCGTCGGCTGGGAGGATAAGGCGCTTTAGCGGAAATGGTTGCTGCGGTGTGTATGTCATGCGTTATCCCCTGAGCGGGCGCCGGGTTCGGGGCCCTGGGGGTCGGTGGCCACGGCGCGGCGCACGAGATCGACGAAAGCTTCGCCACGGCTCTTCGATCTCGAGTTGTAGCGAAAAACAAATTCGTCGATATAAGACAGCGGATGACTATTAGGCTCGTGCTCGTGAGCCTGATTGAGCCAGCGTTCGAGCTCCGTCAGAACGGTCTGCACTCTGGTTAGCTGATCTTCCACTCCCGTGCTCTTCTCGCGCGGCACGCGCTCATGTATGTAGCCGATCCGGCCCAGATGTCCTACGGGAAAGGCCTGGTGAGTCACAACGACGGCGCCACGCTTGACTGTCCGCCGAATGAAAGTTGTGAGGAACTCCTCGTTCAGTTCCGCGACGCGACGCAGCCGGATTTCACGAATTCCTCCATCATCCGATTGGGCAGCCACGACGATGATGGCCCGGAACACTCGCCCGCTGCCGGCGTGCAGCGGCCGAATGCGTACTTCACCCGAGCCGACTTCCACAACTCCCTTCAGACGGTCCCATTCGGGGGGCGCCATCAGAGTGCGGAGTTTGTGGAGCCAAACCCATGCGGTCTCGTAATTCCTCAGCCCTGTAGCGCGTTGAAGGCCGGCTGCGGTGGCGCCGAGTTTCTGCCCCATCATCCACCAGATTGCGCGGAACCACACAGTCAGCGGCGTGCGCGTATTCTGGAAAATGGTGCCGGCAGTTACAGACGTCTGCAGCCCGCAATTCGCGCACTCATATAATTTGTTGCCCAGCAGCCAGGCTTTTCTGTGACCGCACCGCGCGCAACGGAATCCGCCGGGCCATCTGAGTTCAAAAAGGAAATCCCTGCACGCTTCCTCGGAGGAAAGGCGTGCGCGCAGGTCGCGCAGCGAATGCGGATAGGCGAGCTCAGTCACGCGTCTGATCTTCGATGAATGGATGGCCCGTATGGGTCAGGAGCGTCGGACGTCAGCGCTGTACGGGTGTTTCATCGGTCGTGGAGTGAGCTGGTACCTGAGCGAAGCAGACACAGGTAAATCTCCGCACTTGAAAAATTGCAGAACCTCAGCCGGAGGGCTAAACCATTTAGACCGTTTTGCGGGCACCCAAAACCAGAAGCATTACCTGTCTGCAGGAGAACGGATTTTTCGGTCGAAAGCGGCTACCCCGAATCCCCTTTTTCAGGCGCTCCGCTAGTAAATTTACGTGAGAGTGCCGGGCAACAACACCGGCACACCGCGCCAGGAGACTGGAGCAATTCACACATTGGGGTGACCATATTGCAACAAACGAATAAGCAGTCTTACCGGCCTCAGGCCAGATTTGTGTTACCAGTGAGTAGGTACACATTGCTGGCTGCGGCTTTATTACCGATGATCGCTTTTGCGCAACCGCGCGCGAGGGGCGGATCTGTGTCCATCAGTTCACCGGCGAACGGAGCTACCGTCAGTTCGCCAGTCGCGCTGAGTGCGACTACAAGCGGGGCAAGGGCGAACTCCATCGAGGTTTTCGATAACGGTTCGCTGATCCTGCGAAAGTGGGGCGTATCTTCCATCACAAGTTCGCTCACTCTGACCCCCGGCGCACATGCCATTACCGTGGAAGCCACGGAAGGCCGCTCGGCAACGGTGTCCGCCACGACCAACATCGTGGTTGCGGACAGCGGCAGCACCGGCGGTAACTCCGGCGGCAGCGCATCGAGCGGCAGCGGCGGTAGTTCGGGCGGCGGCGCATCGAGCGGCAGTGGCGGCACTTCGAGCGGCAGCGGCTCGAGCAGCAGCGGGAGCACGGACGTAGCGGCAGCGATCTCGGGCGACATGACGGGATCGAACGAAGGCCATCCGCATGGGGTGCCGTTGAGCTATGACTGGGCGAACGGGCCAGCCATGGAGATGGGCAACAATTCGAGCGGATGGCAGGCGATGACCGCATGGGGTGTTGTCTATGTGGCTTCCCAGGGTAATCCCGCCACCAACACACGCGTAAACATCCGCAACGTTCAGACATGGTTCCTCTCGAAGAGCAAGGGAACATGGACGATGCTCCAGAACACCAGCACTCCCGACGGCGCCGCCTACCTGGAGGACTTCTCGGGAGACACGAGCAAAGCTGCGGATGTCCGCCAGGAGCCCGATGGGACGATCTCGGTCACAGCGGGGAACGGATACAATTTTCATTTCTATCCCGATCCGCGCGCCAGCATCAATCCGAATGATATTGGCGGCTTCGTGACGATTTTCGAGGCACGATTGATCGTTGGTGATTCGTCGCTTCCGGACGACCGTTCGACCGCGAATTACCTTGCAGGCGCTGGTGGCGATTACTATCCCGCCCTCACCGGCGGTTGGCCCGGCAACACTTCGTACAACCCGGGAATCGCCATCGGGAAGGAGAAGTATGTGAAAACCTACTGGCGCTCCTTCGCGATGACCACCGTTCCGGCATCGCAGCTCGCGAACAATCCGCCGCCGATCGATCTGACCGGCATTCAGCCGTAGTTACAGCAGTATTGAAGGCAACAGACGGCGGTCCCGCGCGGGACCGCCGTCTGCTTTTTCAGCTGACGCGCTTTATGGCGTGATCGTCAGTGTGGCATTTTCCGTCAGTCCGCCCATGGTTGCGCCAATAGTCGCGCTCCCGGAGGCGGTGACGGTGGTTGTGGTGATCTGGAACGTTGCCGAAGAGCTTCCGGAAGGAATGGTGACGGAAGCCGGAACCACCGCGTTGGCATTCGAACTGGAGAGCGCTACCACCGCGCCGCCCGTCGGCGCCGTGGTACTCAGCTTCACTGTCCCGGTTGAGGTCTTCCCACCCTGTACGCTTGTGGGTGAGACCGAAACCGATGTAAGGCCGATGATCGTGACCGTATCGGAGATTGAAGTCCCCTGATTGGTGCCGACGATGCTCGGCTTCGCCGTGTAGGTCGCCGCGCGCGTAGCGATCGGGAACGTGGCGGAAGAACTGCCTGCCGGGACCGTTACGCTGGCGGGAACTGTTGCCAGCGAGTTATTGCTGGATAGTGAAATGACGAATCCGCCCGTGGGCGCACTGCCAAGGAGAGTCACCGTCCCGGTCGCCTGGGTTCCACCGGGCACCGTTGCGGGACTGATAGTGAGGTCTGAGTAGACCGCCGGCCAGACGAACAGATAGGCCGTTAGTGTCGTGCTGCCGTAGGATGCAGTCAGGTCCACCGTTGTTCCGGTGGTCAGACCGGTTGTTGTGACCGTGAAGGTGGCTGTCTTACTTCCGGCCGCGACGGTAACGCTTGCTGGAACGCTCGCGAACGATGAATTGCTCGCGAGCGCAACCGGCACCCCGCCGGTTGGCGCCGCCGCGGTCAGAGTGACGGTTCCAGTCACCGAAGTTCCACCGGCGGTATTCGTCGCGCTCAGCGTGAAATTCGAGAGCGTGAAGTTGGGCGTAACCGTCAGAGTGGCGGTTTTGGTTGACCCACTGTACGTCGCGCTGATCGTGGCGGTAGTCGTTGTGGTTACCGCCAGAGTCGTGACGGCGAATGTGGCGGTAGTCTGATTTGCCGCAACAGTCACACTCGCGGGCGTCGTTACGGACGAACTATTGTCCGACAGCGTCACCGTGATTCCGCCCGTGGGCGCCGGGCCATTCAGGGTGACGGTGCCGGTCGATCCGGATCCGCCGACCACCGACGTGGGGTTGAGCGACACGCCGGAGAGCGCCAGAGCCGGGGTGACAGTCAGCGTGGCCGTTTTGCTTGACCCGCTGTAGGTCGCGGTGATCGTGGCGGTAGTGGTTGCGGTTACCGCCAGAGTCGTAATGGAGAACGTGGCGGAAGTCTGATTCGCCGCGACGTTTACGCTGGCGGGCGTCGTTACGGACGAACTATTGTCCGACAGCGTCACCGTGATTCCGCCCGTGGGCGCCGGTCCATTGAGAGTGACGGTACCGGTGGATCCGGATCCGCCCACCACCGACGCGGGATTGAGCGACACGCCGGAGATCGCCAAAGCCGGAGTGAGAGTGAGCGTCGCGGTTTTGACGACCCCGTTGTACGTCGCGCTGATCGTGGCGGTAGTGGTTGTGGTGACCGCCAGAGTCGTGACGGCGAACGTAGCGGTGGTCTGGTTCGCCGCAACGTTCACGCTGGCAGGAAGCGTTACAGACGAACTGTTGTCCGAGAGCGCAACAGTTATTCCGCCCGTGGGCGCCGGTCCGCTGAGGGTTACGGTGCCGGTAGAGCCGGTACCGCCGGTCACTGACGTTGGATTCAGGGAAACAGCGGAGAGCGACACTCCCGGGTTGATCACGAGCGTCGCCATTTGGAGAACTCCGTTGTAAGACGCCGTGATTACGGCATTAGAGGTGGAAGCAACGGAAGTTGTTGTCACTGCGAAGGTCGCCGTCAAGCTGTTCGCAGCGACGGTTACGCTCGCCGGGACAGTTGCCGAACCGGTGGCCGACAGACTCACCTGAATTCCTCCCGCGGGGGCCGGCCCGCTGAGGGTGACGGTGCCGGTGGATCCGGACCCGCCGATGACCGACGTCGGATTGAGGGACACACTGGTGAGCGACACGGCCGGGGTGATCACCAGCGTGGTCGTTTTCACGACTCCGTTGTAAGACCCTGTAATCGTTGAAGTGATGGTCGAAGTCACGGAATTCGTTCCCACCGTAAAGTTCGTCGATGCACTGTTGGCCGGAATGGTGACGTTCGCCGGCACAGTCGAAGCGCCGTCGGTTGACAACGCTACCTGGATTCCACCCGAGGGCGCGATGCCGCTGAGCGTCACGGTCCCCACAGAAGAGGTTCCGCCGGTTACCTGAGGTGGATTCACGGAGACGTTGCTGAGTGTCACCGCGCTTCCCGTAGTTACCGTCATCAGCGCCGACTGGATAGCGTAGTTATAGACCGCGACGATATTACCCGTCGTTGTCCCGCTGACTGCCGACGTGCTCACGTTGAAGGTGGCACTCAGACTACCGGCGGGTATCGTGACCGAAGCCGGCACGACCGCGGCGTTGTTATCGCTGACGAGTTCGACGACGATCCCTCCCTGCGGAGCTGCCGCCGTCAATGTGACGGTTCCCTGAGACGGCGTGCCGCCGCTCACAGTGCTGGGAGACAGAGCCACACTCAACAGCGTGATAGCGGGGTTGATGGTCAGCGTCGTGGAGTTCGTGACCCCATTGAGGGTCGCGGTGATAGTCGCGTTGGTGGGTCCGGAGACCGCACCAGTCGTGACTGTAAACGCGGCGCCCTGGTCCCCCGCGGCGATGGTAACGCTGGAGGGAACCACCGCCGCCGTGTTGTTGCTGGACAGAGACACGGTGACGGGACTCGACGCGACTCCGTTCAACGTAACCAGGCCCTGGGACAGGCTGAGAGTACTGATCGTGGAGGGATTTACTGTAACGGCCGCGACACCTACTCCGGAGCCTGCGGAAAGCGACAAGGTGACGCTCGAGTTCGCCTGCATCAGGACGGTGTCCTGCATCTGGCCACCATAAAGTGGACATACCGACTGTGAGCAGGCCCCGGTAACCGGAATAGTGGCTGCATTGACGGTTTTCAGGACAACCGCTACCCCTGGCGTATAAACGCCCGTGACTCCGGAGGCGTTGTACGACTGGCGCGTCTGGAGCACTGGCGCGATATCCCTCATCGCCCGCAGTGTATGGACGGGCAGGGTGTAGAGTTTCTCGTATTTCTGAATGGTGGCGTCCAGCAGGTCGGTCATGATGGAGTGGACACCGTCATAAGTCACCGAGTTGGACGTATGAAATCCAAGCGGAAATGGCTCATACGGCAGCAGCCGCAGCAGCAGCAGATCAGTGCTCTCGTTGTCGATGATCTGACTGTACGTCTGGTTCTGCGTGAAGAACGGCGTCGATCCGTTCGGACCGTAAAAGCTGTTGTATTCGTCCGGCAGCGAACCATAGACGCCGGTTTTTGGGCTGCTTTCATTCCAGAGCAGGTTGGTTACCCGGCGCGGAACGAGATAGAGGGGCGGCACAAGCGTGCTGTAGCTGCCGGTATTGACAGAGGGTGGATTGTTTGCCGAGATCACCGACGTAACACCCAGCCAGGAAGCCGCCTGCAGATAGGCCTGATTGCCCAGACCGTTATTGAAGGGCGTGACATATCCGTTGTAGTCCACCGGCAACGCGAGGCTCGCGCCGAAGGCGATGTTTCGCTGAAGCTCGGTTACCGAATCCTGCAGCGTGGCCGGAACGCAGGTGCCGCCCGGTAACGTGGTGAAGCAATCCGGATCGCCGTGGACATAGCCGTGGCTCAGCCAGCCGTAATCGGTAGCCTCTTCCGTCATGGTTTGCGCTTCCTGTGCGTAAGCCGGGCCGAAAGTCGCGCCGATTCCGACGTAGGCGAATGTGGTTGCCAGCGATGAAAACTGCGGGTCAATGCGGTGACTGTTTTGCCAGTTATTCAAAGCCTGCAGATCCGCCGAACTCATTTCGACGTCAGGGCAGGAGGGATCATTGGGGCACTGCGGCAGCGTGGGAGCGTAGAGCCTGTCGCCGAAAAGGATGTCGTCATCCTGCGGATTGAGATAAACCTGCCGCGCACCGAGGAAAACACCCTTCGTGACCCAGTTAACCACGCCATAACTGAACGCCAGCGAATGGAGCAGTGTCGGGTAATTATCGAACGTCAGCGACATCGATTCGCGGCCGTCCGAGGTGGTGTGTGTGACGCCGACCGTGGCCGACCCGGCTTTCATAATGGCTGTGGTCGTTTCGCCGGCCGCAGCCACGGGATTCGCCTGATAAACCCAGATGCTCCCAGTGCCCGAACCAGCCACGGGAATCGCGTTCGCCGCGTTGATGTAACTGAAGATGGCCGCCCCCGCGGCCGTAAGGCTGACCTGGAGCGGATTGGAAGCAGTGTGGGCGCTTCCGGAATCGGTCCCGGCGAGCCCCCATTTCGCTTCCGGCCAGGTATAGTAACTGACCACGCGCACCTGAAAATTGGATGCGTAGTTATCGAGAGTGTTCCAGTCCGTGGTGCTCAGGAGCGCGGTACAGGTGGGATTGCAAACGGTAAAATTGCTGTTGGTTTCTATAATGCCCTGGTAGAGCCCGTTTCCGGTAACAGAGTCGACGAGCGACAGATTCGTGAGACGATTTCCGTTTGAATCCGGAGTGAGAGTATCGACTGCGATGCCCGTATACGGAACACCGATCTGGGTCAGGAATGTGGTTATGGATTGATAGCTGTATTCACTGCTGTCGCCCGCAAGCACCAGAATCTTCATCTGTACCGATGGAATGACGGCCGCGCTCATCAGTTTGGCCGCGATGAAAGTCTTCGGTGTTGTGATTGCACCCAGCGGTTTCGACGATCCGGGCATCCCCAGTATCGGCGGAGGAGGCGTAGGATCCGCGGCCTGCGCCCCGATTGACAATGCCATCAGCAGAGAAATGGCAAGTCCGGCGCGATTCATATTCATTGGTGATTTCTCCAGAGATGAAAGGGTTGCCTGGCGCAACGGTAGACGATTGGTATGCGTGGCGACGCGGCCCGGGCCAGGTCCGGGATACCGGAACACCCGATGGGGGAAGTCGTTTATGTGCGGTTCGCGGGAAGAAGGGGCAGCGGCGATTCGCCCCGCGCCCCATCGAAACATTTCTGGAAATCGGCAGCCAGAACCTGAACGTTCGGTTCCTGCTCCATGGTCGCGTGATCGCCCGGCACGATATGGATTTCCAGCCCGCCCTGCGCCACCTCGTACCATGCCAGACGCCGGTCCTCGTAAGAGCGGAACGGCGCGTCACTGCAAAGGAAGAGAGTGACTTTTCCAGGATAGACCCGCGGCCGGTAAGCCTGCGCGGCCTCCATGCTGATTCGGGCGATCTGCTTCGTTGTCTGTGACGAGGTGCTCTTTTCACGGCTGGAAGACAACCGTCTCGCGGTTTCTCTTATCCATCTCTTTACGGCCCCGAAAGGCGATAGCAGGAACTCGCCGAGATAACGATCGAGGTACTCGACGGCAGAATTGCGGTCGTGAAGATCGGAAAGCTTTCCGGGCATCCGCGCATCGATCATCAGGAGCAGCCCGACTTCTTCGCCTTCCGCCTTGAGTTGCCTCGCCATTTCAAAGGCCACCACGCCGCCGAGGCAGGAACCCGCCAGATGATAGGGACCATGAGGCCATTGCCGGCGAATCTCCCGGATATAGAGGGCGGCCATGTCTTCAATGGTTCGTATGCCGGCTGCTTCATCCGGTCCCATCTGCATCTGCAGACCGTAGATCGGGCGGTCCTGGCGAAGCAGGAAGGTGATTTTCTGGAAAGTGACCAGCTTGGCATTCAGCCAGTGGATACAGAACAAAGGAGCCTGGCTCTCATCGCCCTCCCGGTTGAGGCGAACGAGCGGGCTCGCCGTGGTGTACGTCACGCCGGCGAGCGCGCGCGCCAGATCGCGCACCGTGGGCGATTCGAACAGCGTCCCGACGGGAATGTTGTGCCCGGTTTCCTTTTCGATTCTTGCCACCAGCCGGGCCGCCAGCAGAGAATGGCCGCCGAGATCGAAGAAGTTGTCATTGACGCCGATGGGAGTAAATTCGAACAGCTCTTCGAATATGCGGAGCAGCACAGATTCCAGAAGCGTCGGCGGAACAGTATCGGGTGCGGATGGCGCTACCGGGCCGGCCGATTCCGCGAGAGCGCGCCGGTTCACCTTGCCGTTCTGCGTGAGCGGATACTCATCTACAAGATGGATTGTGGCGGGCATCATGTACCCAGGCAAATGAATTCCGGCATACTTCCGGATTTCCGCAAGAGGCTGAACTTCATTTGTCACCGGAATGATCCAGGCCACCAGCTGCTTGTCGGTCTCCGCGTTTCCACGGACCACGACCACTGCGTCGCGGACCGCTTCGTGGCGGCGCAGCACCGATTCAATCTCGGCTGTTTCGATCCGGTAGCCGCGAATCTTGACCTGACCGTCCGCGCGGCCCAGAAACTCGACCAGTCCGTCGGAGCGATAGCGGGCGAGATCGCCGGTGTGGTAAATCCGCTCTCCGCTGCGCTCGGGCAGCGGATTGAAGAACCAGGCCTGGGCGGTTTTGTCCGGCAGATTTCTGTAGCCGCGCGCCAGACCTGCGCCCCCAATATGCAGCCGCCCGGTCACGCCGGGGGGTACGGGGCGGCCCTGCGCGTCCAGAATATAGACGGTCGTGTTGGCGATAGGCCGGCCAATCGGGATCGGGCCCGTTCCGGGCTCTACGCGCGTCATCAGCGACCACACCGTTGTTTCGGTAGGGCCATACATATTCCACAGAACCGCGGTCCGCGGCAAGAGCGCTTCGGCCAGTTCGCGGGGAAGCGCTTCCCCGCCACAGAGCGCACGGAGCCGGCTGCTTCCAGTCCATCCGGATTCCAGCAGCAGCCTCCAGGTAGCGGGAGTCGCCTGCATAACGGTAATGCGGCGCTGCGAGATCAGCCTGGACAGTTCCCGGCCATCGGCGGCAGCCATGCGGTCTGCGATGACCACCTTCGCACCCGATACCAGCGGCAGAAACAGTTCGAGAGCCGCGATATCGAAGGAGAGCGTCGTCACCGCAAGCAGGATGTCATCCCGCGTCATGCCAGGCTCGCGCCGCATGGACTCGAGGAAGTTCACGAGTGACCGGTGCTCGACCATGATGCCCTTCGGCCTGCCGGTGGACCCGGAGGTATAGAGGACATAGGCCAGATTCTCGGGCGTGACGGCGGCGCAAACAGCCGGATCGCCGTCAGCAGCGAATGCCGTCCCTTCTTCCATCGTCACGACCTTGCCGGCATACTTCGGAAAACGCGCGGCATGCACCGGCCGGGAGATGAGTATGCGGGTGCCGGAATCTTCCAGCATCCAGGACAGGCGCTCATCGGGAAACGCCGGATCGAGCGGCACATAAGCGCCCCCGGCTTTCAGCACGCCGAGGACAGCAACGAGCATTTCAAGGGAGCGATCGAGACAGATGCCGACCAGCGACTCCGCCGCGACGCCCAAACCCCGAAGATGGCGCGCCAGGGCCGAGCTCTGTTCATCGAGTTCCCGGTAAGTGAGGCGGCTTGCGCTGAATTCGGCCGCAATGGCGTCAGGGGTCTTGCCTGCCTGCGCAGTGAAAAGGTCATGAACACATGCCTCGCGCGCAACAGGAAGCGCCGTCTCGTTCCACTTCGCGACGATCTGCGAACGTTCGTCCGCGGCCAGCATATCGATTTTGGCGAGAGCCGTGGTGGGCCGCGCGGCGATTCCGGTTATCAGTTGCAGGTAATGCTCGGCAAGCCGTTCCACGGTTTCGCGCAGAAAGAGGTCCGTGTTCCAGGTGAAGACACAACGCAGACGGCCGCCCACGGGAAACACGTCAAGACTCAGGTCGAAACGGGACGTCTTCGCCTCCAGCGGAATATACGTGGCAATGATCCCCGGCAGGTAGAGTTCGCTTCGCACCGAATTCTGTAGCGCAAAATAGGTCTGGACCAGCGTCGGACGGCTGGCGTCGCGCTCCGGCCGAAGCTTCTCGATGACGTAGTCGAAAGGCAGGTCATGATTCGCGAGAGCTTCGAGTATCTCGGTCCTGACTTCGCCAACCCAGCGCGAGAACGACAGACTCTCATCCACAGGAGTACGAAGCGTGACGGTATTGATGAAACATCCGATGAGCTCTTCGACGGAAGATTGCGAACGGCCCGCTACGGGCGTGCTGATGAGGATATCGGACTGACCGGTATATCTTCCCAGCAGCAGACGAAATGCGGCGTAGAGCGCCATGTAGAGCGTGACGTTCTCCTGACGGGCGGCCTTGGTCAGAGACACAACGGTGGAACACGGTATCTCTCGCACCACCTCGCCGCCGTTGAAGGTCTGGCGGACGGGGCGCGGACGATCGATTGGAAGCTGCAGAGGCTCCGCGGCTCCCGCCAGTTTGGACGACCAGAACCGCGCCTGGCGGTCTGCTTCCGAACCTTCCAGCCATTCCTCCTCCCAGGCGGCGAAATCGGCATACTGAATGGGCAGAGGAGGCAGAGTCACTGGCGCCGCACCGCTTGCGGCCGCCCGGTAGGCCGCGGCCAGATCCTGGCAGAACAGACCGAGCGACCACCCATCGAAGGCGATGTGATGCGCGGCCACTGCAAGAATGTGTTCATCCGCCGCCAGGCGCAGCAGGGACGCCCTGAGCAGTTGTCCGCACGACAAATCGAAGGGGCGCGCAAACGAAGCGCCGGCGATGGCAAGCGCTTCGCGCTCTCTCATTTCATGGGGTATCCGGCTGAGGTCGGCCATGGACAGAGACACCGGCGCCGGGGGGGCAATCGACTGCTCCGGCACGCCTCTGCTGTTCACGAAACGTGCCCGCAGCACTTCATGGCGGCGCATCACCTCGGTGAATGCAGTTTCGAGCGCGGGAACGTTCAGCTTTCCATAGAGCCGGTAACAAAAGAAAATATTGTTGACCGGGCTCTCGGGATGCAGCTGCTCCGCAAACCAGATCTGCTTCTGCACGGAAGACAGTGGAAACCGGGCGGCGCCGGCGCGCGGCCGAATCGCATCGCGATTCTCCTGCTCCGTTTTCAATAGAACGCGCGATGCCAGAAGCGCGCGTTTGGCGGCCATCGAATCTGTATGTCGCATGTGATTTAAATGGGTGTTCTAAGCGCAGTCGATCGAACGGAGCGCATCCTCGAGCTCCATGGGCGAGAACGAGTCGATGCGATTGAGAATTCCAGCAATTTTCTCCAGGCGGCCCGGAACAAGTTCCGCCGCCTCCAGGGCGGCGCAGAATCCGCGCAGAGTGGCCGAAGAGAAGAGTGCCTGCAGCGCCACTCCAATACCCAGCGATTCCCGAAGGGAAACGGTGAGCCGCATGCCGAGCAGCGAGTCCCCGCCCAGTTCGAAGAAGTTGTCGTTCAGGCTGACCTTTTCCACGCCCAGCAACTCCCGCCAGAGGGTCGCAACCGCCTGCTGCAGCGCGGTCAGCGGATTCTCCCAGGCCGCTGAGATCCGCGGGCGCTCGCGGGGCGCCGTCA